>JANWHA010000087.1 GCA_025450635.1 Croceibacterium sp. | reverse complement strand
CGGATCACACTTCTCCGTGGAAGGGGCGTCTGTGACCCAGGTCCTCTTACTTGGCAATCAGGCGCGGGCAAGATGTTGGATTCGGCCTTTCCCCTTGGGAAAGGAGGAAGGAGCATCCGGTCACACCCTCAGGTTGAGCGTGAGCCTGACATCGCGGCCCGCAAGTGGCGCGTAGTCCTTGAGCAGGCTGGTGCTCCGCCGCGCCTCGACATCGAACAGGTTATCGCCGGCAAGCGACAGCGTCAGGTCCGGCCGATCTGCGAACGGGTGCCAGTCGAGGCTGGCGTTGACCAGCGTGAAGCCCGCGGTCGGCAGCTCGTTCGGGGCGGTGCTGGTGTGGGTGAAGTCGTGCTCCACCTCGAGCCGCCCGGCCACCGCGCCCCTCGTCGCCGACACCGCGCCTCTCAGGCGCAGCGGCGGGATCAGCGGCGCCGGGCCGAAGTTGCGGATGCGCACGCGGGTGGCGTCGGCTTGCCCTTCCACGCCCCAGGTCAGGCCCGCCGCCTTGCCGAGCGCGGCATCGGCCTCGACCTCGAACCCGGTGTAATTCGCCGGGCCTTCGCGGAAGGCGTAGACCGGCAGGTTGTCGCGCACCTCGCCGGTTGGAGTCTGGTAGATGAAGTTCGAGAAATGGCTGCCGTAGGCGGTGGCGGTCAGGTTGAAGCCCTGGCCGGCGTGACTGGCCATGGCCTCGAAGCCGACGCTCTTTTCGGTCGTCAGGCGCGGATCGCCCAACTCGAAGCTGGCATTGCCGCCGTGCGGGCCGTCGGCGAATAGCTCATCGGCCGAAGGCGCCCGTGCCGAACGCGCGAGGCTCAGCCCGGCGCGCCAGCCGGGAGCGAATTCGTAAGTGCCGCCGACCGAGCCCGAGAAGGTCGAGAAGGAGCGTTGGAGCTCGGGGTTGCCGACCACCGGGCTGGCGTTCGCGGTCAGGTCGGCCTGTTCGAATCGCCCGCCGGCTTCCAGGCGAAACGGCCCGGCATGCCAGTGCTGCACGCTGAACAACCCAAGCGTCTTGTTGACCGTGGGCGGCAGGTACTGCTCGTCGCCGGCGATGTGCTGGTGCACGTCGAGGTATTGCACGCCCGACTGCCCACCCCAGCCGCCGCGGTCCGCCTGCACCAGGTCGGCGCGCACTTCGCCTCCCTTCGAGAAGACCGAGCTGCCGATCGAGCCGTCGGCGCCGAGCTCGTCGTGATGGTAGTCGGAGTAAGCGCCGCGCAGCTTGAGCTGGCTGAATAAGCCGCCGAGGCCGATCTCGGCGCGTCCGTCGTAGCGCGTCTGCATTACGTGGATGTGCGTCTGCTCGGCCTCGATTGCCGGGTCGAGCGAATAGCGGATCGGCACGCCGTAGAGCGCCCGGTGGCGCGAGACCGAGAAGCCGACGTTGCTGTCGCCGTCGATCCAGGCAAGCGCGCCGGCAGCCTCGAAGGTTTGCCCGTCGCTGTTCGGCAAGTCGCCCTTGAGATCGGCCAGCGCACGGATTGCCGGGTCGAGGCTCGCCGCGGCTTCCTCGCGTAGCGGCTGCGACAGGATGTAGCCGCCGGTTCGCAAGTCGTCGTTGTGCGTGTAGCTGGCGTCGGCATGGGCGACGAAGTGGCCGCCGAGCGGCACGTCGACGCCGCTGTTGGCCAAGACTTCGTTGGCCGCGGTGGCGTAGCCGGCGAGCGCCTGCAGCGACACCGGCCCGCCGGGCTCCTTGCGCGGGATACGCGAGTCGATCACGTTGACCACCCCGCCGATCGCGGAGGAGCCGTAGAGCAGCGCGGCGGGGCCGTGCAGCACGTCGATGCTTTGCGCGGTCAGCGGATCGATCGCCACCGCGTGGTCGCTGCTCGAGGCCGAGACGTCGAGCGAGCCGATCCCGTCGGTCAGGATCAGCAGGCGCTCGCCGGAAAGGCCGCGCAGCACCGGACGGGAGACGTTGGGTCCCGAACCCGACGTCGATACGCCCGGCTGCGTCGCCAAAGTCTCGCCGATCGTCGGGCGCACGTCGCGCACCAGGGTGTCGCCGCCGAGCGTATTGACGTTACCGAGGATGTCGTCGCGCCGGACACGCGTGCCCGTGACGACGATGGCGCTGCCTTGCGGGGTGTTGTCAGGCGCCGGCGCGGCCGGCGGCTGATCGGCGGATTGCCCCGCCAGCGTCGGGGTTGGCGTCGGGGTCGGGACAGTGGCCGCGTCCTGCGCCAACGAGGCATGGGACATGAGCGCAGCGGCGGCCGCGGTCGAAAGAAGAAGGAAGCGCATGAAGCGGGCTCCAAATGGCCTGAAAGCCGGGCGCGCGCGGGGCGCACTCCGGGCCTGACGTGAAGCGCGGGTCGCTCGTCAGAGACTGACCAGCCGCTTCGCTGCGGGCGTTGGAGCTATTCGGGCGGCGCGCGGCTCAGCCAGCCGAGCGGCTGTGCGGGAAGGCCGAACGCGGCGTGCGTAGCGACCGCGATCCACGGAACGGGAGCTGGAGGCGGCGGCAGGACGGTGACCGGCGGCAGCAAATAGGCTCCGGCTATCGCTGCTTCCTGGCACAGCGGGCAGTCCGCGGGAGAATCCCCCTTGCCGGCGGGCGCGGTTGCGATGTGGCTTTGGCCCGCCGCCACGGCCAGCGGGCTTGCCTCTTCGACCAGGTGCACGTGGCTCTGGACTGCGCTGCCTTGCACCACGAAGCAAAGCAGCAGGAAGTAAACCAACGCGCCGGTCCAAGCGGGGCCGAAGCGACTGGCGCGTGCCGCCAGCGGCGCGCGAACGTCTTTCGTGAAACCGAATCCGGACCCGATCACTCGTCCTGCTCACGCCGCGGCCAATTCGACCGGACGCGGCGGTACATCATATCATCTCGCTGTCAACGCGGTGTCGACGAACACTGCGCATTTCCGCGCCATCGGGGGCACCGGACGTGCTAGAACGTTAACCATAATTTTCCGGGGGATCGGCTATGATTCGGCGAGTCGGCGGCGTTCTTGTTTGCTCGGTGGCCTTGCTGCTTTTCGAGAGCGCCGCTCCCGTGAGGCCAGTTCCAGCAGGGTCATCGCTCGCCGCGCTGGGCGACGGCTGGGCGATGGCGTCGCCGGCGTGCGCGGCGGAACCGCTGGGGGCACCCCCGGCCGAACCCGCGCCACCCGCCTCGCCCGCGCCGGCCGCCTCGCCCGCGCCGCTATCGGCGCAGCGGGCGCTCGACAGCGGCGTGCTGATCGTCGTCAGCCTGCCCACGCAGACGATGTTCGTGTTCGACCGCGGCGTTCCGTGGGGCTCGTCGCGCGTCTCCACCGGGCGGCGCGGTCATGGAACTCCGGCGGGTCTTTTCCCGATCCTGCAGAAGGCCGTCCACCACCGCTCGACGATCTACAGCGGCGCGCCGATGCCCTACATGCAGCGGCTCACCTGGGGCGGGGTCGCGCTGCACGCCGGCTATGTCCCGGCCTACCGCGCTTCGCACGGCTGCATCCGCGTGCCGCGGGCTTTCGCGCGCAGGCTGTACGCGCTGACCGATCCAGACTCGACGGCCGTGCTCGTAACTCGCCAGTCGCTGGCCTCGGCCGATGGGGTGCGCATGCTGGTAGGCGGACGGGTTCCGGCTCCGGGCACGCGCCAGACGGCCGCGATCGAGCTGACAGCGGCTGCGGCTCGTGCTCCGGCCGCCCCGGCGCGCACTGCGCCCGCTCCTCCTGGCCTGCCCGCCGGAAAGGCAGGCCAGACCATTCAGCTCGTCGCGGCGCAATCGCCGCAAAACGCCGCCGCCTATTGGCAGCAGCTGGTCGGGCGGCAGCCGCAGCTGGCATCGCTGCAGCACCAGATCGTTCCGGCGGTCGTGAACTCGCGCCAGTTCTACCGCCTGCGCGCCTCGGGGCCCGGGGCAGCGGCCATTTGCAGCGGCCTCGCCAGCGCGGGAGTGGCGTGCCTGAAGGTTTCGGCCTGACAGGGAGCGCTGCCATGGATCGCGTCAGCGGAGGCTGCCTGTGCGGCGACGTGCGGATCGAAGCGGCTGGCAGGCCCTACCGGGTCGGCTTGTGCCACTGCCTCGATTGCCGCAAGCACCACGGGGCGCTGATCTATGCCGCGGCGATATTCCCTGAGGATGCGGTGACGATCGAGGGCGAGACGCGCGAGTACAGCGGGAGGCATTTCTGCCCCCGCTGCGGCTCCTCCGTTTTCGCGCGCCATGATGATGAGGTGGAAGTGCACCTCGGCACGCTCGACGCGCCCGACCAATTCATGCCGACCTACGAATCCTGGATCGTCCGCCGCGCGGCGTGGCTACCGCCCCTTCCGCTCGCGCGCTCGTACCAGCGCGATCGGGAGGGCGACGGGCGGTTCGAGGAGTAGCATCCTGCAGGAGCTGCCTGGCGAAAGGAACCCGCCTAGTTCGGCAGGGTGGCGACCGCGGCCTTTCCTTGCTCGTTCATCCACGACTGAAGGCGGGCGAAGGGCACCTTGAAATCCACCGTGCAGGCCGCGATCACATGCGGGAACTGGGGCGAGAAGACGAGAGCGCCGCGGGCGATGCCGACGTTCCAGTCTTCCTGGCTGCGCATGGCATCGTCGCAGTCGGCATCGGACTCCCCCTTCCATCCCTTCAGGATGGCCGCGCGAAAGGCGGGCGTCAGGGTCTTGTAGACACCGTATTGACCGCCCTGGTCTTCGCGGTGGACGGCTTTGAGCCCGAACCAGTCCAGTGGGTCGACCTCGATCCCCCGAGACAGATCGAAGGTTCTTGCGGTGCTGAAACTCTCGGGATGGGGACCGCCGCAAAAGTAATCGCTCGTGTCCCGTACTCCCAACCACCGCGCTGTTATCAGAGTGGGCTCAACAGCTTTCGCAAAGTCGCCATCAAGAGTCCCCGCCACGCAATCGAACCAATCACCGGTGCCGTCGGGTTTGGGCAATGCGGAGCGAAGCAAGCCATTTACTTTGGCAACCTGGGGGCCGGGGCGGTCGAGAGTGAATGTCGTGATCTCGATTGAATCGCCGAACCACGGGCCGGGCTTAAAGCTCCACGTGGTGTAGCGTTCGCCATCCTTGATCGCATGACCGGACATCAGCCGCACGGGGCCCACACGCGGGCGATTGAAGGCCGTGCTGCCGCACGGTCCGTTCTCGTCCTTGCTGGAGGCGGCGATGCGCGTGAGCCGGACCGGAAGTTCTTTCTTACCGTCGCTCCAGGTGCCGGTGAGCGTACCCTCATGCGGCACTATGCGCCAGCGGGCGCCGTCCTCGTGGAAGGTTTCCTGCTCGAACCACTCTCCTCCGGCCTTGCCCGGATCGAGCCGCAGCAGGCGCTTGACGCGGTCGTAGTAGTAAGCCCCCTGGCCGACTGGCGTCCCTTCCAGGCAGACGTGGACCGGCGCGTCGCCCACCGCGCCCTCCCAAACGCCTTGCCAGACGGGCGGCGGCCCATCTTCCTGCGCCAGCGCAGTCGACGTGGCCAGCGCGAGGCCCAGACATCCGAGAGTTACTTTGAAAGACGTGGTCACAAGACCCCTCCCCGTGGGGAGAGGTCTAGGACACCTGAGGCCTTCGACTCAATTGAATCGCGTCAGTGGTCCACGCTGCACGGCGTTACTTGGCCGTCGCGTCCAGGTCGACCAGCCGCAGGTAGGGCTTCTGCTTCTCGAAGCCTTGCGGGAATTTCGCCAGCGCGTCCTCGTCCGACAGCTTGGGCGAGATGACCACGCGGTCGCCGGGGTTCCAGTTGACCGGGGTCGAGACGCCGCGCGCGTCGGTCAACTGCAGGCTGTCGATCGCCCGCAGGATTTCCTGGAAGTTACGCCCGGTGCTCGGCGGGTAGGTGAGGATCAGGCGGACTTTCTTGTTCGGGTCGATCACGTAGACCGCGCGCACGGTGATCGTCGCGTCGGTGTCCGGGTGGACCATGTCGTAGAGCTGGGCCACCTTCTGGTCGGGATCGGCGATCATCGGGAAATCGACCGCGTAGCCCTGGGTCTCCTCGATGTCGCTTTCCCACTTGTGATGGGAATCGACCGGGTCGACCGACAGGCCGATGGTCTTGACGTGGCGCTTGTCCCATTCGGGCCGCAGGCGGGCGACTTCGCCCAGCTCGGTGGTGCAGACGGGCGTGAAGTCCTTCGGATGGCTGAACAGCACGCCCCAGCTATCGCCGAGCCATTCGTGGAAGCGGATGTGGCCCTGGGTGGTGTCGGCTTCGAAATCGGGGGCGATCTGCCCGAGCTGGATGGTCATGGGGGCTCCTTTCGCAGCAAATTGTATAGGCTAGAGGTAGGTTGTCGGCGCGGGATGGCCAACGAGTTCCTCTTTCCCGGCGGCTAAGAAATGCTTGGCCCGCAGGTCAAGCGGCAGCGGCGCTTTCACGGTGCCGGCGGCGCTGGTCGGCGTGGTCGGACTTCCGGGTAGCTTCGAGGAACAGGCGGTCGGTCTCGCGGTCGGGGGTGATCGCGGCGTCGCGGTATTCGTGGCGATGCGGGTCGCTGAGCACCCGGCACAGGATCAGCCTGAGGCGCGCGTAAGTGATCGCCGAGCCGCCGAGGCCGTAGGCCAGGTGGCCCCAGTAGCGGGCGTAGAACGCGAGCGCGTTCTCGCGCGGCATCCCGCGCTTGCGCTGGCGGCGCCGCTTGACGCGGATGTAGCCGGATTCAAGCTTCGCCACCCCCTCCAGGCGAACCGCCTCGCGATAGGCGAGCAGGCGGTTGACGGTGGTCAGCTTCTTGTTCGAGCCGAGCGCGGCCATCCGCTTGATGATCCGCTCCATGTGCGGCCACGAATAGAAGCTGCGGTGGGCGTCGCGATAGGCACGCTCCCACTCCGCGCCGCTCATCCGCGCGTGGTGGGTCACGCGGTGGCTGAGGTCGTACTTCGTCAGGTCCGGGTCCATCCACGTGCCGGCCTCGTGCAGCCGGCGGTGATCCTCGCTGCCGGGAAGCGGGGTCAGGTAGTTGAGATAGATCGTGTCGACCGCCAGTTCCTCCTTGAGCACTTCGATGTCGTGCAGGATCGACGCGTAAGTGTCGTTGGGGAAGCCGACTATGTAGCCGCAATGGATCACCACCGCGTGGCGCTTCCAGGCAAGGAACATAGCGCGGTATTCCTCGACCCGGTTCTGCCGCTTGTTGGCCGCTTCGAGGTTGTCGGCGTTGATGTTTTCCAGGCCGATGAAGATCTGGTCGGCGCCGGCGGCGACGCACTTGTCGATGAAGCGCTTGATGCGGTGAGCGAGCACGTCGACCTGGATCGCCATGCGCACTTCCAGGCCCTCGGCGCGCAGGGCGATCAGGCGGTCGAGCAGCGGCTCCCAGTTGCGGTTGCGCGCGAAGTTGTCGTCGGTCAGGAAGAATCGGCTGACTCCGATCGCGGCGTTGGCACGGACGATCGCCTCGAGGTCGTCGGCCGTGCGGAAGCGGCTCCTGCGCCCCTGCACGTTGATGATCGTGCAGAATGAGCATTCGAACGGGCAGCCGCGGCCGAGGTCGAAGCTGCCGTAGCGGTTGATGTTCTTGGCCACCTGCCCCTCGGGCATCAGCGGGATCGGCGCGCCGCCGAGCGCCGGTGTGTCGGCGAGGTGGTCGTAGACTGGCTTGAGCTTGCCGGCGAACGCATCGGACAGCACTTCGTCGATCCGCCCGTCCTCGGCCTCGCCGGCGAATAGCGACACTCCGAGCGCGAGCGCTTCGTCGAGTTCGGGTGGCATCGACTTGAGCATCGCCAGGCAGCCGGAGACGTGGAAGCCGCCGATGCACACCGGCAGCCCGGCGGCGCGGAATTCGCGCGCCAGGTCCATCGCTCGCGGAAACTGGTTGGTCTGCACCCCGACCAGGCCAATGAATCCGCGTCCGCCCTTTCGGCGGATGGCGCGGACGATGCGCGCGGGGGCGACGTGACTATGGATCTCGTCGATCACGTGCACGTCGGCATCGGCGTCGCCGAGCGCGCCGCGGGTCAGCGCGTCCTCGACGATGCCGGTCAGGCAGGCGAGCGAATTCGACGGGATGATCGAGCGCCACCACTGCAGCGGGTAGCCGTCGTCGTCGTAGCGGGTCGGCTTGATCAGGTAGATCTGAAACCGATCCAATGCCTTGCCCCCAACGATCCCACGCAGGGAAAGGCTAGTCCATTTGCGGGGCAGCGCAAGAGTGCGGCATCAAGCGGCCAGCCCGTCCTCGTAATGCGCGGTGGTCTTCGCTGCGACTTCGTCCGCCGTTACACCCGGCGCCAGCTCGATCAGCTTGAACCGGCTCCGGTGGTTGGGCCGGTGGAACACCGCGAGATCGGTGATGATCATGTCGACCACGTTCTTCCCCGTGAGGGGCAGCGTGCATTCCGGGATGAACTTCGGATCGCCGTTCTTGCTGACGTGCTCCATCACCACGATGATCTTCTTGACCCCCGCGACGAGGTCCATCGCCCCGCCCATGCCCTTGATCATCTTGCCGGGGATCATCCAGTTGGCGATGTCGCCGTTCTCGCTGACTTCCATCGAGCCGAGCACCGCGAGATCGATATGCCCGCCGCGGATCATGCCGAAGCTGGTCGCGCTGTCGAAATAGGCGCTGCGCGGCAGCTCGCTGATCGTCTGCTTGCCGGCGTTGATGAGATCGGGGTCTTCTTCCCCCGGATAAGGAAACGGGCCGATGCCGAGCATGCCGTTCTCGCTCTGCAGCGTCACATCCATCCCGGGCGGGATATGGTTGGCGACGAGCGTCGGGATGCCGATGCCGAGGTTGACGTAATAGCCGTCCTCGAGTTCTTGGGCCGCCCGCGCGGCCATCTGGTCGCGGCTCCAGCCTTCGAGCACTTTGTCGTGCGTGGTCATCAGTTGAGCGTTCCCTTCTGGGAGAGGTCGGTCGGTAGGTCGGTCGGCGCGGTCCGTTCGGCATCGAGCCCCGCCCATATGCGCTCTTCGGCTTCTGTTTCTGACATGCCAGTTGCATGCGCGTAGGCCTTCGCGCCGTGGCGCACACAGTCGGTCAATGCGATGCCCTGGATAAATGGGTCGGCCCCGATAGGCTGCGTGTCGATCAGACACGTCACGGGGCCATCCGCCGTGACCCACATCCTCAGGAATTCGTGTGACCCAGCTAGGATGTCCGCGCAGTCTGCGATGGCGAGCTCCGCGAGCGGCTTTGCCTTCTTGCCGAACATCACGCCGCCTCCCGCTCGCGGGTAGTCGTGAACTCTATCTTCTTATCGTACGGCGCACCGACGATCATGCGTTGGACGTAAATGCCGGGCAGGTCGATGCAATCGGGATCGAGCGCGCCCGCGGGGACGACTTCCTCGGCCTCGATCACGCACACCTTGCCGCACGTGGCGGCGGGCAGGTTGAAGTTGCGCGCGGTCTTGCGGAACACGCAGTTGCCGGTTTCGTCCGCCTTCCACGCCTTGGCGATCGACAGGTCGGCGAAGATGCCGCGTTCGAGCAGATATTCCTCGCCATCGAATACCTTGGTTTCCTTGCCCTCGGCGACCGCGGTGCCCACGCCGGTGCGGGTGTAGAACCCGGGAATACCCGCTCCGCCGGCGCGCATGCGTTCGGCCAGCGTTCCCTGCGGACAGAACTCGACCTCGAGCTCGCCGGCGAGGAATTGCCGCTCGAACTCCTTGTTCTCGCCGACATACGACGCGATCATCTTGCGCACCTGCCTGGTGCGCAGCAGCTTGCCGATGCCTTCGTTGTCGATCCCGGCGTTGTTGCTGGCGATGGTGAGGTTCCTGACGCCGCTCGCCTGGATCGCCTCGATGAGCCGTTCGGGCACCCCGCACAGCCCGAAGCCGCCCGATGCGATCAGCATGCCGTCACGCAGCACCCCATCGAGCGCGGCGGCGGCGTTGGGATAGAGCTTCTGCATGCGGGACCTCCGAAATCGTGCGCCGAGTCCTAGGCGGGAAGACGGCTCACGCAACAGCTTTATGCGTGCCATTCATGGTCCGATTTAGTCTCGCACTGCAACATGGTTTCGTTAGTCACCGGATTCTGCGGCCAGTCGTTGTTTAAAAGGCAACGGAAACGGCGGTATCCAGCGCCAGAGTTGCGTTCGGCGCAACATCAAATGTCCTTTTCGCACTTGCGAGATGTGAGCAGTTGCAGCATAAGGATCGGGCCTTTCAGGCATCCTCTCCCAAAACTTCCAGGCCCGGGCGGCAACGCCCGGGCTTTTTTCTTGTCGCGGCGGGATACACCGCGCGGCGGTGGGCATTCTTCCAGCGGTATGGCCGCGCGAGGGGTTTGCAATCGGCGAACCTGTCCCTAGCTGTGGCGGACGAAAACAAGAAAACGGGAGCGAGCGCGCCGATGGCCGAGGTTGCGGAAAAGGTTGAGGCAGGCACCATTCGCCTGCCGGTCGCGGCGCTGCGGCAGGAGGAGAGCGGCCAGGGCGTCGCCCGCATGCCTCGTTCGGCGTTCCAGGCACTGGGCATCACCGACGGCGATTTCGTCGAAATCGAGGGCAAGCGGCTGACCGCGGCGGTGGCGATTCCCGGCTACCCTGAAGACGACGCGCTCGAAGTCGTCCGCCTCGACGGGTTGCAGCGCGCCAACGCCGGCACCTCGTCGGGCGAGCACGTGACCATTCGCCGGGCCGAATCGAAGCCGGCCACACGCGTCGTCTTCGCCCCTGCCCAGCGCGAGATGCGCCTGCACGGGCCGACCGAAGCCCTCAAGCGGGTGTTCTTCAACAAGCCGCTGGTCGCCGGCGACCTCGTCGCCACGCATGGGCAGCAGCCGGTCCAGGACGTGCCGCCCGCGGTCCGCCGGATGTTCAACGCGCCCGCCTATGCGCTCACCCAGATCCGCCTGCAGGTGATCGCCACAGTGCCCAAGGGCATCGTCCATATCGACGAGAGCACCGAGGTGGAGCTGCGCGCCGAGTTCGAGGAGCCGCGCGACGGACGCGGCATCATCAACTACGACGACGTCGGCGGGATGGAGGACACCATCAAGCAATTGCGCGAGATGGTCGAGCTGCCGCTGCGCTACCCCGAGCTGTTCACTCGCCTCGGCGTCGATCCGCCCAAGGGCGTGCTGCTGCATGGCCCGCCCGGCACCGGCAAGACCCGCCTGGCGCTGGCGGTGGCGAGCGAGAGCGACGCGCAGTTCTTCACCATCAACGGGCCCGAGATCATGGGCTCGGCTTACGGCGAGAGCGAAAAGCGCCTGCGCGAGGTGTTCGAGGAAGCCCAGCGCGCGGCCCCCGCGATCATCTTCATCGACGAGATCGATTCGATCGCGCCCAAGCGCGGCATCGTCACCGGCGAGGCGGAAAAGCGGCTGGTCGCGCAGCTGCTGACGCTGATGGACGGGCTGCACGCACGGTCGAACCTGGTCGTCATCGCCGCCACCAATCGGCCGGAAGCGATCGACGAGGCGCTGCGCCGGCCCGGACGTTTCGACCGCGAAATCGTCATTGGCGTGCCCGACGAGCATGGCCGGCGCGAAATCCTCGGCATTCACACCCGCGGCATGCCGCTCGGCGAAGGGGTCGACCTCAAGGAGCTGGCGCGCAGCACGCACGGCTTCGTCGGCGCCGATCTCGCGGCGCTGGCGCGCGAGGCGGCGATCGAGGCGGTGCGGCGGATCATGCCCAAGCTCGATCTCGATGCCCGGACCATCCCGCCCGAGGTGCTCGAGGAATTGCGGGTCGAGAAGGAGGATTTCCGCGAAGCGCTGAAGCGCGTGCAGCCGAGCGCGATGCGCGAGGTGATGGTCCAGGCGCCGACGATCGGCTGGGACGACATCGGCGGCCTCGACGAGGCCGAGGAGCGCTTGCGCGAAGGGGTCGAGCTGCCGCTCAAGAACCCCGAGGCGTTCGACCGCCTCGGCATCCGCCCAGCCAAGGGCTTCCTGCTCTATGGTCCGCCCGGCACCGGCAAGACGCTGCTCGCCAAGGCCGTCGCCAAGGAGGCCGAGGCGAATTTCATCTCGATGAAAAGCTCCGAAGTGCTCTCCAAGTGGTATGGCGAGAGCGAGCAGCAGATCAGCCGCATGTTCGCCCGTGCCCGCCAGGTCGCGCCGTGCGTGATCTTCATCGACGAGATCGACAGCCTGGTGCCGGCCCGCGGCACTGACGCCAACGAGCCGCAGGTCACCGCGCGCGTGGTCAACACCATCCTCGCGGAAATGGACGGAATGGAGGAGCTGAACGCGATCGTGGTCATCGGCGCGACCAACCGGCCGTGGCTGGTCGATCCCGCGCTGCTGCGTCCCGGCCGCTTCGACGAGCTGGTCTACGTCGGCCCGCCCAACGTGGAGGGCCGTCGGCTGATCCTGGGCATCCACACGCGCAACATGCCGCTGGCCAAGGACGTCGACCTCGACAGCATCGCCGCGCAGACCGACCGCTACACCGGAGCCGACCTCGAAGACGTGGTCCGCCGCGCGGGCCTCGTGGCGATCCGCCGCGCGGGCGAAAAGGCCGACAAGGTCACCGCCGCCGATTTCGCCGAAGCGCTCGAAGACAGCCGTCCGACGGTGACCGAGCAGATGGAAGCCGACTATCAGGCGATGCAGGGCGAGCTCAAGAAACGGGCGATGGAAGTTCAGCCGATGGGCTTCATCAGCGAGGGGATGCTCACTTCGACGCGGGAGAAGAAGCACCCCTAGGCGGCAGGCGCGCGCGGCAATCGGCATTCCGCGTCGCCCCCGGATAACTGCTTGGCAAATCGCCCCGTTCAGGACAAAATCAAATTCGAACGGAAATGTGGGACTCGCGGGGTCCCGGGTTGGGGGTCTATCGCCATGCATCTGCAGCTTCGCCTGCTCCGGCTTTCCTTGCTACTTCCTGCGCTCCTCCTGCTCGGCGCGGGCGCAGAGGCTTGTGCGCAGGAAAGCCACGCCATGGCGCACATGGATGGAGGCACCGCAGCGCCGCCCTCGGCGGCCAGAAAGTTGCTTTGGTCCGATCCTCATTCCTGGCCCGACGGCAAGGTGCCGGGCGCCGGCGACGCGGTCACGATCGGCCGGGACATGGATGTCGTTCTCGACATCAGCCCGCCGGTGCTGCGCAGCCTGACCATCGACGGCAAGCTCAGCTTTTCGGACAAGGCCGATCTCGCCTTGACGACCGACTGGATTTACCTGCCGGGCGGCGAGCTGGACATCGGCAGCGAGGCGCATCCCTATACGCACCAGGCAACGATCACCCTGACCGACAAGGTCCCCGACGAAAACATCAACACGATGGGTGACCGCGGAATCTTGATGCTCAACGGCACCCTGAGCCTGCACGGCGACCGCACGAACTCGTGGACCAAGCTCGCCCGGACCGCCAAGGCCGGCAGCTCGCGCATCGAAGTGCTGGACGCCAAGGGCTGGCGAAAGGGCGACGAGATCGTCCTTGCCTCAACCGACTTCGACGACCGACAGGCCGAGGAGCGCACCATCGCCGCCGTCAGCGGCAACGCGCTCACCCTCGATGAGCCGCTGCAATACATGCATTACGGCCAGATCACTTACGGCGTCGACGAGCGCGGCGAAGTCGGCATGCTGACGCGCAACATCAAGATTCAGGCCTCGGACGACGCCGAAAAGTCCTATTTCGGCGGGCATATCATGGCGATGGCCGGGTCGAAGATGTTCATCTCGAGCGTCGAACTCAATCGCATGGGCCAGAACATGCACTTGGCCCGCTACCCGATCCACTGGCACATCGTCGGCGACGGGCGAGGGCAATATATCCAGGATTCCTCGATCCATGACACCTACAGCCGCTGCGTGACTGTCCACGGCACCGACAACGTGCGGGTGCAGAACAACGTGACCTTCAACACGGTGGGTCACTGCTTCTTCCTCGAAGACGCGGTCGAGACCGGCAACCAGTTCATCCACAACCTGGCGATCATGGTCAAATGCCACCCGACCCTGCCGTGCGTCCCGACCAACCTCGGCCCCGAGGGAGACAGGCCTTCACTGGCGGCGTCGACGGCCGGGCAGGCCTCCAAGCATGTTCTGATCCCGTCCGACAACACGGTATCGGCGTTCTGGATCACCAATCCGGACAACATCTATGTGGACAATGTCGCGGCGGGTTCCGACGAGGTAGGCTTCTGGTTCGCCCTGCCAGAGCATCCGACAGGCGCGTTCCTGGGCAAGGATCCGAACGTCTTTCCACGCCGAACCGCGGTGCGCGAATTCAAGGGCAACACCGCCCATTCGAACTTCGACGGCTTCATGTTCGACCGCGGACCCAAGTCGGACGGCACGTTCAGCGTCGGCGGCAGCAACTACCATCTGGCCTTCGCCGACCCGGCCGACCCGAAGAGCCCCGAGAAGGGCTCGGTGTTCGAGAACTTCACCAGCTACAAGAACCGCCATGGCGGCGTGTGGGGCCGCGGCGAGCTGCACCTGTTCAAGAACCTGAGGGTGGCCGACAACGCGGTCGGCTTCACTCATGCGGCTTCAGCCGTCGGCCGCGCGCCCTATACATCACGGGTCGTCGATTCGATCTTCGTGGGCGAAAGCGACAATATCGGCAATCCCAGGACGCCGGCGGAAATCGCCTATGGCCGCAGCATGCCGAACGATATCGCGGATTTCCCGATCCGCGGATACGAGTATTACGATCTCCGCCACGACGTGGTGAACACCACTTTCGTGAATTTCCAGCCCAACGCCACGCGCGACGCGGAAGCGATCTCGTACCTGATGTACACGAGCTTCGGGATGAGCACCGAGAACTCGGTCGAGGGGGCGAAATTCATCAATTCGAAGCGGGTCGGGTTCCCGCCCATGGTGCGCCGGTGGTCCTCCGATTTCGGTCGCAGCAACGCCTGGAGGGGCGCGGCGATCCATGACAAGGACGGCTCGGTGGACGGCGTCCCCGATTCCTACATCGTGCTCGACAACGGCATCGCGGATGACGACAAGACCTGCCAGATCAAGCCGACCTGGGGGGCGGCCATCTGCAAAGGCGACTTCGGCCACTTCAGCGTCGGCGGCAACTTCGGCTTCGGCAGCGAGCCGATCACCGATCCGGTCGTGCTCAGCCGCAATGGCAGACGCTGGGAATACACCGGCCAGACCACGATCCCCAGCGGAGCCGAGGTCAGGGTGGAAACGGCCAGGAAGAGCTTGTCCCTTGCTCTGAGCGAGATGGACAACGGCTCCTGGGACGTCTTCGAGCTTCCCGGATTCACCACCGCCGCCGGGGGCACCGCACAAAGCAGCCTCGCCGCGCTGCGCGCCGCCCATGACACTTCGTACTTCAAGGATGGCAACACCCTGTGGGTCAAGCTCGTCGTCGACAACGCGGCCGGCCAGACCGTTTCCGTCGGCCGGCCCGGTGTCGGCGTGAGCACTGTCGGCCCCGGCCCCGGCGGCGCTTTCCCGGCTGGCGCCCGCCTCGACGTCAGCCGATAATTTTAGCGTCGTGGAATGATGGGCTGACGCTGCCTCAGTGTGCCGCGTCCCAGCTGGCGCCGTGGCCGATTTCGACCCCGAGCGGCACATCAAGCGCGACCGCCGGCAGCGCCGCCTCGGCCATCACGCGCTCGATCACCGGGCTGGCGGCGGCGACGTCACCTTCGGGCAGTTCGAAGACCAGTTCGTCGTGGACCTGCAGCAGCATTTTCACGTGGCCGAGCCCGGCGTCCGATAGCGCCGGCATCATCCGCGCCATCGCCCGCTTGATGATGTCGGCGCTGGTGCCCTGGATCGGCGCATTGATCGCTGCCCGCTCGCTGCCCTGGCGCTCGTGCGGAATCCTCGCGTTGATCCGCGGGAACCAGGTCTTGCGGCCGAACAGCGTCTCCGAATAGCCGCGCTCGCGCACCTGCTCGAGCGTATGGACGATGTAGCGCTGGATGCCGGGGAAGCGCTGGAAATAGCGGTCGATGATCGATTGCGCTTCGTCGGCATCGATGCCGAGCCGACCGCCGAGGCCCCAGCGGCTGATGCCGTAGAGGATGGCGAAGTTGACCGTCTTCGCGCGCGCGCGCGTGTCGCGGTCGACCGTGCCGAACATCTCCTGGGCGGTGCGCGAATGGATGTCCTCGCCCGCGGCGAAGGCCTCCTTCAGCGGCGGCACGTCGGCCATGTGCGCGGCGAGGCGCAGCTCGATCTGCGAATAGTCGGCGGCGAGCAGGACGTTGCCCTCCTCGGGCACGAACGCCTCGCGGATCTGGCGGCCGAGCGCGGTGCGGATCGGAATGTTCTGCAGGTTGGGATCGGTCGACGAGAGCCGTCCGGTCTGCGCGCCGACCAGGGAATAGCTGGTGTGGACGCGGCCGGTCGCCGGGTTGATCGCCTGCTGCAGCGAGTCGGTGTAAGTGCTTTTGAGCTTGGCCACCTGGCGCCAGTCGAGCACTTTCGTGGCCACCTCGGCGCCCTGCGCGGCGAGACCTTCGAGGATCGCCTGGTCGGTCGAATACTGACCGCTCTTGCCCTTGCGTCCGCCCTTGTAACCCAGCTTGTCAAACAGGATGCGGCCCAATTGCTGCGGGCTGCCAATGGTGAACTGCTCGCCGCAGCAATCGTAGATCTCCTGCTCCATGCGGGCGATCTCGCGGGCGAATTCCTCGCTCAGCCGGGCCAGGCGGTGGCGGTCGACCTTGATGCCGTGGCGCTCCATTTGCGCGACCACCGGGATCAACGGACGGTCGACGCGTTCATAGATGCGCGTGCCATGCTCGGTGGCGAGGCGCGGCTTGAGGACCTTGTGCAGCCGCCAGGTGACGTCGGCGTCTTCGGCGGCGTATTCGGTCGCGCGGGCAAGCGGCACTTCGCCGAACGGGATTTGCTTCTTGCCGGTGCCGCAGATGTCCTTGAAGGTCAGCGTGGTGTGGCCGAGGTGGCGTTCGCTGAGCTCGTCCATCCCATGCCCGCCGCCGATCCCCTCGGGCGAGCGCCCGGCGTCCATCGCGAAGCTGACGATCATCGTGTCGTCCACTGGGGCGAGCTCGATGCCATTGCGGGCGAGGATGGTGATGTCGTACTTGATGTTCTGGCCGATCTTGAGGACCGCGTCGCTTTCGAGCAGCGGCTTGAGCGCGGCCAGCGCGGCGGCCTTGTCGATCTGCGGCGGCTTCTCGGCGAACATGTCGCTGCCGCCGTGGCCGAGCGGGATGTAGCACGCATCGTTCGGGCCGAGTGCCAGGCTCACGCCGGCCAGTTCGGCGCGCATGGAATCGATCGAGCTGGTCTCTGTGTCGATCGCCACCGCGCGCGCGGCGAAGGCGCGCGCAATCCAGTGCTCGAGCCGGTCGAGCGTCTGCACGCATTCGTAGGCCGAGCGATCGACCGGGGGCATCTCGGGCAGGTCCTGGCGGTTGCCTGCCGGCGAGGCGGGAGCTCCGGCCGTAGCCTGCTTGGGCGGGTTGAGATCGGTCGTGCGCGCCGGACTGCCACCGCCGCCGTCGAGCCGCCGCAGCAAACTGGTGAAGCCGTGCTCGGCGAGGAACGCGGTGAGCGGCTCCTTCGGCACTGTGTCGAGCTTGAAATCGTCGAGCGCCATCGGCAGCGGACAGTCTTCCTTCAGCTGCACCAGAACGCGTGATAGCTCGGCCATCTCGCGGCCTTCGATCAGCCGGTCGCGGAGCTTGCCGGGCTTCATCTCCGGGGCGGCGTCGAGCGCGCCTTGCAGCGAGCCGTAGTCCTGGATCAGCTTCGAGGCGGTCTTCGGGCCGATGCCGTAGATGCCCGGCACGTTGTCGACGCTGTCGCCCATCAGCGCGAGCACATCGCCCACCAGCTCGGGGCCGACGCCGAACTTTTCGACCACCTCGGGGACGTCGATCCGCTGGTTCTTCATCGTGTCGAGCATGTCGATGCAGCCGCCCTCGTGCCCGTCGTGCGGCTCGGCGCAGCGGCCGACGAGCTGCATCAGGTCCTTGTCGGAGCTGACGATGGTCACGTCCCAGCCGCGCCGCGTGGCTTCCCGCGCATAAGAGGCGATCAGGTCATCGGCCTCGAGATTGTCCTCCTCGATGCACGGCAGGCTGAACGCCCGGGTGGCGTCGCGGATCAGGGGGAATTGCGGCTTCAGGTCCTCGGGCGGCTCGGGCCGGTTAGCCTTGTACTGGTCGTAAAGATCGTTGCGGAAGCTGTGCGCGCCCTTGTCGAGGATAACCGCGAGGTGCGTCGGCCCGTCGGCCTTGTGCAGGTCTTCGGCCAGCTTCCACAACATGGTCGTATAGCCGTAGACCGCGCCGACGGGCGTCCCATGGGGGTTGGTCAGCGGCGGCAGGCGATGATAGGCGCGGAAGATATAGGCCGATCCGTCGACCAGGTAGAGATGCTGCTTGTCGGACATGGCCGCGTGGTAGCAGCGCGTGCGCGAGAGGTCAGCCGTCCAATTGTGGCAAGCTGCCACAATTCGCTTGCGCCGCCACATTGTGGCCACTATTCCCGCGCTTGGAGCCAGCCCCCCGGGCCGGTTTCGTGCGCCGGAGGGGATCCCAAGGGCGTGCTTTCCTACTCGCTGTTCAAGGATACAGAACACATGCGCAAGATCGTTCTCGCCGCCGCTGTCGCCGGTGCCGCCCTGTCGCTCGCCGCTTGCGGCAGCAAGTCTGACGACGCCACCAGCGCCACTTCGGATTCGGCGATGGCCGACGCCAATGCCAACGCCGACGCCGCCGCCAGCGCCGCCAGCCAGGCCTCGACCGACGCCGCCGCCGCGGCCAGCGAAGCCGGCAGCGCCGCCGACGCCACCAGCGCGACCGACAACACGAGCGCGACCAGCACGACCACTTCGGCCGACTGATCCGTTCGCGTTCGAACAAGGAAAGGGCGCGGCCTCACCGGCCGCGCCCTTTTTTCTGTGGGGTAAGACCCGCTTATTGCGCCGGAGCGGCGCGGCCGTAGCTGGCGCTGGTCCACACCTGGCCGCGCCCGGCGGGCCATTGCGCCTGGTAACCGTCGTAGACCGCGCGGGCGATCGTGCCGATCTTTTCGAAGCGGTACTGGTGGTTGCTGCCGCCCCCCGTCACATAGATCGCCATGGCGATCGCGTGGCCGTCAGGACCGGTGACGATGCCCACATCGCTCGAGGTATCGTAAAGCGATCCGGTCTTGTGCGCCACTTGCACCCCGTCCGGCATCTGGCCGGGAATGCGCTGCGGGCCGGTCTTGCAGCGGCTCATCGCGCCCAGCAGCACGCTGCGGCTCGACGGGCTGAGCCAGCGGCCATCGTACACGCCCTTGACCAGCGAAACCATCGCCAGAGGCGTGGCTGAATCGCGCTGGTCGACATGGTTGGCGGGATCGATCGCCCCGTCTTCGTGGACCAGCGTATAGATGTCGCGGTCCAGACTGAATTCCCTGATGCCGGCGCGATGGACCCAGTCGCTGACCGCGTCAGGCCCGCCGACCACGCGGAGCAGGCCGTCGGCCGCCTGGTTGTCACTGCGGGTGATCGCGAGTTCGATCAGCTCGCGCGCGCTCAGCACCCGCCCTTCGCGCGTCGGCGTCACCATCATCGGGAAGCGATCATCGAGGCTCCAGCGGCCCTGATCCACACCGGCGAGGAAGGTGGCCACGATCGCCAGCTTGCTGGTGCTGGCCATCGGAAAGCGCTGATTGCCCAGCACCGAGACCACTTTGCCCGTCGTCAGGTCAACCGCGGCGACGCCGATCCGGCCTCGCTCGCTCGCGGCGAGCGGGGCGATCTGCTGCGCCAACGCGTTATCGTACCTGGCGGTCAGGTCATGTGCTGTGCTGTCGCTGCCGATGACGCTGTCGAACTGCGCGTCCAGCCCGCCGTTGGTGGCGTGCGCCGGGACGATCGTCGCGAGCGCCAGCGCGATCGGTGAGACAATTCGGCCGAACCGAGAAAAAATCATGGATTGTTGCTACCCGCTTTTTGCTGCCGAATGGTTAAGCCAAATGCGTGTAATCGCGCAACAATCCGCGCGACGAAACGAGGTTTACCGAGGTATGAGTCGAGCGCCGGTTCCGGCGTTTACCTTGCTTAAAGGCCATTTCGTCACGTTTTTGAGGCGATTCGCCGCCTCAACAGGCGCTCACGCTGCGGCGGACCTCCTGCATGAAGCTCGAGTGGCGGATGGTCCGCCACGGCGGCTGAACTCGGTCAGGCCCGGAAGCTCGGCCGGGCCGACTTCGTCTCCGCCCGGGTCCATAACCTGACCCAAAGAGCAATTCTATCCGCCGGTTGCGGGCACTTCACACACCGAACGGAAAGGTGTCCGGCACGCCTTCATGCGGTTCGTGCGGCCTTAGCGGCCGTAGCGCGCGGGTTTCGTCGAACCATACATAGGCGTCGAACTGGCCAGGCAGCACCGCCTCGCTGTAATGACTCCAGCGCTCGGTTTCCGGCCGGTAGATCACCCCGATGAAGCGCTCGAGCCGCGGCTCGGCGAGGCGTCGGCGAAGCGCTTCCTGTCGGCCGGGCGACAGGTCGAGCAGGAAGCGGCTCAGGCCGCTATCGTGACACACGCGTTCGTAAGAATCGCCGCGCGAAGGAACTACACGCTTGGTCTCGTGCTCGCCGTCCCAGTCGGTTGCGGCGGTGACGGTGCCGGTATGCGTGCCGAGGCCGATGAGCGCGGCGCG
>JANWHA010000086.1 GCA_025450635.1 Croceibacterium sp. | reverse complement strand
CGTGGCGGGGCGTTGGGTGAGGCGGTTGCGGCCGGCGGCGGGGCTGACCCACCTCGGCGCCGCGCACGTCGTGCTGAAGCCCGGCGCGTGGTCGTCGCAGCGCCACTGGCATGCGGAGGAAGACGAGCTGGTGGTGATCCTCGCCGGCGAGGCGGTGCTGATCGAGGATGGCGGCGAAACGGTGCTGCGCGCGGGCGACGTGGCGGCGTGGCCGAAAGGCGTGAAGAACGGCCACTGCCTGAAGAACCGCGGCAACGCCGATTGCGTGATGATCGCCGTCAGCGCAGGCGATTCGGCGAACGATTACGGCGAATACCCCGACATCGATTTGCGGTTCTCAGGCGACGGCTACTTGCACAAGGACGGCACTCCCTACCCGCCAAAGGACTGAGTCCCCCTGCCGTTTGCGACAGGGGCTAGGGGTGGGATCGAGCACCGGTCGAGGACTGACCCTCCCCCGACCCCTCCCGCAAGCGGGAGGGGAGTTAGGCCGGCGCCGTCTCGAACTGCTCGATGGTCCATTCCTCGGCTTCGGCGGCGTGGACCCAATGCTGCATCCAATCGTGCTCCCACACCGCCTGCATGTAGGCTTGGGCGAAGCCGGGCACACCGATGCCGTAAGTCACGAAGCGGCTGACGACCGGGGCATAGAAGATGTCCGGCGCGCCGAAAGTGCCGAACAGGAACGGCCCGCCCTTGCCGAAGCGCGCCCGCGCCTCGGCCCACAGGCCGAGGATGCGGACGATGTCGCTGCGGGTCTCTTCGGAAAGCTCGATCCCGCCGATCCGCTTGCGCACGTTGACCGGGCACTGGCGGCGTAGCGCGAGGTAGCTCGAGTGCATTTCGGCGACCATCGCCCGGGCCATCCCGCGGGCTTCGTCCTGCTTGGGCCAGAAGCGGTCGCGGCCGACCTTGTCGGCGAGGTACTCCATGATCGCCAGGCTGTCCCACACGACCACCTCGCCGTCCCACAGCACCGGGACCTTGCCGGCCGAGGGCTGGAACTCGCCTTCGGCCCGCTTCATCGCCTGCCAGTCGTCGCCGTCGATGTGGACGGTCAGCTCCTCGAACGCCAGGCCTGACTGTTTGGCGGCCAGCCAGCCGCGCAGCGACCAGCTCGAATAGTTCTTGTTGCCGATGATCAGCTTCATGCGCGGCCCCTCTAGGCATTCACTTCTTTGCTGTCGAGGCTGAACGGCCGCGCAGTCGCGCGCAGGACGCTTGCATCGCTAGGAGGCGCGGGTATCGTGACCGTAACGCGCGATACGATGCGCGAGGGAGTCGATCATCATGTCATCCAAGCACTTGCTGGCCTTGGCGGCGGCGCTCGCCGCGGTCCCGACGGCGGCCCAGGCACACCATTCGTTCGCCGCGTTTTTCGATCCGGACAAGAGCGTCACCGTCACCGGCACCGTCACCGAGTTCCGCTTCACCAACCCGCACGGGATGATCGCGCTCGACGTCAAGAAGCCCGACGGCTCGATCGAGAAATGGCGCGCCGAAACCAACGCGCCGGTTATCCTCGTCGAGCGCGGGTGGACGCGCGACGTGATCAAGCCGGGGGATGTTGTCACCATCGAGGGCTGGCCCTCGCGCGATGGTCGCAATTACTTGCGCCTGCGCGACATGAAGGACGCCAAGGGCAAGCGGATCGGCAGCGCCCCCTTCGAGCCGAAGGCGCAAAGCTGAGATGCGCCCCTGCTTCGCGTTTGCCGCGGCAGCTGTCCTGCTCGCTTGTACGCCGGGGGTGGCGCAATCCGAAGACTCCGCTCATCCCGACTTGTCGGGCTACTGGGGCGCCCCCATCCGGAACGAACCGATGCCGGCGGACCTTAGGGCCAAGCTGCCCCCGAACACGGCGATCCTCACCGACACCGGCGCTGCCGAATACCCCCGCGGCGAATACGGCGGATTGATCCCTACGGCGAAGGCCAAAGCCAAAGCCGACGCATGGAAGCCCGAGGACGAAATGACGCTCGCGCGGGTGTGCATGCCGCAGGGGGTGATCTACGACGAGCAGGGGCCGTTCCCAATGGAGATCGAACAGGCGCCCGGCCTGATCGTGATCCGTTACGAATACTTCGACCAGGTGCGCCTAATTCACACCGACGGACGGCCGCACCTGCCGGCGAACGCCCCCCATACCAAGATGGGCGACTCGATCGGCCATTGGGAAGGCAACACGCTGGTAGTCGACACCGATCACCTCGAACCTTCGACGATCACCAACAATGGCCTCGACCATTCGGACAACATCCACCTGATCGAGCGCTATCGCCTGGGCCCCGACGGGAAGCACCTCCAGGCCTCACAATGGTTCACCGACCCGGAGATGATCGCGAACAACGGCGCGCGCTACATCGAATGGAACAAGCAGCCCGGCCACTACATCCAGCCTTACGAGTGCGATCCCAGCCTGGCGACCGAGTATCAGGGCGTGAAGACGGGCGCCGCGAACTGATGGGTGGCGAAGCCTAGCCGGCGCGAGGGCGAACCAGCAGCAGATCCAGGAACGCCGCCTCGAGCATCGCTTCGTCATCGGTCAAGCGCGTCAGGGAAGAGTCATGCTCGATCGAGTAGATGTCGAACCCGAGCGTCCTGACCAGTTCGACCAGGTCTCGCGCCCCGTCCGCCCCGAGCATCGACGGATTGAATTCCATCACGATCCTTAACGCCGGTGAGCGCGCGATGATCTCCTGTGCGCCCCTGAGCACGTGCAGCTCGTGGCCCTCGGCATCGATCTTCATCACATGGATTTCGGCAACGTCGCGCATCGCGTCGTCGAGCCGCACGACGTCGACATCGATGACGTGCGACTTGCGCCCGGTTTCCCGCTCGGTGAAGCGCAGGTAAGCTTCCGGCACGTCGCGCATCGTCGACGTCGCGACGTAGCCCGGGAAGATTCTCAGCGACTGCTCCCCCGCCTGGTCAGACGCGGCAGCGGGCCAGCGATGGGCCATATCCGCGTAACCGTTGACCGTGAGGTTGTCACTGAGGATCGAAAAAACCTTGGGATTGGGCTCGAACGACCACACCTGCCCGCCGGGATACGCCCGCCACGCGCCCAGCACGCTGAAATAGCCGACGTTCGCGCCGACATCGACGAACACATCCCCCGGCTTGATCAGCGACACCAAGATGCGGGTGTTGTGCGGCTCGTTGATACCGATGTTGACCAGGTGCGGGGCGACGATCATGTCGTCGGTGTGGACCATCATCATGTGGCCCGACCATAGCTTGGTCATCAGCACGCTGTTGCCGAAATAGACGCCGGACATCGCGGGCGATTTCTGCGGAATCTCGCCGAAATCGCGCAAGGACGGGTCGATGTCCTCCAGACGATGGTGTTTGTTGCTTCGAACCGCATCCATGCGCCTGCGCCATCCAATCGCCAGCATTCGGGCCGGATGGCCCGGACAGTTACGTACCGGCTGCGAAAAAGTTTCTGGTTCAGCTTCGCACGTCGGCGAGAACGGCGGCGCGCAGCTCGGCGATGCCCAGGCCCTTTTCGGCGCTGGTGGCGTGGACTTGGGGATAGGCGGCCGGGTGTTTGCGCGCCTCGGCTTCGGTCGTGGCGACGACCGCTGCCAGCTCGCTTGCCTTGATCTTGTCGGCTTTTGTCAGCACCAGGCGATAGCCGACCGCAGCCTCGTCCAGCATCTTCATCATTTCGAGATCGACCGGCTTGATCCCGTGGCGCGCGTCGACCAGCACCAACGTACGCTTGAGTGTCGCGCGGCCGCGCAGGTAAGTGCGGACCAGCTGCTTCCAGCGCTCGACCACCTTCACCGGCGCCTTGGCGAACCCGTAGCCGGGCATGTCGACCAGCCGGAATTGCGTCGGTTCGCCGACCTCGAAGAAATTGAGCTCTTGCGTCCGCCCCGGCGTGACCGAGGTGCGGGCGATCGCCTTGCGCCCGGTGAGCGCGTTCAAGAGCGAGCTCTTGCCCACGTTCGAGCGTCCGCAGAAGGCAACCTCGGGCACGTCGGGTTCGGGCAGGAACTTGAGCTGCGGCGCCGAGAGGAGGAACTCGACGCGCCCGGAAAACAGCCGCTCGGCTTCCTTCACCAGCTCCGCCTGGCTGCTCATTTCCCCTTGTCGCGCGCGGCCGCGCGGGCCTTGTCAACCTTGTCCTTACCGGATTGCGCTTTCAGCTGGGGGTGCTTCGAATAGAGGTACTGCTGCTGCGCCACGCTGATCAGGTTCGAGGTGACCCAGTAAAGCAGCAGGCCGGAGGCGAACGGCGACATGACGAACATCATCACCCACGGCATCATGCTCATGACTTGCTGCTGTGTCGGGTCCATCTGCGCCGGGTTGAGGCGGAAGGTGAGCCACATGGTGATCCCGTAGATCAGCCCGAGCACGCCGAGGCTGAGAATGCTCGGCGGCGTGAAGTGCAGCAGGCCGAACAGGTTGAGTATGTGCGAGGGATCGGGCGCCGAAAGATCCTTGATCCACAGCACGAACGGCTTGTGACGCATCTCGACCGACAAGAGCAGCGTCTTGTACAGCGCGAAGAACACCGGGATCTGCAGGAACATCGGCAGGCATCCGGCGAGCGGATTGATCTTCTCTTCCTTGTACAGCTTGGCCATCTCCTGGCTGAGCTGCTCCTTGTTGTCCTTGTAGCGTTCCTGCAGCGCCTTCATCTTCGGCTGCACCGCCCGCATCTGGGCCATGCTGGCGAACTGCTTCTGCGCCACCGGGAACATCAGCCCGCGGATGACGAAGGTGAGGAGGATGATCGCGACCCCGAAATTGCCGACCAGCGCGTAGAGGTGCTTCAGCAGCCAGAAGATCGGGATTTCAAACCAGCGGAACCAGCCCCAGTCTATCGCCAGGCCGAACTTGGCAATGCCGGCGTCCTGATAGCTATTGAGGACGTCGCTTTCCTTGGCTCCGGCGAACAGCTTGGTCGTTCGGGTCACCGCCTGGCCGGCCGGGACCGTAGAAGCGGCGTAGATCAGGTCCGCCCGGTAGTGCTCGGGATCGAGCGCCCGGAAATCGGCCGAGTTGCCCGCGCCGGCCTGCGGAATGAGCGCAGAAAACCAGTAGATGTCGGTAAAGCCGATCCAGTCGGGCTGGCCCTGCGGCGTCACCTCGCCGGTCTTGGCGACATCCTTGTAGTCGTTCGAGAAATCGACCGCTCCGCCGAATGCGCCGATCGGCCCGGAATGCACGGTCCAGCTGCTCTGGCTCGCCGTTCGGCTGGTCCGGTTGATGAAGGAATAGGGCTGCACGACGGCCGGCGCGCCCCCGCTGTTCGCCACCGTCTGTTCGGCGGTGATCATGTAGCGGCTGTCGATCGTGAAGCGGATCGTGAAGACCTGGCCCGCACCGTTGTTCCACGTCAGCGTGACCGGTTTGCCCGGGGCGAGCGGGCCGCCGCTTGCCTGCCAAAGGGTATGCGCGTCCGGAACCTTGATCCCCTGCCCGACCCAGCCGAACTGCGCGAACTGCTGCGCCGGGGTGCCTTCGGGCGAGAACAGCCGCTCGGGCGGCGAGTTCTTGTCGATCGTTTCGCGGTGGTTCTTGAGCTGGATGTCATCGATCCGCGCGCCCACGAGATTGATCGAGCCGAGCACGTCGGGCGCGTCGATCGCAACCCGGCTCGGCTGGTGCAGGTCGGCCGCGAGGTCCTTCTGCTCGAGCGCGACGTCGGCCGGATCCTGCAAGCCTCCCTCGCGCGTGGCCTTGACCTTCGGCGGCGGCGCGGTGCCGTGCGCCTGGCCCGCGGGCGCGGGCGCGGTCTGCTGGACAGCGGTCGCGGCGGGATGTTGCGGCTCCGGATAAATTCGCTCGATCACGAACTGCCAGCCGAACAGCAGCGCGGCGCACAACACAACGGCGAGGATCAGGTTGCGGTTGTTGTCCACGCGGTTCCCTAGTTCGTCAGATTCAGTGCAAAGGGTCTGGGCCCTCTAGGGCACCGGGTCATAGCCATGTCCCCCCCAGGGGTGGCAGCGCATTAGCCGCTTGATGGCCATCCATCCACCCTTGATCGCGCCGTATTTCTGCAAGGCGTCGATGGTGTACTGCGAACAGGTCGGCTGGTAGCGGCACGACGGCGGAAGCACTCGCGATGGGCCCAGCTGCCAGCCACGAGCGATGAGTACGAGCACTTGCTTCACCGCCGGCTCCTGCGCACCGGATCGCCCTTGCCTTCGCGCGCCCGGGCGAGCGCGGCGGACAGATCCTCGCGCATCCTCGCGAAGTCGCGCTCGATGCCACCCTCGCGCCCGATCAACACGTGATCGGTGTCGGGCAAACCCTCGCCAGGCAGCGCCGCGCGCAAGAGCTCACGAAAGCGCCGCTTCATCCGGTTGCGGACGACGGCGTTGCCGATCTTCTTGGTGACGGTCACGCCGAAACGCTTGCCCTCGCTCGCGTTGGCGAGCGTAAGCAGGACGAACCCGGGCCGCGCGTTGCGCAAGCCCGTGTTCGCGGCGAGAAACTCGGCGCGCTTGCGCAGAACGGAGAGGGGCTCAACCATCGGGGCCGCGATATAGGTGCTGATTCGGGCTGCGACCAGCAGCCTGCAAGGCCAAACGGCCGTCCGCAGGCGCCCGTACCCCGGACTTGATCCGGGGGAAGGGAACAGCGCCGAGGACGAGCGCCCGGATGGGCGCTCGAAAAACAAACTAGGCGCTGAGCGTCTTGCGGCCGCGGGCGCGGCGGGCGCGCAGGACCTTGCGGCCGCCGACGGTCGCCTTGCGCGCGCGGAAGCCGTGGCGGCGCTTGCGCACGAGATTGCTCGGCTGGAAGGTGCGCTTCATGGCGTCGTCCTCGAATCAAATAGAAACGGCCGCCCCTGGAGGCGGCCTGGGATATGGGCGCGCGGTTAGCCACGCACACTGCTCAAGTCAAGACGGCGGAGAGGGGATTCGACCTCGCCCGAGCGCACCCGGCCCCCTGGCAGGAGCGCTCGAGACGAGGCCCGTCGCGCGTTCGCTTGGTTGGTCGCGATCATGCGGCGTGGAGTGAGGGGAGATTGCGGCGACAAGGCTGCCCGCGCGTAAACGAGTGCGGTTTCCGGGGGATTTACCAACAACCGGCGCGGATATTTCTCATCTCGACAAGCAGTTGCCGTCCGCTATCGTCGTGCGCGTCAGGGAGATTACGTGGTCGCACTGGTATCGACGGTGGCCTACTTGGGCCTGGAAGCGCGCGCGGTCGAGGTCCAATGCCAGATCGCCCCGGGCATGCCCGGATTCGCCGTGGTCGGCCTGCCCGACAAGGCGGTCAACGAAAGCCGCCAGAGGGTGCACGCGGCTCTCTCGTCGATGGGCCTGTCCCTGCCGCCCAAACGGATCACGATCAACCTCTCGCCGGCCGACCTGCCCAAGGAAGGCAGCCATTACGACCTGCCGATCGCCCTTGCCCTGCTGGCGGCGATGGGCGTCACCGACGCCGAGCAGCTGGCGGACTGGATCGCGGTCGGCGAGCTGGCGCTCGACGGCCGCGTCGTCCCTTCGCCCGGGGTGCTGCTCGCCGCGATCCACGCCAGCGCCGCCGAGCGCGGGCTGATCTGTCCCGCGGCGCAGGGAGCCGAAGCGCGCTGGGCAAGCGGCATCCCGATCTGCGCCGCGCCGGATCTCGTCAGCTTGCTCAACCACTTGCGCGGCATCCAGACGCTGCCCGAGCCCAAGCTGGGCGAAGCCGAAGTCGCCGCGCCGGGGCCGGACCTGAAGCAGGTCAAGGGCCAGGAAACCGCCAAGCGCGCGCTCGAGATCGCCGCCGCCGGCGGCCACAACCTGCTGATGATCGGGCCGCCCGGCGCGGGCAAGTCGCTGCTGGCGAGCTGCCTCCCCGGCATCCTGCCCGACATGACTCCCGCCGAGGCGCTCGAGACGTCGATGGTCCAGTCGGTCGCCGGCACGCTCGAAGGCGGGCGGATCAGCCGCCGCCGCCCGTTTCGCGACCCGCACCATTCGGCCTCGATCGCCGCGCTCACCGGCGGCGGCCTCAAGGTCAAGCCGGGCGAGGTCAGCCTCGCCCACCTCGGCGTGCTGTTCCTCGACGAGCTGCCGGAGTTCCAGCGCCCGGTGCTCGATTCGCTGCGCCAACCGCTCGAAACCGGCGAGGTCACCGTGGCCCGCGCCAATGCCCACGTCACTTATCCGGCGCGGGTGCAACTGGTCGCGGCGATGAACCCCTGCCGCTGCGGCCATCTCGGCGATGCCGCTCTCGCCTGCAGCCGCGCCCCGCGCTGCGCCGCCGACTACCAGAGCAAGGTCTCCGGCCCGATGCTCGACCGCATCGACCTCCATGTCGAGGTCGACCCCGTCAGCGCCAGCGACCTCGCGCTGCCGCCCCCGGCCGAAGGCAGCGCCGAAGTCGCGCAACGGGTTGCCGCCGCTCGCGCGATCCAGACCGCCCGCTCGGCCGAGACCGGCGCCCGCACCAACGCCGAGCTCGACGGCGACGCGCTCGAAAAATACGCCACGCCCGACGAGCCCGGCCGCAAGCTCCTCATGCAGGCGGCCGAGGCGATGCGCCTCTCCGCTCGCGGCTACACCCGCATGATGCGCGTCGCCCGCACCATCGCCGACCTCGCCGGCGCCGACCAGGTCGGCCGCATCCACGTCGCCGAAGCGCTCAGCTACCGCCGCCAGCCGCCCCGGGCGTAAACTCCCCCAGGGCCGGGTTGCCGCCGCGCCTGTTCGCTCCTAGCGGGGACCGGTCGGCCGCAGCGGAAAGGCTCATGGAGCGACCTCGTTTCAAGCAACCCGTCTACCTGAGGCATCCGGTCTACCGGAGCCGCTCGTGGCTGCGCACGAGCGATCTGTCGCTGATCCTGGTGGCGACCGCCATTGGCGCCATCGCCGGGCTGGTCACCATCGCCATCGCGGAGCTGGCGCACGGCTTGCAACATCTGTTCTACGGCGTCGGGATCAACCGCCTGAGCGCGCTCGCCTCGATCCGTCATCCGGCAAAGCTGCTGTTCCTGCCCCTCGGCGGGGCGATCCTCGGGGGCGTCTACTGGCTGTCGCGCAAGCGCCCGGCGCTGGTCGACGTGGTCGAGGCGAATGCGCTGCACGGCGGGCGCATCCCAAAATACGACACGCTGTGGGTCTGCCTGCAGACGATCATCTCGAACGGATTCGGCGCCTCGGTCGGCCTCGAGGCGGCCTATGCCCAGGCGGGCGGTGGAATCGCCTCGGTGGCGGGCCGCTGGCTTCGCCTCCGCCGCGCCGACATGCGCCGGCTGGTCGGCGCCGGGGCCGGGGCGGCGATCGGCGCGGCGTTTGCCGCGCCGCTGACCGGCGCTTTCTACGGGTTCGAAGTGGTGATCGGCGCCTACACCCCCGCGGCCATCGCCCCGGTCACCGCCGCCGCGCTCGCCGCCGCGCTGGTCACCCGGGCATCGGGCGAAACCCCGTACCTCATCGTCGCCAGCGTGCCGGAGCAGATCACGACCATCGATTACCTGCTGTTCTGCGGCCTCGGCGTGGTCTGCGCGGTCGCCGGCATCCTGATGATGCGCGCACAGACGTTGATCGAACGGTGGATCGCCCGCTCGCCGCTGCCCAAGCACTGGGCCCCGGTGATCGGCGGGCTGCTGATGATCCCGCTCGCCTGGACCAGCCCGCAGGCGCTGTCGTCGGGTCACGGCGCCCTGCGGCTGGAGATCGCGCTGGAGCCGGCTTTCACCTTCCTGCTGTTCGTTTTCGCGCTCAAGGCGCTGGCGTCGATCGTCTCGCTTAGCTTCGGCTTCCGCGGCGGCCTGTTCTTCGCCTCGCTGTTCCTCGGCTCGCTCCTCGGTCCGGTTTATGCGCAGGTGGCGAATGCCCTGATCGGCCATCCCGTCCTGGGTAATCTCGACGCGGCGTTGGTCGGCATGGCGGCGTTCGCCACGACCGTCGTCGGCGCGCCGATGAGCGTCTCGTTGCTGGTGCTGGAGACGACGCACGATTTTGCCGTCACCGGCGTGGTCATCGCCGCCTCGCTGTGCGCCAGCGCGTTCACGCGGGCCAATTTCGGCTATTCGTTCTCCACCTGGCGCTTCCACATGCGGGGATCGGCGATCCGCAGCCCGCGCGACATCGGCTGGATCAAGGCGCTGACCGCCCGCCGTCTGATGCGCCGCGACGCAACGCTGGTGCCCGAATCGGCGACCATCGCCGAATTCAGGGCCAAAGTGCCGCTCGGCTCGACCAGCCGCGTGCTGCTCGCCGGCCCGGAGCGGGAATATTGCGGCATCGTCGAAACCGCCCGCGCCTACGACCCGGCGCTCGATCCCGAAGCGCCGGTTACCTCGATCGCGCAGCTCGAAGAGGATGCCATTCCCCCCAGCACCGACATCGCGCAGGTCCTCGACTGCTTCGAGCAGCTCGGCACCGAAGACCTCGCGGTGGTCGACGGGCGCGGGCGGATCCTCGGCGTGGTGACTGAAAAATACGCCCACCGTCGCTATATCGAGGAGAGCGAGAAGGCGCAGAGCGCGCTCTTCGGCGAAAGTTGACCTTTATCGCAGGCGGTTTCGCTTGCTCGCGCGCCCTGCTATGGGCCCGGGACACAGGAGTTCTAAGGTTATGTTCGGTCTGTCACCACTCCATCTGGTGCTCGTTCTGATAATCGTGCTGGTGCTGTTCGGGGGCGGCAAGTTGTCGCAGACGATGGGCGATTTCGGCAAGGGCGTCCGCGAGTTCCGCAAGGGGATGAAGGAGGACGATGACGACCACGAGCGCAATATGGCCTCGAAGCACCCCGAGATAGCGCCGCCGAGCAAGGTGACGATCGATTCCGAGGAAAAGACCACGGAAACGAAGGACTGACGGGCCCGCTTCTGCCGGACGCAACAAGCAAAGGCCTCCGATCGCTCGGAGGCCTTCTTTGTTTTATCGACGCCGCGAACCGATCGCGGCGGACCAGCCTTAGCCCTGGCGCGCCTTGAAGCGGCGGTTGGTCTTGTTGATCACGTAAGTCCGGCCGCGGCGGCGGATCACGCGGTTGTCGCGGTGGCGGCCTTTGAGCGACTTGAGGCTGTTGCGGATCTTCATGGCGGTGCTTCCGAAAAAATGCGGCACCGGAGACGCCCCCGATGCCGGAAATCAAGCCGCGCCGTTACGGGCGGCGTGGCGCGAAGTCAAGCCAGCGGGCGGATATCGTCGAGCTTGCGCTCCCACTGCAGCGCGTGGCCGACGATCGTCTCCAGGTCGTCGTATTGCGGCGCCCATGGCAGCGTCGCCTTGATGCGCGCGTTGTCGGAAATGAGCGACGGAGGATCGCCCGCGCGGCGGCCTTCGAGGCGCCGCTCGACCGTGAGATTGGTCACCCGGTCGACCGCATCGAGCACTTCGAGCACCGAATACCCGTGGCCGTAGCCGCAGTTCATCGTCAATGACCGCCGCGGCTCGGCGATCAGCGCCTCGAGCGCGAGCACGTGGGCGGCGGCGAGATCGGTCACGTGGATGTAATCGCGCACCCCGGTGCCGTCGGGCGTGTCGTAATCGGTGCCGAACACGCTGACGTCGGCGCGCTTGCCGAGCGCCGCCTCGACCGCGACCTTGATCAGGTGGGTCGCTCCGGCGGTCGATTGGCCGCTGCGCCCGGCCGGGTCGGCACCGGCGACATTGAAGTACCTCAGCGCGCAGTAGTTCAGCGGGCGGACGGCGGCGGTGTCCGCCAGCATCCGCTCGGTCATCAGCTTCGACCAGCCGTAAGGGTTGATCGGACTTTGCGGCGTGGTTTCCTCGACCCGCGAGGTTTCGGGGATGCCGTAAGTCGCGGCGGTCGAGCTGAAGATGAAATGCCGCACGCCGCCCTGCACCGCGGCGTCAAGCAGCGCGCGGCTCTTGGCGGTGTTGTTGTGATAGTACTTGAGCGGGTCCTCGACCGATTCCGGCACCACCACCGAGCCGGCGAAATGCATGATCGCTTGCGTTCCCTGCTCGGCAAAGATCCGCGCCAGCAGCGCCGCATCCTCGATGTCGCCGTGATAGAACGGCACCCCTTCGGGCACGGCGAAGCGGAACCCGGTGACGAGATTGTCGATGACCGCCACCGGCCAGCCGGCGTCGAGCAACGCCAGCACCGCATGGCTGCCGATGTATCCGGCTCCGCCGGTTACCAGCACGGGAAGCTTGTCGCTCACAGTGCGCCAGTTAGCACGAAGCTTGCGCCGCGCGAGCGGATAATTGCTGCACTGCACATCCAGTGCTATTCACATGGCGGAAAGCCGGCCGGCCGTAGCCGGGAATTCCCTCAACATTTCGCAAGGCTGCCGATGCGTCGCGTCCTCCTGCCCTTGACCGCCTTTACCCTGATCGCCCTCGCCGCCACCCCGGCCTTGGCCCAGCGCTGGGGCTATCCCGGCGCGAGCCCTTACGGTTGGGGCGGCCCGTTCGGACAAGTCCGACCGCACGACCGCAGCCGCGAAGGCAAGGTCGAGGTCACGCGCTTCCTGTCCAGTGGCGCCTCCGCGCAGGCGCTCGGCCACGGTTCCATCGCCGTCGCCGCCGACAAGGACGGCGTGGCCGACGAACGCGAGCGGGCGACCTACGAGGCGGCGGTGATCGATCGCCTCGCCGGCGTCGGCTACGACACCGCCGGACCGGCCGGTGACGGCGGGCAAACCGTCGAGCTGCACGTGCTCCATGCAGAGGTCGAGCCCGCTGAGCCGCCGCACAAGCCGGTCAGCGGCCAAATGTCCGTCGGGATGGATAGCCGCGGCGGCCGCTACGCCGGTCTCGCCATCGGTGTCGACATGCGCAAGCCGCTGCCGGCACTGATCTCCACCCGGCTCGAAGCGCGTATTCGCGACAAGGCCAGCGGCGCGGTGCTGTGGGAAGGCCGCGCCGACATGGCGACGCGCGAGGGCGACCCGAAGTGGACCGACCAGGCGATCGCCACCAAGCTGGCTCACGCGCTGTTCTCCGGCTTCCCCGGAAAGAACGGAGAGACTATCGCCGCGGGATGAGCGATATCCAAATCAACGCCGCGTTCGACAGCGGCAACATCGAAGTCCTTGGCATCGACGGCCCCGCCGCCCGGCTGGCGATCCGCAAGGACCACCAATCCGATTTTTACCAGTGGTTCCATTTCCGCGTCTCGGGCGCGGCGGGGCGCGAGCTGACCCTGAGAATTACCGGCCTCGACGCCTCCGCCTATCCCGGCGGGTGGATCGGCTACAACGCCGCCGTGTCGGAGGACCGCGAGTACTGGGGCCGCGCGCCGGCGAGCTTCGCCAAGGGCGAGGACGGCGGCACGCTGACGATCCGCTACACGCCGGCGAGCGACATCGCCTGGTTCGCCTATTTTGCGCCCTATTCGATGGAGCGGCACCACGACCTGGTGAGCGAAGCGGCCGCCTGCGAAGGGGTGTCGCACCGGCCCCTGGGGCTCAGCCTTGACGGCCAGCCGATCGACTGCCTCGAGGTGGGCGAGGGCGATAAGCAAGTCTGGCTCTACGCCCGCCAGCACCCCGGCGAGAGCATGGCCGAGTGGTGGATGGAAGGCGCGCTCGAAGTGCTGACCGATCCGGCCGATCCGGTCGCGCGCGTGCTCAGGCAGAAATGCCGCCTGCACCTTGTCCCCAACTGCAACCCCGACGGCAGCCGCCGCGGCCACTTGCGGACCAACGCTTGCGGCGCCAACCTCAACCGCGAATGGGACGCGCCGACCGCCGAGCGCTCGCCCGAAGTGCTCGCGATCCGGGCCGCGATGGACGAAACCGGCGTCGATTTCGCGATCGACGTCCATGGCGACGAAGCCATCGCCGCCAACTTCCTCGCCGGGTTCGAAGGCATTCCCTCGTGGTCGCAGGAACTGCAGGACAAGTACGCCCGCTTCCGGCGCATCCTCGCCCGCCGCAGCCCCGATTTCCAGACCGCCAAGGGCTATGCCGTCGCCGCCTCCGGCAAGGCCAACATGACGATGAGCACCAACCAGCTCGCCGAACGCTTCGGCGCCTGCTCAATGACGCTGGAAATGCCGTTCAAGGACAACGCCGACTTGCCCGACCCCGAGCAAGGCTGGAGCCCGGAGCGCTGCAAGCTGCTCGCGCGCGATTGCCTGGCCAGCCTGGTGGAGTGGCTGGAGGGTTAGGCTTCGTCCATCACGGCCTTGCCCGGAGGGGCGGGCGGGATAACTTCGGCTTCGCCGGGCGAGTCCGTTCGATCTACGACGCGGCCCATCAGCAGGAAAACGAATGGGAGCGCGATCATGGATACGACGCCATTGGCGATGGCCATGGTGCTGAATTGCAGATTGTAGGCTTCCATCACGCGGGCACCTAGCGCGTCGGCGCCGAAGATGGATAGATTGCGGACGGCGACCATCAACGAGAAGCCGAGTGCTTCGCTGCCCTTGGGTGCGGAGCGCATGTAAAGATCGCTCAGCGCCATGTCCGCGGCCGCCCAGCCGAGGCCCCACAGGCTTTCGATGATGTAGGCTTCCCACATCGTGTCGTAGAAAGCGTAGCCCATCTGCGCGACAGCACCCGCCAGGATGAACCAGAACAGCAGCTTGCGCAGCGGCCAACGCTTGGCAGCGTATGTGCCGTAGAACGTCGCGGTGATCACCGCGAAAACGCCGTTCAGCAGCAGCATCAGGCCTTGCTGCCCAGTCGTCATGTGCAGCGTGTTCTGCTGGCGGTAGAACAGCGCTGTCTGGATGCCGGGGGCGAAGTAGAACAGGAAGCTGAAGCCGGCCGCTGCCCACATCGATTTGGCCTTGGCGATATTGACCAATTGAGCGACGGTATTCCCGAGGAGCTGGCTTGAATCGACCTCGACGCGCCGTTCCTTCAGGAAGAAGTATGCTGCCGGAATCGGCAGGAACATGATGACGGCTCCAGCGAACCCGACCCAGCCGAACGCCATCGCCGCCAGGATTCCGCCCAGCGGTCCGCCGATCACGCCCGACATCTGATAGGCGATCTGGAACACGGACGCGAAGCCGCCGGACGCCTTCAACGCCTGTGCCTTCTCGGTCATGAAACCGCCGGTCGCCGTGCTGGCGATGACCATGCAGACGTTGATGAGAATGCACACCGTGAGCAGGCTAGCGTAACTGTGCGGGGTGTAGATCAGGCCGATGAAGCCGAGCACGGACAGCCCGGAGCCTAGCAGGATGTAGCTCCTGCGGCGTGTGCCGAAGAGCGGAAACGCGTCGATGAAGATTCCGAACAGCGGCTTGAAATACCACGCCATGCCGATCAGCAAGAAGAACGTGGCGGTCGCCGACTTGCTCTCGTGAAGCTCGTTCTTGAGCAGGTTCTTGAGCGGGATCAGGCCAATCGCCTGCATCTGGCTGAGTGTGACGGCGGTGATGCCGACGAACACGACGATGAAGGCGAACAGGACATCCCGCTTCGGGGAGACGGCTGTGGCAGCCGGGGCGGATTCAAGCTTATCGTTCATATGGTGCTCCTGATCGCCTCACTGCTGAATTTGGATTGTCCGCGTCAAGCGCTGCGGCAGCGCCGCCAGGCGCAATCGCGCAGCGAGCGGACAAAGGCCCTCTTCCTGTCGGGAGAGGGTTTCACAGGCGGAGGTGCTTACTGCTTCGTTCCCGTGATCGGGATATCGCCGAAGCTGCTGTGGGTGGTGCCGGTCATCGCGCTGCCGTCGACGGTCACGTCGTAATTCAGGTCGACGGTCATGTCGCCCATCACCAGCTCGCGCTTGAAGGTCAGCTTGTTGCCGTCGACCT
>JANWHA010000085.1 GCA_025450635.1 Croceibacterium sp. | reverse complement strand
TCCCGCCGCAAAGTGGCCGACCGGATGACCGCCGCGACCGCGCTCGCGCATGGTCTGGCGCTGGTTACGCTGAACGGCCGCGATTTTCGCGATGTGCCGGAGCTGGAGTTGGTGGAGTGGGAGCGGGCCTGAGCCCTACCCCTCCACCGCCTTGACCAGCCGCCGCTCCATCGGCGCGAGCACGCCGGCCAGCTCGTGGCCGCGCTTGAGGACCTGGCCGTGCTCGCCGAACAGGGTCCACTGGCCCTGCTTGGCGCGCAGCGCGGGGCGTTTCTCGAGGCGCATCTGGGGGACTTCGGCGTGCCGGCGGAAGGCGGCGAAGGTGGCGGTCTCGCGGGTGAAGCTCATCGCGTAGTCGCGCCATTCGCCGGCGGCGACCATGCGGCCGTAAAGGTCGAGGATGCGGCTCAGCTCCATGCGCTCGAAACCGACCTGGTGGGGAACTCGGGCCGGAAACGCGACGATCGTGCCGCCGCCCGGCCCCACGCTCATCAGCTACGGCTCCCGCTGCGCTTGCGCGACCGCGCGGGCACGGGCTCCGGCAAGGGATCGGAACCGGCCGGGCGCATCTTCTCCAGCTCCGCGTGAAGCTGGGCGAGGCGCGCCTCGAGCTCGTCGATCCGCTGCGCGGTCGGCTCGCACGCTTCCTCGCACGGCGTGCCGTAGGGGATGAACTCGCGCACGTAAGTTTCCGCCGGAACCAGCGTGCTGCGGGCCTTGAGGCCGACCATCGTCGCGCCTTCGGGCACGTCGTCGGTGACGATCGCGCCGGCGCCGATGCGCGCGCGCTCGCCGACGATCACCGGCCCGAGGATTTGCGCGCCCGAGCCGACGATCACGTTGTCGCCCAGCGTCGGGTGGCGCTTGCCGCCCTTGCCGCTGGTCGGGTTCGTGCCGCCGAGGGTGACGCACTGGTAGATCGTCACGTTGTCGCCGATCTCGGCGGTCTCGCCGATCACCGAGAAGCCGTGGTCGATGAACAGGTGGCGGCCGATCTTGGCGCCCGGGTGGATGTCGATGCCGGTCAGCCAGCGGCTGATGTGGTTCACCAAGCGGGCGAGGAAGTACATCTCGGCCTCGAACAGCCAGTGGGCCAGCCGGTGCAGGCCGAGCGCCCATACGCCAGGGTAGATGAGGATTTCCCACCGGCTGCGCGGCGCGGGATCGCGCGCGTGGATCGAGTCCAGGTAAGCGATCAGGCGATCCCACATAACGCCGCGATTCTCCCTCAATCGCCCCGCTAAAGCAAGGCTCTGACCTTTTGCCTGCTAAAGCAGGCGGGGTTCCTCCGGCCCCTCGACCGCTTCGAGCGCCGCGCGCCAGACCGCCAGCGTCGGCGGCGCCTTGCGCTCCAGGCTCAGCGTGTCGATCGCCTCGACCAGCTTCTCGAGCTGGAGGTAGGAACGCTCCGCCCGGGGGACAAGGTATGGCGCCGCGTCCTCGCCCAGCGGCAGCGCGCGCTCCTCGGCCAGGCTGCGGATCAGGTCTGCCGCCATCGCATCGTCGGGCGGGCCGATCTCGAGCTGGAGCGCGGCCCCGAGGCGCGACTTGAGGTCGGGCAGCGCGATCTCCCATGGCGGCTCGCCGCCGACGATCAGCAGCGGCCGGCCCTGTTCCTGCGCGCGGTTCCAGCGGTGGAACAGCTCGGCTTCGTCGAGCGCCTGCGCGTCGTCGATCGCGTCGCCTTTCGCGCTGTCCACGAACCAGCGGGCGAACAGCGACTTGCCCGAGCGCGGCGGCCCGGTCAGCACGGCGGTGCGGAACGGCCAGCTTTCGGGATGGGCGAGCGCGTCGGCAATAGGCGCGTTGCCGGTCCCGAGCACGATCCTTGCCGGGCCGGCGCCGACGCGGTGAAGCGGAAGGACGATCTGCGACATCGTCGCGCGCCCGGCCCTAGCGCCGGATGACGATGACGCCGCCGGACTGGCTGACCTGGAAGCCGCGCGCGCGCAGGCTGGCGGCAAGCGCATCGGCGTCGCCGGCGTAGGTCACCCGCATCACCGAGATGCCGCCGATGGCCAGGCTGCTGGTCGCCGCGGCCCGCACGCCGGGCGTGCCGCGCACGGCCGCGAGCGAGCTGTCGACCGCCGCGCCGTTGGGGGTGACGAACTCGACGTCGAACGCGCTGGCCTGCGCGGCCGGCGAAGGCGCGGCCGAAGGCGCCGGCGCGCCGGGCGCGGTCACGACGGTCTGGCCCTCCGGCGCGGCGGCAGCGGCGGCTTCCTGCGCCTGCGCGGCGTTGATCAGGGCCTGGATCTGCGGGCTGACCTGGATGTTCTCATGGCCCAGCGTCGGGTCGGGCCGCAGCCTGCCGTCGGCAAGCGCCTGGCCGAATATCTGGTCGAACCGCTGGACCGCTTGCGCCAGCATCTGCGGCACCGCCTGATCGTTGGGCGCGGTCATCGCGAACTGGTCGAGATAAGTCGAATCCGGGCCGTAGCGGGCAATGAAGGTGCCCTTGACCGGCCCGCCAGGCCATTGCCGTTCCAGGTGAACGATAGGCACGATGATGTCCGACGCGCCGTAGCTGTCGAGAATGTTATTCCACCACGCGCGGCTGCGGCGGTCGACCTGGCCGTAAGTCAGTAGCAGCGAATCGCCCCCCGCGCCGACCGGCCGCACATAGTCGATCGCGCTGGCGCCGGACTGGAACTCGGCCCACGCCCGCTGCCACGGGTTGCGCACCTCGTACATCGTCTGCGTGCCGTCGCTGATCAGCACCGGCAGCGTGAGCATCGGCGCGGAATGGGCCTGCTCGCCCGCCGCGCCGAGCAGGGCGCCCGCGCGCTTGCGGTCGAACACCACCCCGAGCGTGGCGACGTAGCGGTGCGGCCCGACCCGCTCCTGCTGGATCAGCACGGCGGTGACCATTGATTCGATCTGCCCCTGGGGAAGATCGGGCCCGCCGACCTTCTTCCACGCCTTGACCTCGGCCTGCTGCCAACCGGCCTCGCGCGCTTCTTCAGGGGTCTTGCCGACGACGTCGACGTCGATTCCCCCGACCGAAATGTCCTGCGTCGCGGCGACCGGGGGGATGCCGCGGTCGCCCGAGACTTGCGCGATCAGCGCGGCCGCGAGCGCGAGCGCCACGCCGCCGAGAACGACGGCAAGCAGGCGGCGGGCGGGCGGGGTGAAAGGAAGCGTCAGGGCCGTCATCAGGGGAAACCGCGCGCCTTTTGCCGAAAGGCGAGTGGAAATCCAAGCGCGAATGGATAAAGCGCTTGCGCGATGCCTTCAAACGACCCGCCGCCCGACCGCAACTACACCTACGAGCAGGCGGGCGTGTCGATCGACGCGGGTAACGCGTTGGTCAGGGCGATCGGCCCGCTGGTGAAAGCCACACGGCGCCCGGGCGCGGACGGCGAGATCGGCGGGTTCGGCGGATTCTTCGACCCGAAAGCGGCGGGCTATTCCGACCCTCTGCTGGTGGCGGGCAACGACGGGGTCGGCACCAAGCTCAAGCTGGCGATCGACCACGACCGGCACGACACGGTCGGCATCGACCTGGTGGCGATGTGCGTCAACGACCTGATCGTGCAGGGCGCGGAGCCGCTGTTCTTCCTCGACTACTTCGCTTGCGCGCGGCTCGAGACCGGCGTCGCCGAGCGGGTCATCGCGGGTATCGCCGAAGGCTGCAAGATCGCCGGCTGCGCCCTGATCGGCGGCGAGACGGCCGAGATGCCGGGGATGTACGCACCGGGCGACTACGACCTCGCCGGCTTCTGCGTCGGCGCGGTCGAGCGCGGCGAGCAGGTCACCGGCGAACGAGTCGCGCCGGGGCATGTGCTCCTCGGCCTCGCCAGCTCGGGCGTCCATTCGAACGGGTTCTCGCTCGTGCGGCGGCTGGCCGAGGACATGGAATGGCAGCTCGATGCGCCCGCGCCGTTCGACAATTCGCGCAGCCTGCTCGACGCGCTGATGGAGCCGACGCGGATCTACGTCCGTTCGCTGCTGCCGGTGGTGCGCGGCGGCAAGATCGACGCCCTCGCCCACATCACCGGCGGCGGGCTGCTGGAAAACGTGCCGCGCGTGCTGCCGCAAGGCGCGCACGCGGTGATCGACGCCGGCGCGTGGGAGCAGCCCGGGCTGATGGCCTTCCTCCAGCGCCAGGGCACCATCGCGCCGGGCGAGATGGCGCGCACGTTCAACTGCGGCATCGGCATGGTCCTGGCGGTGCAACCCGAGCTGGCGAGCGAAGTTGCCGCCGAGCTGGAGGAAGCGGACGAAGAAGTGATGCACATCGGCGAGGTCGCGGCAGGGCCGCGCGGCTGCATGGTACGCGGTCCCGCCGGCAGTTGGGGCGCGCGGGAGGCGTGGGAAGCGTCACATACGGGCTGAAGCACTCTGCCTGGATTGAGACTAATCGACCCGGAGATGCTTCAATCTCGACGCATCTTCAGCGTGAGATGGGACAAGAGAAAAAAGAAATAACAGAGCCCGACCAGCGCCGCTATTGTCGTTATCGACTGGTCATCGACGGGGATTCCGAGCAAACCCAACATCTGTCCGGCGGGTGGAACCTTGATAAGCGTCATGGCCATTAGGATGAGAAGCGGGGTCAGAAAAAACTGCCATGGCTGCAGAGAAATACCTTAGCCGCCTCATGGAGCCTGACATCAATGTTGGTGAATTCGCCATTACTTAAGATGGTAGACTAACTTACCCGCATCATCAATCCGGCGCTTTCTCCGGCAGCCCCTCGATATCCTCGCCGAGCGTGTCGCGCAGGTACAGCTCGCGCACGAGGACGAACGCCACCACCAGCAGGGCGCCGGCGAAGAACACGCCGTAGATGCCGAACACCGCGCCGACGCTCAGAATCACGAACAGCGTCAGCGCCGGGGGTATCTTCACCACCTCGCGGTTGACGCCCGGCGTCAGCGCGTAGGCTTCGACCAGCCGCACGAAGACGTAGGCGGCGATGGTCCGCCACAGCAGGGTCGGCCCGGCCGCTGCGGCGATACCGATGGCCGGGATCATCGCTACCGTCGGCCCGACATAAGGCACGAATTCCGACAGCCCGCCGAGCAGGCCGAGCGCGGCCCAGCTCTTGAGGCCGGCGACCCACAACGCGCCCGAAATCACCACCGTCATGATGACCATCGCGATCAGCTTGGCCTTGAGCCACAGGCGCAAGGCAGCGGAAACCTCGCCGAGCGCATGCTCCATCGCCGCGCGGCCCGGGGGAGGCGTCAGCAGCGCGATCGCCCGGATATAGGGGCGCGGGTCGGCGGCGATGAACATGGCCCCGACGATCACGATCACCAGGTTGACGAGGATTTCGCCGCCCCCGAGCATCAACTGGCCCAGGCGCTTGGCGATTTCGCCTCCGCCGACCGCGGTATGAGTCGCTGCCACCACCGCACGGCCGGCGGTGGTCGTCTCGATGCCGCGCTCGACCGCCGCGATGGTGCCCGGCAGGTCGGCGATCATGCCGCCGATCTCGCTGCCGAACTGGACCACCAGCAGGTAGGCGATGACTCCGAACAGCGCGAGGACGAGCAGCGTCCCGAGGATCAGCGCCGCCTTGTGGTTCCTGAGCCCGGCGCGCTGGATCAGCCGTGCGGCGCTGCGGAACATGACCGCCCCGAGCACCGAGCCGAACGCCAGCAGCAGCAGGTTCGAGGCGCGCCAGATGACCACGATCGCCGCCGCAGCAAGGATCGTCCAGCCGAGGCGCCGGAGATACGGCCAATCTTCGGGAGAGGGTTGGAAAACCGGTCGCATGCGGGCAGGAACGATGACGATTGAGCCGCGCGCCCGTTCCCTGGGCGGCCGGCAGGGAGGCGACGTCCAATGGCGGCTAAAGCGCGGGTGGCGGTGATGCTCTCCGGCAACGGGACGACGATGTCGTCGCTGCTGTTCCATTCGCGCCTGCCCGGTTGCCCGTACGAAATCGTGCTCGTCGCCAGTAATGCGCCCGAGGCCCGCGGGTTGGCGATTGCCCGGGCCGAGGGCATCCCGACCTTCGCGCACGGGCACAAAGGGCTGGAGCGCGAGGCGCACGAGGCGATCATCGACGCCGCGCTGCGGGAGGCGGGCGCGGAGTACATCGCGCTGGCCGGCTACATGCGCGTGCTGACCGAAGGCTTCGTCGACAAGTGGGCCGGGCGAATGGTCAACACCCACCCTTCGCTGCTGCCCAAGTTCAAGGGCCTGCACACGCACGCGCGGGCGATCGAGGCCGGCGAGACGCACGGCGGCTGCTCGGTCCACGTCGTCGTGCCCGAGCTCGACGCCGGGCCGCTGCTCGGCCAGATCGCTGTCCACATCCTGCCCGACGACTCGCCCGACAGCCTCGAACGGCGGGTGCTGATGGCCGAGTACCAGCTCTATCCGCGCATGCTGGCCGACTACGTCCGGCGCGAGCGCGATCCGGAATGGCTGGCCGGCAAGGTGCGCGAGCGCGCCCTCGCGCTGCCCGAGACCGACGAGAGCACCTCGCACGGGATGCCGTGCTTCGGCGTGACCAAGGGCAAGAAGTTCGCTTACGTCAGCCTCGACCACCATGGCGACGGCAAGGCCGCGCTGCTGGTCAAGATCAGCGGCCCCGACGAGCAGGCGCAGCTGATCGACATGGACCCCGAGCGTTACTACCGCCCGGCCTACTTCGGCGACGGCTGGGTCGGCATCCGGCTGGACCTCGGCGACACCGACTGGGACGCGATCGGCGATCGCCTGCTCGGCAGCTGGCAGATGGTCGCGCCGCGCCGGTTGCGCGAACGCACGGACCCGTGACCGACGAGCAACCCGAATCCGCCGAGCGCCGCGCGGCCCGGCGCCGCTGGATCACCTTGGGCGAGATCGTAGCGGTGGCCGGGCTGATCATTGCCGCCCTGTCGCTTTACCTCAACTGGTCCGACCGCCGCAGCGACGAGGCCGAGCGCCGTGCCGAGCAAGCCGAGGCACGCACCAGCGCGGCCCGCCAGGGCCATCACATCGGCCTCGTCGCGGTGGCGGTCAAGGACGGCCGGCTGACGTTCAAAGGCGCCGCCTGCGCGCTGCAAAGCGCCGACATCACCTTTCCCAGCGCTCTCGGCGTGGCGAGCCAAAGCGTTACGCTCGACCCGCATATCGACGCCGACTGGTTCGCCAAGCCCGTGCTGGCGGCGGTCGGCGAGGCGAAGGCGGGACGGCTGCCGGTGCTGATCGAAAGCCGCTGCACGAGCGACAGCGGCGACCGGCTCGAACGGGCGATCTACGAAGTGCCGTTCAGCGTCGAGGGCCGGTTCCTGCGCGGCAAGACGATCCGCCTGCGCGGGCTTGTGCTGCGCCAGTACGTAACCGCCGCGAACGGCCAGGCGCAACTCGACGCCGCCTGGCGCAAGCTCGTCCCGGCCGCGCCGGCGAAGAAGTGATCAGCCGACGATTTCGCCGGGGCTGAAGAAGAAGGCGATCTCGATCTTGGCGTTCTCGTCGCTGTCGGAGCCGTGGACGGTGTTCGCTTCGATGCTCTCGGCCAGTTCCTTGCGGATCGTGCCGGGTTCGGCGTTCGCCGGGTTGGTCGCGCCCATCACGTCGCGGTTGCGCTTCACCGCGTCCTCGCCCTCGAGCACCTGGACGACGACCGGGCCGCTGGTCATGAATTCGCACAGCTCGCCGAAGAACGGCCGCTCCTTGTGCACGGCGTAGAACCCTTCCGCCTGCTCGCGGCTCATCCGGATGCGCTTGCTGGCGACGACGCGCAGGCCGGCGTCCTCCAGCATCTTGGTGACCGCGCCGGTCAGGTTGCGGCGGGTGGCATCGGGCTTGATGATCGAAAAGGTGCGGGTGACCGCCATGGTTCGTCCTAGCGTCTGCGGTGATGGGGATTTGCGCGCGCCCCTAGCGAGCGGGCGCGGAAGTGGCAAGGGTCAGGCCTTCTTGACCCATTTGCCGTTTTCCTGGGCGTAATAGCTGCGTTCGACGTCTTCGCGCCCGTCGAACTGGCGCCAGGTGCCCCGCGCCGTTTCGGTGCCCGCATCGCCGAACAGCAGAAAGACCCGCTCGAAAGTTTCAGCGCCTTCGCGCCATGTCCCGTCGGCAATGACGAGATACCGTGCGCCGTTCACGGCGGCGGAGGTTGCCGATAGCAGGATCGGCTGGCGCTCGGCGTGAGGCGCGTCGGCTTCCCCGTTGGTGAGGAACGCCTCGGGTTTGCCTTCCCACAGCGCTCGGCTCACCGCCGCGCGCTGCGACTCGTCTTCCGAAACGACCAGCAGCTTTTCGCCACCCCCGCGCGTGCGCTCGGCAATCAGCGCGACCACCCGTTCGACCGGGTCGCGCGACAATTGCCAGAAATCGAGCTGCATCGCCCCGTGGCCTAATCCTCGAGATTATCCCGCACGTAACGGTCGATCAGGCGTACGCCGAAACCGGTCGCACCCTTGTCCCACGTCGCGCCGGCCTTGTCGGCCCAGGCCATGCCGGCGATGTCGCAGTGCGCCCACGGCGTGTCGTTCTCGACGAACCGCTGGATGAACTGCGCCGCGGTGATCGAGCCGGCATAGCGCGGACCGACGTTCTTCATGTCGGCGATCGGTGAGTCGAGCAGCTTGTCGTATTCCGGCGACAGCGGGAAACGCCACAGCGTGTCGCCGCTCGCCTTGCCGGCGGCCAGCAGGCTGTCGGCCAGGCGGTCGTTGTTCGAGAACAGGCCGCCGTTTTCGTGGCCGAGCGAGATGATCATCGCGCCCGTCAGCGTGGCGAGGTCGACGATCGCCGCCGGCGAAAATTCCTTCTGCACCCAGGCGATCGCGTCGCACAGCACCAGCCGCCCTTCCGCATCGGTGTTGATCACCTCGACCGTCTGGCCCGACATCGTGGTGACGATGTCGCCGGGCCGCTGGGCGTTGCCGCCGGGCATGTTCTCGACCAGGCCGCAGACGCCGATGACGTTGGCCTTGGCCTTGCGCTTGGCGATCGACAGCATCGCTCCCGCGACCGCGCCGGCGCCACCCATGTCCCACTTCATGTCTTCCATGCCGGCCGGCGGCTTCAACGAGATGCCGCCGGTATCGAAGGTGACTCCCTTGCCGACGAACACCGTCGGCTTGGCGGCCTTGGCCCCGCCCATCCATTTGATCGCCAGCAGCCGTGCCGGCTTGGCCGAGCCTTGCGACACGCCGAGCAGCGCGCCCATGCCGAGCTGGCGCATGGCGTCCTCGTCCAGGACGACGATCTCGGCGCCCGTCCCTTCCAACGCCTGGCTGACGCGCTCGACGAAGCTTTCGGGATAAATGATGTTGGCCGGCTCGGCGACCAGGTTGCGGGTCAGCTCGACTCCCTCGGCGAGCTTCTGCTCGGTTTGCCAGGTCTGCTCGGCGCCAGCCGGCGCACCGATCACCACCACCTGTGTGAGCGTGCGCTTCTGGTCGTCCTTCAGGCGAGTGCGATAGGCGTCATGGCGCCACGCGCGCAGGCGCAGGCCGAGCAGCACCGAAGCCACTTCGGCGGCGCCGAGGCGGCCGCCGGATACGTCGAGCGCGATGCCGCTTTCGCCCGAGGTGAGGAAACGGGCCGCCAGCGCCGCGCCGGCCTTCTCGAGCGCCGCGTTGCGATCGTCCGCGTCGGCCTTCCCCGCGCCGACCAGGGCCTGCCGCACGAGATGTCCGTCGCGCTCGGCGAAACTTTCGAACACTTGCCCGGTTTTGCCGCTGAAACGCGCCGCCGCCGCTCCTTCGGCGTCGGTGCGTGGCAAGTCGCCGGGCAGGTTGTCCTGGTCGACGATGCGGGCGAGGAGGCGCGGGGTGGAGGAATCGGCGGCCCCGGGGGCAGTGGGGCGGAAGGTGATCTGCATTGTCTCTCCGGTCAGGCGACGGCCCCGCGCGACCGGACGGCGGCGGGGCCTCGTGGCTGGCGTTGCGCTTAGTTACAGCCGGTGCGATAGGCAAGCCATGCCCCCCGCCCGGCAGCTCGAGCTGCACGCCCTGCTAAGCCGCTTGCGAGTGCTTCGCTCTGGCGCCACCGTTGCCGCGGCCGTCGCGCTTGCCTTGCCGGCGGTTGCCGCCGCGCAGGCGACCGCCGCGCCCGCGACTGCGCCGGCGGACCGGCCCGAGACCGCGCCGGCCGACCAACCGGCCGGGCCGCTCGCCGTTCGGCCTGCCGAGGGCCAGCCGGTTCCGCCTCCGGGCCCTGGTCCCAATGCCCAAGGCGAGCGCCAGGTGGCGTTCGAGGCCAACAACGTCAGCTACGACAACGACGCCAACACAGTGACCGCGGAAGGCGACGTGATCCTTCGCTCGGAAGACCAGTCGGTTCGGGCCAACGCCGTCACCTGGAACCGGACGAGCGGCCAGATCGTCGCCACCGGCGACGTACGGATGGTCGATCAGGACGGCAACGAGCTGTTCACCGACCGGGTCGAGCTGACCGACGCGCTCAAGGCCGGGGCGATGCAGAACCTGCTGCTGGTGCTGCGCGAAGGGGGCCGGCTCGCGGCCCAGACCGGCACGCGCGACGAGGATGGGCGAGTCATCCTGTCGCGGGTCGCCTATTCCGGCTGTTCGGTGGAAAATGCGTCGGGCTGTCCCAAGACGCCGAGCTGGCGGATCACCGCCGAGCGCGTCGTGTATGACCAGGCGACCAAGAAGATCCGCTTCCGCGGCGCGTATTTCGAGCTGTTCGGCACGCGGGTATTGCCGCTGCCGGCGCTCTCGCTCGCCGTCGGCGGTCGGGCCAATTCGGGATTCACGATCCCCGACCTGGGCTACAGCGCCTCGAACGGGGCGGAGGTGAGCGACAGCTATTACTGGCGCCTGTCGGACAACAAGGACCTGCTGCTGTCGGGCTACGCCTACACCAAAACGGCGCCGATGATCTCGGCGCAATTCCGCGCGCTGACCAACATCGGCGCGTACCAGATAACCGGCTATTTCACGTACGGCACGCGCATCCCGCTTGGCTCTACCCTGCCGAGCGCGCAGAAGGACTGGCGCGGCTACATCGACGCCAATGGGCGCTTCCAGCTCGATTCCCACTGGAGCGTGACAGGCTCGCTCAGGCTCGCCAGCGACCGCACCTTCCTGCGCCGCTACTACATCAGCAGCGACGACCGGCTGCGCTCGATGATCGACGTCGAGCGGATCGACGACGATTCCTACCTCTCGATCGCCGGCTGGGCGACCGAGATCATCCTGACCAACCAGCGCCAGGGGCTAGAGCCGATCGCCCTGCCCGAGATCGATTACCGCCGCCGGCTGACCGATCCCTGGCTCGGCGGTACGCTGGAACTGCAGGCCAATAGCCTCGCCCTCACCCGCACGGCCGGCCAGGACACTCAGCGCGCCTTCGCCCGCGCGCAGTGGGACTTACGGCGCATCACGCCGTGGGGCCAGGAAGTGACTTTCACCGCGCTGGTGCGCGGCGACGTCTATCATTCCGACCAGAACGGTACGACCGCGGTGGCGGTCTATCGCGGTCTTCCGGGATGGCAGGGGCGAGCGATCGCGATAGGCGCGATCGACGTGCAGTGGCCGTTCGTCGGCAATCTGTTCGGCGGCACGCAAGTGCTGACGCCGCGGCTCCAGCTTGTCGCCAGCCCGCCGATCCGCAACCTGGCCATCCCCGACGAAGATGCGCGGGCGATCGACCTGGAAGACAGCAACCTGTTCGCCCTCAACCGCTTCCCCGGATACGACCGGGTCGAGGATGGCGTGCGCCTGACTTACGGCGTCGACTGGGAGCTCGACCGGCCTGGCTGGAGAGTGAGCAGCACGATCGGCCAATCCTATCGTTTCAGCGACAAGCCGACGCTTTTCCCGGATGGCACCGGCCTCAACGACCGGTTTTCCGACTGGGTCGGCAGGACCGAGATCCGCTTCCGCAATTTCATCAAGCTGACCGAGCGCTTCAGGCTGGACAAGGACACGTTCGGCATCCGACGGAATGAAATCGACGCGACCGTAGGCAGCGACAAGACGTACATCGAAGTCGGTTACCTGCGGCTCAACCGCAATATCGATCCGACGCTGGAGGACCTGCAGGACCGCGAGGAATTGCGCGCCGCCGCGCGGGTGGCCTTCGCCAAATACTGGTCGGTGTTCGGCTCGGCGGTCATCAACATGACCGACAAGAAAGAGGATCCCGGGTCCACCGGCAACGGCTTCCAGCCGCTCCGCACGCGCCTTGGTGTCGCCTATTCCGACGACTGCCTGGAGTTCGGCGCTACCTGGCGCCGCGACTACCGGCAAATCGCCGACGCCAAGCTGGGCGACTCGTTCCAGTTCTACTTCTCGATCAAGAACCTCGGCGTCCATTGAGGGCGGCGCGCAAACACGCTATCGGCCGCGGGATTTTACAGGCGCTCAGGTTCGGTTCAGCCGCCAGACGGCACCCGCGCCCCGAGGCAACCGGCGCTCGAAGCGCCGTTGGAGGGCATTTTACGTGATCGTTTCCGCCAGCAGAATTCGTCATTTGGGATGCATTACCGCGATCGCCGGCGCGTGTTTCCTGGCGGCCGGGATGGCCGGCGCGCAGGACAATGCCGGCGCGCAGGAAAATTCCGGCGACGCCGATGCGACCAGCGGATTCAACATCCCCAGCGATGTCAAGCTGCTCGGCAAGATGGACCCTAACCAGCGGCATGCCACGGCCAAGGTCAACGGCGCGATCATCACTGGCACCGACGTTGACCAGCGGGTCGCGCTCGTGCTGACCGCCAGCCCGGGTACCAAGATGAGCGACCAGGAACTGCAGGCCTTGCGGCTGCAGGTGCTGCGCAACCTCATCGACGAGACGCTGCAAATTCAGGAAGCCAAGGCTGAGGACGTCGAAGTCAAGCCCGATGAGGTCGAGGACAGCTACCGCAAGGTCGCGACCCAGAAGTTTGGCAAGGGGGTGGCCGCGCTGGATCAATATCTACGCTCGATCGGCTCCTCGCCGGCCTCGCTCAAGCGGCAGATCGAAGGCGAGCTCGCCCAGAACAACCTGACCCAGCGCAACATCCAGCCGTTCGTGAACATCTCCCAAAGCGAAGTGCAGGACATGTACAAGCGCATCCAGTCGTCGAAGGGCACGGCTGAATATCAGATCGGCGAGATCTATCTATCCGATACGCCGCAGACCCGTGACGCGGTGTTTCAGAACGCCAAGAAGATCGTCGACCAGATCAAGCAGGGTGGCAGCTTCCAGGCTTACGCGCGGCAGTTCTCCGAAGCCTCGACGGCGGCGGTCGGCGGCGAACTCGGGTGGATCCGGCTCGAGCAATTGCAGAACCCGACGCTCGAGGCCGCGGTACAGCAGCTGCAACCCGGCGAACTGGCCGGCCCGATCGAGATCCCCGGAGGCTTCGACATCCTGGCGCTGATCGACAAGCGCCAGATCGGCATGCCCGATCCGCGCGATGCGGTGCTGAGCCTCAAGCAGATCTCGCTCGATTTCCCCAAGGGGACGAGCGAGGACGAGGCCAAGGCGAAAGCCCAGAGCTTTGCCGATGCGGTGAAAACCATCCACGGCTGCGGCGAAGCCGAGGCGGCCGCCAAGACGATCGGCGCACAGGTGGTCGATAACGACCAGATCCAGGTGCGCCAGCTGCCGGCGCCGCTGCAACAGGCGGTGTTGCAGCTTAACATTGGCCAGGTGACCCCCCCATTCGGGTCGCTGACCGAAGGCGTGCGCGTGCTGATGCTGTGCGGCCGCGACGATCCCAAGGCGACGGCCGGGCCGAAGGTGGAGGACATCCAGGCGCAGCTCGAGGATGATCGCGTCGGCAAGCGCTGGCAGCGCTTCCTGCGCGATCTGCGCCGCGACGCGGTGATCGAATACGACGATTAAGGGGCCGCGGGTGAAGCCCCTCGCGGTCTCGCTCGGCGATCCGGCGGGCGTCGGCCCGGAGCTGATCGGCGAGGCCTGGACGCGGCGAAACGCCGAGCGCCTACCGCCGTTTTTCGTGTGCGGCGGCGCGACGGTGCTGCGCGAGGCGGCAAATGCACGCGGCCTGAAGATATCCGTCGAGCGGATTGCCTCGCCGGCCGAGGCCGAGGCGGCCTTCGCGCGCTCGCTGCCGGTTCTGGGCGACGGCGACGGGCCCTATCGTCCCGGCGAGCCGGACGCCGACGGCGCGCGGCTGGCGCTGGCTTCGCTGGAGCAGTCCACCGCCTTGGCCCGCGGCGGCGAAGCGGCCGGGATCGTCACCGGCCCGATCGCCAAAGCACTGCTCGCCACTGTCGGCTTCGCCTTTCCCGGCCAGACCGAATTCGTCGCCGACGCCTGCGGTGTCGCCGCCGAGGACGCGGTGATGATGGTCGCCGGACCGAGCCTGAAGACGGTGCCGCTGACGGTGCATGTGCCGCTGGCCGAGGTTCCGGGGCTGCTTTCGGCCGAGCTGATCGTCCGCCGCGGCCGGATCGTCGCGGCGGCGCTGCGCGGTGACTTCGGCATCGCCCGCCCGCGCGTGGCGATCTGCGGCCTCAACCCTCACGCCGGCGAGAGCGGGCGGATGGGTCGCGAGGAGATCGAGATCATCGTCCCGGCCATCGCCGCCCTTCGGGCGGAAGGCGTCGATGCGACCGGCCCCCATCCGGCCGACACGCTATTCGCGCCGCACCTGCGCGGCAGTTACGATGTCGCCATCGCGATGTACCACGACCAGGCGCTGGTGCCGCTGAAGGCGCTCGACTTCGACCAGGGCGTGAACGTCACGCTCGGCCTGCCGATCGTGCGGACCTCACCCGACCATGGCACGGCGTTTGCCATCGCGGGCAAGCGGCAGGCGCGAGCCGAGGCCATGATCGCGGCGATCCGGCTGGCGGGCGAGATCGCCGCGCGGCGGGCGGCCGCGTGACCCTTCCCCCGCTGCGCGAGGTCATCGCGCGCCACGGGCTCAGCGCGTCGAAGGCGCTGGGGCAGAACTTCCTCCTCGACGAGCAATTGCTCGGCCGAATCGCGGCGATTCCGGAAGACCTGAGAGACAAGGCGGTACTCGAAATCGGCCCCGGCCCGGGCGGGCTGACGCGGGCGCTGCTGCGCGCCGGCGCGCGAGTGACGGCGATCGAGACGGACAGGCGTTGCTTGCCGGCGTTGGGCGAGCTTGAGCAGGCGTTTTCCGGCAAGCTGCGGGTGATCGAAGGCGATGCCCTGGCGCTCGACCACGACGCACTGATGGACGAGCCCTACGCGGTCGTCGCCAACCTGCCCTACAACATCGGCACCGCGCTGTTTACGCGCTGGCTGTCAGGCGAGGCCTGGCCAACGGCGTGGACCTCGCTGACGCTGATGTTCCAGTTGGAGGTTGCGCAGCGGATCGTCGCGCAGCCCGGGAGCGGCGCCTACGGCCGGCTGGCGGTGCTCGCGGGATGGCGCAGCTCGGCGAAGCTGGCGATGAAGGTGCATCGCAGCGCCTTTACTCCGCCGCCGAAGGTGATGAGCGCGGTAGTCCACGTCGTTCCGACTTCGCAGCCACCGGGCGTCTCGGCCAAGGTTCTGGAGAAAGTGACCGAAGCGGCGTTCGGGCAACGCCGCAAGATGCTGCGCCAGAGCCTCAAGGGCCTGCCAGGCGCGGTGGCAGCGATCGAGAGGCTCGGCATCGACCCAACCCGCCGCGCCGAGACGCTGAGCGTCGCGGAGTTCGTGGCCTTGGGGCGGGAATTGTCAGGCTGAGACGCCGGGATCAGCCGGCCCAGTGCCACCAGTTGGTCAACTGCATCGCCGAAACATGCCACCAAGGCGCAAATTCGAGATAGACCGCGGTCAATTCCCCGAACGCAATCAGCGCCCCACCCCAGATCAGCACTGGGTGGACACGGCCGTGGCGCCACAGGTCCCAGCCGATCATCGCCGCGACCAGTGTCGCGTTGCCCCAGAAATAGGACAGCCACCAGCCGAAGGGCCCGGCGAAGTTGATCGGACTGAAAGTCGACCAGGCGCGCGCGGTGCCCGGATCGAGCACGCAGACCAGCAACAACACCATCAGCCGCTTGTGCGCGGCCAGGTCGTGGCGCATTCTCACGGCCAGCGTCAACAGGATGGCAAACACCACCATCGCCTGGAATTCGAGGCCGAGGAACTGGGGCTGGCCGCTAAGCGAGAGCGGATCGTTGTGAGCCGGCGCGGTCTCGCGCACCATGTCGACCATCGAGGCGACCAGCGCGAGCGGAACCAACAACGCGGACAGGCCGACGATCCACCACCCTACTTGCCGGTGCACGGCCGGCTTGCCCGTCTCCACCAAGGCGATCTGCGTGCTGACCGCCACCAGCCACAGGAAAAACACCACGCCGTGGAAATCGAGAATGAACGGCGGCGGCGGAGCTTCGGAGCGAAACCGCGCGATGTCGGGCAGGAAGCCGGCGATCATGCCGGCCCAGACGAGCGCCATCCACACGATGTAGATGTGACGGTCGCCTGTGGCCTTGAAGATTCCGCCGCGCGGTGTGCCAATCAAGCTGCGTAGCATAGCTGCGTCCCCCAAACCGCAACGCCAATCCCGTGGCGAAGCTAGCTGCACGTTGAATCGCCGGCGGGCAATCGATTCTTGGGCCGTTACGAAGGGAGTCACGACGCGCTCCCGGTTCTCGGGGTTGGACGGGGCGTAAAGCCCGGCTAAGCCGGTTGCAGATGAAACAGCTTTCCGCCCTCGAACGCGCCCTGACCGAAGGCATCGACCTGGGCGCGATGCTCGCCGTCACCGAGCGGTGGACGGCCATCAACTCGGGCACCGGCAATGTGGCCGGCCTGGCGCGCCAGGCCGCCGAGCTCGCTGACGCCTTCGCGGCGCTGCCGGGCGAAGTGCACTTGCGCCAACCGACCGCGGTTAAATCGGTCGATGCCGCAGGGCGCGAGATTGAGCAGGAGCACGGCCGGCATCTGTTGCTACGAGTCCGCCCCGATGCCCGACGGCGCCTGCTGCTGACCGGGCACATGGATACGGTGTATCCCGCCGATCACCCGTTCCAGTCGGGCACCTGGCGCGACGCCGACACGTTCAACGCGCCCGGGGCGGCGGACATGAAGGGGGGCCTCGCGGTGATCCTGCATGCGCTGCTGGCGTTCGAGAGCTCGGACGCGGCGCGGACGGCCGGCTACGATGTGATGATCAACTCGGACGAGGAAACCGGCTCGCTCTCGTCGGCCGCGCTGATCGCCGAGCTGGCGCGCGGCATGGCGGCGGCGCTGACCTACGAGCCTTCCGCATTGCCCGACGGCACGCTGGCCCATTCCCGCGGTGGCAGCGGCAATTACTCGCTGGTGGTGCAGGGTCGCGCGGCGCACGCCGGGCGCAATCCGCAGGAGGGGCGCAACGCCGTCGTCGCCGCGGCCGCGCTGGCGCTGGAGTTGAAGGCGCTGGAGTGTGCGGACCTCACCGTCAATCCGGCGCGGATCGACGGCGGGTCGGCCAACAACGTCGTTCCCGATCACGCGATCCTGCGGTTCAACATCCGACCCAAGACCACCGAAGCCGCTGAAACCTTCCAACGCAGCCTCGCCGCGCTGATCGGCACGGTCGAAGCCGACCAGCAGGTCTCAATCGGGCTTCACGGGGGGATCACGAGGCCGCCCAAGCCGGTCGATGCGCGGGCCCAGAAGCTGTTCGACCTCGTCGCCGAAACCTCGGCCGCCCTTGGCCGCCCGCTCGGCTGGCAGGCGAGCGGCGGCGTGTGCGATGGGAACAACATCGCCGCCTGCGGGGTGCCGGTGGTCGATACGATGGGCGTGCGCGGCGGAGCGATCCATTCGCCGGACGAGTACCTGATCGTCTCCTCGCTGGCCGAGCGCGCGGCGCTCTCGGCGGTCGTGCTCTGTCGCCTGGCCTCGGGAGCGGAGCTGTGACTTACGTCGTCCGCGCCGCCACCCCCACCGACCTGCAGGCGCTTTACGAGATGGCCAAGAGCACCGGCGGCGGCTTCACCAACCTGCCGCCCGACCGCAACGCGCTGACCGCCAAGCTCGAGCGCTCGGCCGAATCCTTCGCCCGCACCGACGATGAGCTGGGCGACGACTTGTTCGTGTTCGTGCTCGAGAACACCCGCAGCGGTGACGTGCGCGGGACGTGCCAGATATTCTCGCAAGTCGGCCGCCAGTGGCCGTTCTATTCGTATCGCCTCAACACGCTAACCCAGCATTCGCAGGAACTCGACCGCACGGTGCGCGCCGAGCTGCTCAGCCTGACGACCGATCTCGAAGGCTCGACCGAGGTCGGCGGGCTGTTTCTCCATCCCAACGAGCGCTCGGGCGGGCACGGGATGTTGCTGGCGCGCAGCCGCTACCTGTTCATCGCCATGCACCGGCTGCGCTTCGCCGAGCGCATTCTCGCCGAGCTGCGCGGGATCATCGACGCGCGCGGCGGGTCGCCGTTCTGGGATGGAGTCGCCGGGCGCTTCTTCGGCATGACCTTTCAGGACGCCGACTATTTCAACGCCATCCACGGCAACCAGTTCATCGCCGATCTGATGCCCAAGCACCCGGTCTACGTCGCGATGCTCGACGACGGCGCGCGCGAGGTGATCGGCTTGCCGCACCCGAGCGGGCGCGCGGCGATGAAGATGCTCGAAGCCGAGGGCTTCCGTTACGAATGCTACGTCGACATCTTCGATGGCGGCCCGACGATGACGGCGCGCACAAGCCAGGTAAAAAGCATCGCCGAGGCGCGCCCGGGCCGGGTTTCGTCGGCCGAGCTCGACATCGGCCAGCGCGCAATCCTCGCTACCGGGCACCTGGCGAGCTTCAGGGCATGCTACGGCATGCGCGAGATCGACGAACCGGGGGCGGTGGCGATCGACGAGATCGCCGCGGCGGCGCTCGGCGTGAGCCCAGGCGACGAGGTCTGGAGCATCGCGCTTTGAGCCTGGTCGAAATCAATTTCGACGGGATCGTCGGGCCGACCCACAACTATGCCGGGCTGAGCTTGGGTAACCTCGCCGCCACCGCGCACGCCGGCGACGTCTCGTACCCGCGCGCGGCCGCGTTGCAGGGGGTGGAGAAGATGCGCGCCAACCTGGCGCTCGGGGTGGCGCAGGGCTTTTTCGTGCCGCCGCCACGTCCGGACGAGCCATGGCTCGAAGCGCTGGCGGCCGACGCGGCGATCGACCCGGTGCTGATCGCGGGGGCCTGGTCGGCGAGCGCGATGTGGACCGCCAACGCGGCCACTGTCAGCCCGGCGCCGGACACCGCGGACCGCCGCTGCCACCTGACCGTCGCCAACCTGGTGACGATGCCGCACCGCGCGCACGAATGGCCCGACACGCTGAAGCAACTGCGGCTGGCCTTCGCAGACGAAGCGCATTTCGCGGTCCACGGCCC
>JANWHA010000084.1 GCA_025450635.1 Croceibacterium sp. | reverse complement strand
TCGTCGGCGCAGTCGGCGTGGAAGGCGTGCGCGTCGTGCCCGGCGGCCTTCAACTCCGCGGTGCGTGCGTGCAGGCGGTCCTCGACGATATCGACCAGCATCACCCGCGCGCCTTCCTCGGCGAGGATGCGGCAGGTGGCGAATCCGATCGCTCCCGCCGCGCCGGTGACCAGCATCGTCTTGCCCTCGTGGCGCTTCATTTCTTGGCTCCCTTACGGAACGGCAGGGTGAGGATGAACCAGACGAGCTTGGGCGTCAGCAGCTTGCGAAACGCGCGCGCTTCTTCCGGCGTCAGCGTGGCAGCCATCGGCATGGTGCCGAACACCTTGCCCTTGAGCACGAGGTTATCGCCCTGGCGCTCGACCTTGCTGACCTGCATCAGCTCGGACTTGTCGGCGGCATAAATTTTCATGGCCGGGCGCTCCCTAATCCGTCACCCCGAACTGGTTTCAGGGTCCATTTCGCGGCCTGCACCGACGACGCGGTGTGGCACGATGGATGCTGAAACGAGTTCAGCATGACGGTCGGGGAAACGCAGGTGATCACGTCACGCCGCCCTGATCCGGTCGAAATCGATGCCGAGGTCCTCGGCCATGACCATCGCCGTTGCCCGCCCCGCACCGAACACGCCGCCGCCGGGGTGCTGGAACGGCCCGACGAGGTACAGCCGCTCGACTCCCGGCACGCGATACTGGCCGAGCTCGGGCGTCGGGCGGTGGCTGCCGGACTGATAGGTCGTGGTGGCGATACCGTGGAGGTCGCCGCGGAAGAAGCTGGGGCTGGTACGCTCCATGTCGACCGGGGAGTCGCAGTGGTAATCGAGGATGGCGATGTCATCGATGAAATCGCCCATCCGCGCGATCACCTTCTTGGCGAACTCGCCCTTGGCTTCGTCCCAGCTGCGGCCGTCGGGCCGCTTATAGGGCACGTAGTCCCACGCGTGAAAGATCGCCTTGCCATCCGGCGCGCGGCTCGGGTCGTGCTGGGTCAACTGACCCAGGCCGACCAGCGGATGCGGGGACATCTGGCCGTAGCGCAGCTCGTCGAACGCGCGGCGCATGTCCTCGTAATCGCCGGGCATCAGCTCGTACATCACCGCCGAGAGGTCGCCCGCCTTGAACTTGAGCGGCGCGTCGAGCGCGGCATGGACAGTGAAGCAGGCGGCCGGCGTGATGTGCGTGCGCAGCGCATCCTTGGCTACCTGTGCGGGCACGCTCGGGACCATTTCCGGCAAGTGGTGCGGGTGGATCGCGCCGATCACGCCGTCAGCGCATGACAGCCGCTCGCCGCTGTCGAGCACCACCCCGGTCGCCCGCGCGCCATCCGTCTCGACCTCGCGCACCGTGCAATTCGCCCGCACCGCGCCGCCGTGGTCCTCGATGCAGGCGATCAGCGCGTCGGTCAGCTTGCCCGAGCCGCCGACCGGCACGCCGAACCCGAACTTCTCGAGAAAGCCGAGGAACACGTAGGCGCCGATGCCGGTCGCCTTCTCGTCCGGACTGACAAGATTCTCGCCCGCCACCCGGCCGAAGTGCGCCTTGACCTTGTCGTGCTCGAACAGCTCTTCCATCAGGTCGAACGTGCTGACCTGGGTGGTGCGCCAGATCTCGCGGCCTTCGGCGCTCTGGTCCATCATCGCGGTCTGCGCGCCCAAGGGCATCGGCGGCGAATAGAGGCCGGCCTGGATCATCGGCAGCCACTCGGCGGCGCGGCGGCTCATCTCGAGGAAAGTCTCGGCGTCCCTGGCGCTGAACTTTCGAATGGCCTCGGCTGATTTGTTGGGGTCGCGATGGAGGGGCAGAGTGGTCCCGTCCTCCCACACGCTCATCATCGGCACGTCGGGGAAGACGTACCGGAGGCCGTACTTGCGCTTGAGGCCAAGGTCATCGTTCGCCAACAGCGGATTGCCCTGAATGAAGATGTGGCTCATCGAATGCTGGTCGTGCCGGAATCCGGGCCGGGTCAGCTCGCGCGAGACCACTCCGCCGCCGAACCACGCGTTGCGCTCGAGCACGAGCACGCGCTTGCCCGCGACCGCGAGGTAGGCCGCGGCGACGAGGCCGTTGTGGCCCGATCCGATTACCAGGATGTCGGCGTCAGCCATTCGTGTTCCTTCAGAGCATGGCGGAAAGGGCGAGGTCGCTCAGCTTCTGGCAGCGCTCGATGTTCGCCGCCTGGGTCATCACGCCGGCGCTGCACAGCGCGAAGCTGACGTCGGCCGCCGGATCGACCCAGAACATCGTGCTTCCCGCGCCGTAGTTGCCGTGCGTCTCCGGGCCGGCGAGCGTGCCGAACAAGTGATGAAACACGCCCGTCCCGCGCACCTGGAAGCCGATGCCCTGGTTGGCTGGCGGGACGTCCCAGCCGGCATTTTCCGCGACGCGCTTGTACAGCTCGTTCGGCATGTCGCCGGTGTGGTTCTGCCGCGCGAGCCGCAGCATCGCCGGCGAGAGGATGCGCACGCCGTCGAGCTCGCCCTCGCGGCGGAGCATCTCGGCGAAGCGGTAGAGGTCACCGCTGGTCGAGGCGCAGCCGACGTGCGGGGCCTCGACTTCCGGGTCCTCGAACAGCGCGTGGTCGCCGGGAAGGTTGCGGCTCAGGTGTTGGATCGGCACAGTGCCGCGCATGTCGGGTTTGACGTGCCGTGGCGCGAGGTCGGCGCGCAGGCCCATGCTGGTGTCGTTCATGCCGAGGGGCGCAAACAAGTCTTCGTGCAGCAGCGTCTGGTAATTGCGACCCTTCGGATCGGTGCGCACCAGCGCGGTGCCCATCAGCACGTGGTTGACCAGCGGCGAGTAGTCGCAGCGGGTGCCCGGCGGAACCTCGCCGTGGACGTTCTCGATCGAGGCTTCGAACAGCTCCTGCAACCGGTCGAGGTACATCCCTGGCTTCGGCGTCCACACGCCGGGCATCCCGGCGGTGTGGGTGAGGAGGTGATAGAAGGTCGCGTCCTCGCGCGGCTTGCCGGTGAACTCGGGCAGCACGTCGCGCACCTTGGTGGTCAGCGCGAAGCGGCCTTCCTCGATCGCTTTCAGGACCAGCACGTTGGTGAAGGCCTTGGTGACCGAGAAGATCGAGAACACGTCGTCGTAGGCGAGCGGGCGCTCGCCCGCGCCGTCCTCGGCCCCGAGCGCTACGGCGAAGACAAGGTCTCCGCCTCGCCCGACGGTTACCACCGCGCCATAGTAATCCCCGCGCGCCACATCGGCGAGGATCACCTCACGGAGCTTGTCCAAGCGGGCTTGCCAAACCCCGGCCATACTAACTCCGTCCGTCCTGAGCTTGTCGAAGGACCGCTTTTTCTTCGGCGCGGCGCCAAAAGGAAGAACTGCCCTTCGACAAGCTCTGGGCGGACGGGAGAGGGGTGCGGTGCTGCATCCTCACCCCGCCGCGATGATGCCGCCGTCGATGGCGAGCATGGCCCCGTTGATGAATGCCGCTTCGTCCGAAAGCAGGAAAGCCGCGGCCTGCGCGACGTCCTCCGGCGTGCCGTTGCGGCGCAGCGGGATGGTCTTCGCCCGCTGTTCGTACTGCTCCGGCGTCACGAAGCCTTCGGTCGCCGGCGTCGGCACGCTGCCGGGAGCGATGGCGTTGACGCGAATGCCGCGCGGGCCGAGCTCGCCGGCGAGGACTTTGGTGAGGCCCGCGATGCCGGCCTTGATCGTGGTGTAGGCGCCTGTGTTCGGGCGTCCGCGATAGGCGACGGGACTGGAGTAGTTGAGGATGTTGCCGGTCGCGCTCTCATCGCGGTGGGCAAGAAACGCCTGGACGCCCCAGAACACGCTCTTGAGGCCGGCCGAGAGCATTTTGTCGAGCGTCTCTTCGGTGACGTTCTCGATGGGCTCGTAGACCAGCACGCTGGCGTTGTTGATCACCGCCCTGAGCGGCCCGGCGTCGCGGGCGAACGCCTCCGCCACGTCGAAGAATTCCTGCCGCCGGCCAAGGTCCGCTTGATAGGCATGCGCCTTCCCGCCGGCGTCGTTGAGCGACCGGGCGACCGCACGCGCGGTCTCGCCGTTGATGTCGGCCACCCCGACGATCGCCCCTTCCGCCGCCAGCTGCCGGGCGATTCCCTCGCCGAGCCCGCGCCCGGCGCCGGAGATCAGGATCGGCCTCCCCGAAAAGCGCATCACTCCATCCCGAACAGCTTGGCGGTGTAATGGCTGTCCATGTACTCGCGCATCGCGTCGATCTTGCCGTTCGAGACCTCGAACACCCAGCAATAGTCGTTCTCATACACCAGCCCGTCGAGCGTCTTGCCGGTCGAGTAGCTTTCGACGCACACCATCGGCCCCGCGCTGAACATGTTCTGCACGTGGACCTTGGGATCGCCCGGCTCGAACATGCCGCGCACCGGCGCGAGGAACTTGTCGATGATGTCCATCCCGACGTGCTTGCCGGCGCCGGCGATGCCTTTGACCTTCGGCTCCCAGGTCGACTTGTCGTGGTAGAACAGGCGCAGCTTCTCGAGGTCGCCCGAGGACAGCACGTCGAAGAAATCGAGCACCAGTTGCTCGTTGGCGTTGGCGGCGGTGACGCTCATTTCAGTCCTCTCGCTTCATCGGTCGGCGGTGGAATGTTCGGCATCGCGCCCCCCTGGTGCAGCGCGACGTGGCCGTAGCGGCTCTTGAAGCGCCATCCGCCGGGGGTGCGGACGTAATGATCCTCGAACCCGCCGACGTAGAGCCCGCCGGCGGGCTGCGGCGGCTCGGTGGATGAGTGGCACGAAAGCATGGAAAGGTAGTTCGTCCCCCGCGCCTCGGTCTCGCTGACCACCTCGACCAGCACGTTGCTGACGATGTGGCGCACCAGGATCGGCGGGCGGTCGCGGAACAGGCCCTCCACGCGGTCGCGGCCGTAAAACGGATGATCCGGCTGGAATGGACGGGCGAACTCGCAATCCTCGGTGAACAGTTGGGCGAGGCTGGCGTGGTCGCCGCCATCGGCGTAGCGCGCGAACAGCAGCGGCAGGCGGCTGCATTCGCGCTCGATGAGCATGCACGCAAAGTCGTCCATCAGTCGAGCTTCTCCTGCGCTTCGTTATCCAGCTCGGCGAACGCCTCGTTGGCGATGCGGAAACTGTCGACCGCCGCCGGGATGCCGCCGTAAATACCGACTTGCAGCAGCACCTCGCGGATTTCCTCGCGGCTGAGCCCGTTGTTGAGCGCGCCGCGGATGTGCGCCTTCAACTCGTTGTGGCGGTTGAGGATGGCAATCATCGCCAGGTTGATCAGGCTGCGGTCGCGCCGCGGGAGGCCCTCTCGGCCCCAGGTCCAGCCCCAGCAGTAAGTCGCCACCAGCTCCTGCAGGGGCTCGTTGAAGGCGTTCGATTTCGCCAGCGCGCGATCGACATAGGCATCGCCGAGCACCTCGCGGCGGATTTTCATGCCCTTGTCGTAGAGGTCCTTGTCCATCGTTCGTCCTTCAGAGAGCGGAGTAAACCGCGTCGATCAGCCGCCGCGCGCGCGGGCCGTTGGTGCCGACCGCGTGCATCTGGTTGCAGCAATACGAGAAGCCGAGCTTCGCGTCGGGGTCGCCGAAACCGATCGAGCCGCCGAGGCCGTGATGGCCGAAGCTCCTCACGTTCGGCCCCATGTAGACCGCCTCGGGCGTGTTGAGCAGCACGCCCATCGCCTGGTGGTAGGGCCGGTCCTGCAGCAGTTCCATCTGGTTGTGCTGCTCGGTGATCATCGCCTCCAGGCGCTCGTGCGACAACAGGCTGATGCCGTCGACCTCGCCCACGGTCGCGCCGTAAATGCGGGCGACACCGCGGGCATTGCCATGGCCCGAGCCGCTGGCGATCTCGACCTCGCGCCAGGTCGGGGAGTTCATCGTGTCGTACCATGCCTCATGCGGGTTCTGCAGGAAGGCGAAGCTGCGCAGGACCGCGCCGTCCTGCCAGCCTTCGGGTGTGGTCGGCTCGTCCGGCACGGCCTGGTCCTTCGCCGCGAACAGGCGCGCGCCGGTGTTCGGCAGCACCTCGGCGACGTGCGCCTGCTGCTGCTCGTCCATTCCGCCGATGTAGTATTCGGCGTGGAGCGGCTGGGTGACGTTCTCCTTGAGGAACGGACCGACGGTCATGCCGGTCACCCGGCGCATGATCTCGCCGAGCAGGAAGCCCTGGTTGTGCACGTGATAGGCCGCGCGGGTGCCGGGTGGCCACAGCGGGTGCTGGACTTCGAGCGCCTTGATGTAGGCGGGAAAGTCGAAGAACCCTCCGGGCGACATCACATCGTCGGTCAGAACCGGGATCGCCGCGGTATGGTCGAGGATCATCCGCACGGTGATGTCCTGCTTCCCGTTCTGCGCGAACTCCGGCCAGTAGGCAGCCACCCGCTCATTTGGATCGACGAGGCCGCGGTCGATCAGCATGTTGAAGCAGATGCCGGTCACGCCCTTGGCGACGCTCATCATGCAAACCGTGGTGTGCTCGTCCCAGTCCTGCGAGCGATCGGCGCGGGCCCAGCCGCCCCACAAGTCGACCACCGTTTCGCCGTCGATGACCACCGAGCACGCCGCGCCGAGCTCCTCTTCCTGTTGAAAGTTCTCGACGAAGGCGTCGAACACGGGCGCGAATTCTTCGTCGCAAATGCCGTGCAGGGTGTACTCGCCGCCGCGCGCCTCGATAGTCGTCAGGAAATCGAAATGGCCCAAACCGCTCTCCATCCAGCCGGGCCTTGGCGACTCCGGCGCAAGTCCTGCTAGGCGAGTGAGCCGCGCGGCGAAAGGCCCTTTGCAGGCCGGGCAAGCCTCGGCCATGATAGGCGAATGGTAGACCATGACGTGATCGTCGTCGGCGGCGGACCGACCGGGTTCGTGACCGCGCTCGGGCTGGCGCAGGCGGGCGTCGACGTTTGCCTGATCGAAGCCGAGGGCGCGATCATCTCAAGCCCGCGCGCCTGTGTCTATCACTGGTCGATGCTCGACGGGCTCGAACGTCTCGGCATCCGCGAGGAGGCCGAGCAGGCAGGCTACACCAAGGACGATTACCTGTGGTTCGTGAAGAAGACCGGCGAACGCCTGCCGTACGACCTGAAAGTGCTCTCCCGCATCACCCGCTTCAATTACAACATCCAGCTTGGACAGGACCGGCTGGCGGAGATCTGCCAGCGCCGGCTGGAGGCGATGCCTCACGCCGCAATCCATTGGCAGACGGCCTTCACCGGCCTGACGCAGGATAACGAGGGCGTCACCGTCCGCGCGGATTCTCCCGAAGACCCCGTCGAGCTGCGGGCCCGATACATTGTCGGCGCCGACGGCGCGGGCAGCGCGGTTCGCAGGACACTCGGCCTGGCATTCGAGGGCTTCACCTGGCCCGAACGCTTCGTCGCCACCAACTTGCATCACGATTTCGAAAGCGGCGGCTACTGGCAGTCCACGATGGTGGTCGACGACCGATGGGGCGCGGTTATCGTCAAAATCACCCGCGAGGGCCTGTGGCGCTGCACTTATATGGAAGACGCCGCGCTGCCCGAGGAAAGTTACGCCGAGCGCATTCCCGCCGCCTACGGGCATTTGCTGCCGGGGGAAGGCGACTACGAGCTCGTCCAGTCCGCCCCCTACAAGATGCACCAGCGTTGCGCCGAGCGCTTCCGTGCCGGCCGGGCGGTCCTGGCCGGCGATGCGGCGCACGTTACCAATCCGACCGGGGGCTTCGGCCTGACCACCGGGCTGTTCGATGCCTATGCGCTATGGCCGACACTGGCGGCGATCGTGCTGGACGGCGCCGACCCCGCGCTGCTCGATGTGTGGGCCGACGAGCGCCGGCAGGTCTTCCTCGACAAGACCAGCCCGCAGGCCTGCGCCTACAAGGACTTCGTGTTCCACGCCTGCGGCGGCGGCGAAAAGCTGGAAGCGGCGCTCGACGGCATGCGGCGGATGGTGCGCGATCCCGATTACCGGCTCGAGCGGCTGATGTTCACCAAGGGCCTGGAGACGAGCAGCCCTTCCGAACGCTAGAGATAGGCGATCGTCCGCATCTCGACGCTCTGCCGCGGCGCGGCGTCGGGCCGGGTATTGGGATCGTCGAACGCGCTGTGGGCCGTGTGCTGGGTCGCTTGCGGGTCGCTGTCGAACAGCTTGAACACCAGCGCCTCCCACGGTTGCATGTGCGGGACCCAGTACCAGCGGTGGCCGGGGTTCCAGGCTAGGTTGAAGCCCCACAGCGACGGGCGGCTGAAATCTCCGAGGCCGCCCACGACCTCGCTGTCGAACAAGTCCTGCCGCTTGACGGTGCTCGCGTCGCACACCGCCAGCGGGGCGCTCTCGACCATCACGATGGGTCGCCACACGTTGATCAGCATGTGCCGAGCCTTGAGCCGCCGTTCGGCTTCCTCCGCCGGCAGCAACTGTCGGGTGAAGTCCGCGACGGTGCGCGCGCCGTAATCGACATGGGCGCCGAACGCTGGCTGGTTGTGTCCGTGGGCGCCTGGCGCGTTGGTGCGCAGGATGGGCCCAAAGCTGACGACCTTGTCCGCCCCGGTCAGCCGCTTCACCAGCCCCTCGGTCTGCCGGCAATAGCGGGCGAGTTCGTCCTTGTTGGTGAACTCGGTCACCTCTGTCGGCTGGTCGACCACGACGAAGCCGTTCCGCTCGAACGACAGCTGGTCGACGATGGGCCGCACGTCGTGGATCGTCACCCGGCGCTCGTCGACGGGCCAGTAGCTCTTGTCGCGCTCGCCCGGATGGAAGGTCGATTTCTCCCCGCGCACGACGTATTTCATCGTCGTCTCGACGTCGCAGACGACGGTCTCGAAATCGCTCATGCAACGGCTCCTTCCGCGCGGCGGGCGAGGATGCGGGGATTGGTCTCGACCAGCCCGAAGGCGACAAAGCCCGCGAGTATCGCGAGCACCCCCTGGATCAGCAACGGCGCCTGCAAGCCGTGCAGGTCAGCCAGCTTGCCACCGATCAGCGGGCCCAGGAAGCCGCCCGACAGCTCGCCGATCCCCACGACGAGGCCCATTGCTGTCGCTGCCTTGGCGTGCCCCACCGTTTCTGCCGGCACCAGGCCCATGAACAGCGGGAATACGCCGATGCCGAGCCAGCTGGCGAACATGATCATGGCGAGAACGGGAATCGAGCCGCCGAACCACAAAGCGGCGAAGGGACAGATCGCCGCCAGGAAACAGCCGAAGATCATCGGCGGTCGGCGGCCGATCCGATCCGACGTCCAGCTGACCAGCACGCCGCCCAAGCCGGGGGTCAGGCCGAGCGCGGCCATCACGAAGCTCATCGTCTTGGGCTCCCACCCGCGCGGGCCGGTGAAGAACAGCGGCAGGAAGATCGAACCGATCACCAGCGAACCGACCATCAGGCAGCTGAGCAGCGAGCAGATGGCGATGTTGCGATTGACCAGCATTCCGAGGTCCAGCGGCGTTCGCTGTTCCCCTGCCGGGCGTGAAGGCATCGCCGGCTCGCGGATGAAACGCCAAACGAGCAGCGCCAGCAGCAGCCCCGGCACCGCCGACAGGTAGAACGCGCTCCGCCAGCCGTAATGATCGGCGATCCACACCAGCACGATCGGCGCGATCGCGGTGCCGATCAGCGAACCGAAGAAGTTCTGGACGATCCCGACGTTCAAGCCGCGCCGGCCTTGCGCGCTCGCCGCGGCGATGATCGCCAGGCAGATCGGCAGGAACGGCCCCTCGACCGCGCCCATCACCACGCGGCTCGCCAGCAAGGTGCCGAAGCTCGCGGCAAGACCCGACAGGACCGAGCAGAACGAGAAGATCACCATGAAGGCGAGCAGGAACGGCTTGCGGCGGCCGACCG
>JANWHA010000083.1 GCA_025450635.1 Croceibacterium sp. | reverse complement strand
TCGAATCGGTGATGTCGAGCACCGTCAGCAGGCCGTTGCCGTCCGGCAGCGGGACGCCGGCGAATTCGAGCGTGCGGCCGTCGCTGAGCACGACCTGGCCGCTGCGCTGCTGACGATCGAGCGTCGCTGTGCGCACGACTTCGCCGATTGCCGCCTTTTGCCCCGGGCGAGCCAGGCGTGGCGCGATCCGCTCGAGCACCGCGTCGATTCGCGGGTGCTCGTTGAGGAACTCCTCGGGCAGGCTCCAGATCGTCCCGAAGCGCCGGTTCCACAGCTGCAGCCGCCCGTCCGGCGCGAACACCGCGAGCGATTCGAACAGGCTGTCGAACGTCGCCGTGCGGGTGCGCAGCAGCGTGTCCCGCGTGGCCGAGAGCGCGAGCGATTCGGTGCGGTCCTCGGCGATCAGCACCAGGCCGCCATCGGGCATCGGCTGGGCGACGATCCTGAGGTGGGTCCCGTCGCCGAGCGTCCAGGCTTCCTCCTGCACCGCGCCGGCGCTGAACCATTCGCCCAGCTCGCGGCGCCAGGCGGGAAAATCGCGCATCTCCGGCAATCGGCCCTCGTCGCGCGCCATGTCGAGGAAGCGGTCGAAGCTCGGCGGATCGATCAGCAGCGATGCCGGCAGCGCGAAGATGCGCTGGAACGGCAGGTTCGAGAAGGCCAGCTTGCGGTCGGCATCGAACTGCGCGACGCCGATCGACAACTGGTCGAGGATCGAGCGCTGGGCCTCGCGGAACGCGCGCAGCTCGCGGCTCTGCTCCTCCATCTCCTCGATGTCGATCGCGTAGCCGGCGACCCCGTCCTCGCCGAGCGGCAAGTCGCTCACCCGCAGCGTGCGGCGCTGGGTGCCGACCGTCGCCTGGACGATGCGCTCGACCGGCAGGTCCTTGTCGCGCGCCTGATTGGCGACTTGCGAGGCGGAGAGGCCGTCGACCTTTTCGATCAGCTCGACCTGCTTGCGCACCACCGCTTCGGCCTTGTCGGCCCCGACGGCCTTCACATAGGCGCTGTTGACCAGGCGCAGCTTCATGTCCGGCCCGCGGAACCACATCGGGATCGGCGCCGCCTCGATCAGACCGACGAGCGCGGAGAAATCGCCCTGCGCGCGCATCGTCTCCGCGCGCAGGCGGGTCAGTTCGCCCTGCGTTTCCGAGAAGTCGAACCACCACAGCAGCGCGGCGCTGGTCGGCGAGATCGCCTGGTCGGCCAGCTGCCCGCGCACCGCCAGGCTGCGGCCCGAGCCGATCGGCGTGAGGACCATGCGGAACGGCGAGGCGGTCTTCTGCGTCTTGCGCACCGCCTCGGTCAGCTCGGCCAGCTCTCCGGGGAACAGGCCCTCCTCCTCGCCGCCGAGCTCGCTCAGGTAGCCCGGCATCTTGTCGAGCCCGAGCCAGGCGGCGATGCGCTCGGGCGCTTCGATCTTGCCGTCGGCCTTGACCAGCATCGGCACCGCCGGCGAATCCTCGATCATCCGCGTGAGCCGCCGCGCGCTCGAGCGCGCAGCTTTCGCTTGGCGGGCCCGTTGCGCCGCAGCCAGCGCCAGCCACGCCGCGCCGAAGGTCCACGCGGCCAGCAGCAGCCCGAGCAGCACCAGCGCGGTGGGGGAAAGGTCCATCCGCCTCAGCTATGCGGCGCAAGGGTGGGATGCAATGTCCTTCGAGACGCGGCTTCGAGACGCTCGCTGCGCCAAAGGCGCAGTTCATCCTGAGCGACGCCGCAGGCGGCGTCAAAGGGCGAGCTCCTCAGCCGCTCCTCAGGATGAGCGGTTCTGAATAACATCCGCTCATCCTGAGGCGAGACTGAGCGTAGGGCCCTGAGCTTGCCGAAGGGCCCGAAGTCGAAGGCTCGTCTCGAAGGACCCGGATCAATACCGGTAGTGATCCGGCTTGAACGGCCCCGTCACCGGCACGCCGATGTAATCCGCCTGCCGCTGGCTTAGCTGCGTCAGGTGCACGCCGAGCTTGGCGAGGTGCAGCGCGGCGACCTTCTCGTCGAGGTGCTTGGGCAGGACGTAGACGTCGTTGTCGTACTCGTCGCCCTTGGTGAACAGCTCGATCTGGGCCAGCACCTGGTTGGTGAAGCTGCAGCTCATCACGAAGCTCGGGTGGCCGGTCGCGCAGCCCAGGTTCACCAGGCGGCCCTGAGCGAGGACGATGATCTGCTTGCCGTCGGGGAACGTGACGATGTCGGTGCCCGGCTTCACTTCCTTCCAGTCGTAGTTCGACAAGGCGCCGATCTGGATCTCGGAATCGAAGTGGCCGATGTTGCACACGATGGCCATGTTCTTCATCGCCTTCATGTGCTCGGCGGTGATCACGTCCTCGTTGCCGGTGGCGGTGACGAAGATGTCGGCGCGCTTGACCGCCTCGTCCATCGTCACGACCTCGTAGCCTTCCATCGCCGCCTGCAGCGCGCAGATCGGGTCGATCTCGGTCACCAGCACGCGCGCGCCGCCGTTGCGCAGGCTGTCGGCGCTGCCCTTGCCGACGTCGCCGAAACCGGCGACGCAGGCGACCTTGCCGGCCAGCATCACGTCGGTCGCCCGCCGGATCGCGTCGACGAGCGATTCCTTGCAGCCGTAGAGGTTGTCGAACTTCGACTTGGTCACGGAATCGTTCACGTTGATCGCCGGGAACGGCAGCTTGCCCTGCTTGGCGAGGGAATAGAGGCGGTGGACGCCGGTGGTGGTCTCTTCCGACACGCCGTGGAGGTTCTTGACCGTCTGCGTCAGATAGCCCGGCTTGCGCTGGAGGAATTCCTTGAGCGCGCGCTGGAACTCGACTTCCTCGTGGTTGCTCGGTTCGGGCAGCGCCTCGCCGGCCTCGACCCGCGCGCCCCACAGTGCGAACATCGTCGCGTCGCCGCCGTCGTCGAGGATCATGTTGGCGGTCTCGTCGTCGCCCCAGTCGAAGATCTTGCCGACGTAATCCCAGTACTGGGCCAGGCTCTCGCCCTTGATGGCGAAAGTCGGGATGCCCGCGGCGGCCATCGCCGCGGCGGCGTGATCCTGGGTCGAGAAGATGTTGCACGTCGCCCAGCGCAATTCCGCGCCCAGCGCCTGCAACGTCTCCATCAGCACCGCGGTCTGGATCGTCATGTGCAGCGACCCGGTGATCCGCGCGCCCTTGAGCGGCTTGGCGGCGCCGAATTCTTCGCGAGTGGCCATCAGGCCGGGCATCTCGGTTTCGGCGATGGCGATCTCGTCGCGCCCGAACTGGGCGAGAGCGATGTCCTTGACGATGTAGTCGTGCTCGGCAACGGCGGTGGCCACGGTGTGTTCTCCTGCAAGGTGTGGGAGGCGAGCCGGGGCTCCATGCGTCGCCGGTGTCGGCACATAGACGCAGATCGCGCCGGACGCAAACCCGGCCTCGACATGCCCGCCGGCTTGCGCGAAGGCGCCTGATCGCGCCGCCTTGTCAGGGCGCCGTCACATCGATGAAAGGCCTCGATCATGACCCAGCGCCTCAATCCGTTCACCGCCGCGCCCGACGTCGCCGCCGCATGGTCCGCGTTCTCGACCAAGGTCGAGGCGAGCGGGCTCGAAAAGCCCCTGCTGGAGCTCGTGAAAATCCGCGCTTCGTTGATCAACGGCTGCGCCAATTGCCTCAACATGCACACGTTCGAGGCGCGCAAGGCCGGCGAGACCGAGCAGCGCGTCGCGTTGCTGGGCGCGTGGCAAGAGGCGCCATGCTACAGCGAGCGGGAGCGCGCCGCGCTGGCATGGACCGATCACGTCACGCTAATCGCCGACAAGCGTGCTCCGGATGACGTCTACGCCGCTCTCGCCGCGCAGTTCAGCAAGGAGGAGTCGGTGAAGCTGACGATGGCCATCCTCGTGATCAACGGGTGGAACCGGCTTGCCATCGCCTTCGACATGTTCAATCCGGGCGCCGGCTGGAAAGACTAGGCGCGCGCCCTCACTCGACCACCCAGGCACGGCTTGCGCGTGCTCCGCGAAGACTTATCTAACGCCTGGACGGGACAGGAAGGAAGAATTCTGATGACGATAGCCAAGGGCGACAAGCTGCCGGACGTGACGCTGGTCAAGGCGACCGCCGAGGGGCCGCAGAAGGTCCAGTCGGGCGAATACTTCAAGGGCAAGAAAGTCGCCCTGTTCTCGGTGCCCGGCGCCTTCACGCCGACCTGTTCGGCCAAGCACCTGCCGGGCTTCGTCGACAAGGCGAGCGAGCTCAAGGCCAAGGGCGTCGACGAGATCGTCGGCACCGCGGTCAACGACGCTTTCGTGCTGCAGGCGTGGAACCAGGCCAACGGCTCGAACGACATCACCATGCTGGCCGACGGCAACGGCGACTTCGCCAAGGCGCTCGGCCTGACGATGGACGGCAGCGGCTTCGGCATGGGCCCGCGCGCCCAGCGCTACTCGATGATCGTCGACGACGGCGTGGTGCAGGAGCTCAACGTCGAGGCCCCGGGCGACTTCAACGTATCCAGCGCGGACTACATGCTCGGCCAGCTTTGATGGGACACATCAGTACGAACTAAGGGGCGCGCGTCGCGAGACGAGCGCCCCTTTTTTGGTTGTAGCCATCGCTAGGCAGGGCGGCGATACAAAAAATACAAAACGTAAACGTACACGGCGTAATCCAAGAGCGCCGCCGGAAGCAGAACCGCTCCGTAATACGCGTCATCTGCGAGCGCACCCATGAAACAAAGGGCGACATGCAATCCTACGTAAATAATGACGAAAATTACGATTGATGCTCGCTTCAACATATCGAGGCCTGAATACAGGGCAAAGCACGACATGATCGCCGAAAAAAATACGACTCTCCCGTGATCCGGATAGATCTTGGCATCGATCCAGATAGCCAGAGCCAGCGAAAGGACGACACAGCCAAGGATCGGCAGAGGCTTGTTCAGAGCGCGAATGGGAAATGTGTCGTCCATCGCAAGCGCTCAGCGGCTCCACTCAGTCGCCGTGCGGCGGGTGGATCGGCACCATCGTCTCTTCACCGCCAATCTCGTCGACCACTTCCACGATCCCGCGCCCGAGATGGCTCTTGCCGCGGCTGTAGGCGAAATAGATGATCAGCCCGAGCACGCTCCAGCCAGGCAGGAACAGCATCGCCGCGCTCGGCAGGTTCAGGAACAGGAACAGGCAGCCGAGGATCGTCAGCGGGGCGACGATCCACACGCCGGGCACGCGGAAAAAGCGCGCGCGGTTCGGATCGCTCTTGCGCAACATGAGAACGGCCACCGCCACCATCAGGAAGGCGTAGAGCGTTCCCGCGTTGGAAATGTCGGCCAGGCTGCCGACCGGGAAGAAGGCCGCCGCGACCGCCACGCCGATGCCCGTGATGAGCGTGACCACGTACGGTGTGCGGAACTTGGGGTGCACCGTGCTCAGCACGCCCGGCAGCAGCCCATCGCGGCTCATCACGAAGAAGATGCGCGTCTGGCCAAAGATCAGCACCAGGATGACCGACGGCAGCGCCAGGAAGGCAGCCACGCCGATCAGGTTGCCGGCCCAGGAGAATCCGAGCACGCGCAGCACGTGGGCAAGCGGTTCCTTCGAGCAGACCAGCGCATCGGCGAATTGAGGCATCGCGCATTGGCGGGCGAGCTCGGGCGAGCCCGTCACGAGCGGCCCGGCGGCGCCCATGATCGGATTCCCGCCGATCGTGCCGATCGCACCTGCGGCGACGAGAATGTAGAACACCGTGCAGAACAGCAGCGATCCGACCAAACCGATCGGAACGTTGCGTTGCGGGTTCTTGGTCTCTTCCGCGGCGGTCGAAACGGCATCGAAGCCCACATAGGCGAAGAACATCGTCGCCGCCGCGCCGACCGCGCCGACGCCGGTACCGAAGCCGCCGAACACGCCGGCGGGCAGGAACGGGTTGAACCTGGCGGCGCTGAAGTCTCGGCTCGTCAAGGTCAGCGCCACGAAGATGGTCAGGGCAATGACCTTGATGGCCACGAGCACGGCGTTAACCTTGGCGCTTTCGCTCGTGCCGATCACCAGCAGCCAGGTGACCAGCAGGGCAATGACGAAGGCCGGCAGGTTGATGAACCCACCGTCGACACCTCCCAGCGCGAGCGGGCCGGCGCTCAGCCACGTAGGCAGATGTATCCCGAAGAACTGATTGAGGAACGTGCCGGTAAAATAGCCCGACCAGCCGACCGACACCGCCGAGGCGGCGATGGCGTACTCCATGATCAGCGCCCAGCCCACGGTCCACGCGAAGAACTCGCCGACCGTCGCATAACTGTAGGTGTATGCGCTGCCCGCGACCGGCACCATCGCAGCGATCTCGGCGTAGCACAGCGCGGCGACGATGCAGACGGCGCCGGCGATGGCGAAGGCCAGCATCAGCCCCGGCCCGGCCTTCTGCGCGCCGACCGCGGTGAGCACGAAAATGCCCGTGCCGATCACGCAGCCGATGCCGAACAGCGTGAGCTGGAACCAGCCGAGCGTGCGCTTGAGCGATTTCTTCTGCGCCGTCGCAAGGATGGCGTCGAGCGGCTTGACGCGGTCGAAGATCATAGGAGGCGTTCCCTCTTGTCCCTGGGCGGATGGCGGCAATGGCCCCACCTCATCTATGGTGCGGACGCTAGCGGGGTGGCCCGGCAAGACAAGCCCGAAACGCCCGGGCTTCCCCCGCTTTGTCCGCGCGCGCCAGATAACCCAGGTTTGTCACCCCGGACTTGTTCCGGGGCGAAGCTTCCTTCATTCCGGGCGCACCGTTGGAGAAGAGAAGCCTGGGCCCGGAACAAGTCCGGGCCTGACTCTTCTGGTTGGTTCGGCTCACGTGGCTCATTTCCTGAGCGCTCCGATCGACTGCACCCCGGAGGAACGGTTCTATTTCCGCCAGACAGCGGCTACACACCCCGCCATGTCCACTACCTACCAGCTCGACACCTCGACCAGCCGTGCCCATCCCACGCCGCAGCCGATGCGGCGGCTGACAGTGCCTGAAATCATGCGCCGCAAGTTCGAAGGCAAGACCGAGCAGCCGCTGGTCATGCTGACCGCCTACACCGCGCGCCAGGCGCAGCTGCTCGACCGCCATTGCGACATCCTGCTGGTCGGGGATTCGCTCGGCCAGGTGGTCTATGGCCTCCCCTCGACGCTGCAGGTCACGCTCGAGATGATGATCGCCCACGGCGCGGCGGTGGTGCGCGGCAGCTACCATAGCCTGGTGATAGTCGACATGCCGT
>JANWHA010000082.1 GCA_025450635.1 Croceibacterium sp. | reverse complement strand
GCATGTCGTGCGGCTCGACCGGCAGTTCGGGCACTTCCTGCATGTCCCAGGCGAGGCCGAAGCGGATCGTGTCGGGGTGGGCGCCGAGCCACTTGTCGTAGAACCCGCCGCCCTGACCGAGCCGGTGGCCGTCGGCCGTGAAGGCGACCAGCGGCATGATGAGCACGTCGGGCACCACCTCGGGCGCGGACTCGCTGCCCTGCATCAGGCCGAAGTAGCCCTTCTTGAGGTCGCTTTCGGCGTAAGGGTCGGTGTGGACGCGGAAGATCATCGGCGTCTGGAGGTTGACCAGCCAGGGGAGGGCGATGGTGTGCCCGCGCTCGAAGAGGAACTTCGCGTAGCCGCTCGCCGGCGCCTCGCCCGGATCGGCGCGATAGAGACCGATTACCGCGTCTTCCGGGATGAGATCGAGCACCGCGGTCGGCGGGCGGTGAAACACCAGCTTGCTAACCTCCGGTGGCAGCGACGCCGCGTGCTCGACCCGCGCCTTGCGCAGGCGATTGCGAATTTCCTTCTTGATGGCAGAGGCTTGGGGATCGGACATCGCGCCCCCATGCCCAACGTCGGAGGTCGGAGCAAGTGGCGGAACCACCATGGGTCGGAGCCGGGGAAATCCTCTGACGCCTCAACGTCAGGTGGGCGCCGTGTGCATCGGCCCTCGGGACGAACCCGTGAACCGAGCAGGGACAGCTCCCAAGGATTGCTTATAGCCTCAGGGATATTCGATCGGCGCGTGCCGGGCAGTCCCGCCGCCCAGCAATGTAGGCGCTAAGCCGGCGAGCGGCAAGGCGCGCGACTACCATCCGCCGCCGCCGCCACCCCCTCCGCCACCGCCGGAACCGCCGCCACCGCCCGAGCCGCTGCTTGAGCCAGGCGCGGTCGACGCTGACGAAATCGTGCTTGCGAGCGAGCCGCCCATGTCGCCGGCGAAGCGGCCGGGGTTCGACCACACGTTGCCCGAGCCGACGTACCAGCCGAACGCGCTGCCCTGTCGCGAAGGATCGGCCTCGGCGGCGGCCAGCACGGCGGCAAACTTGCTGGCCCAATGGTTCTCGACGCCCAGGGCGATCGCGTACGGCAGGTAGCGTTCGAAAAGCTCGGGCGTCTTCTCCGGGGGATGCATCGCTTCGAGCCGGGCTTCCTCGGTGATCGAAAGATACTGCTCGAAGCCGGCGATGCGGTCCATCAGCGCGCGGCCCTTCGGAGTCGGTGCGCTCATCCAGGCGAAGGCCGAGATGACCAACGGCAGCGTCAGCAACGGTGCGGCCATCCAGGCGAATGTGCCGATCGGCTCGACATTGGCGATACCGACGAACGAGACGCCGAGGCAGAACACGCCGAGCAGGATCAACGCCGCGATGAAGAGGCCGTTGACCCAGCCCTTGCGGTGGCGCGACGCGGCCAGAAAGGCGGCCGTCATGGCCGCCAGGCCGAGGATCGGGAAGGTCCGCTCGCTCGGGGTCGCGTAGAAATCGGCGAACACTATCACTGTCGCCACCAGGAGCATGGCCCCAAACAGCAGGGCCAGGCCGATCCACGCCCAGCCTAGATTAGTAACGAACGTCTCGTCCTTGTAAGCATCCACAAGGCCGTCGTTCAGCGCGCTGCGGGCGGCGCTGAAGCGCTCGTGGTTCTCGCTTTCCATTTCGATCGTGTCGCCGCCCTGGAAGAGCGCGGCGAGCATCGCCCGCTCCGGCGGCGGCAGATCGCCCTTGCCGCTTGTCTTCGTGAGCGAAGTCTTTTTGCTGTGAAAAATTCCCTCGTGCGTTTCGACCAGCTTGAGCTCGCGATGCACCGCGCTCGCGACGATCGCCGCGGCGAAGCAGCGGTTGTCGAAGCTCATCCGCTTGACGTAGCGCGTCGCCGCCGCCGAAGGGCCGTCGGGCGGCGTGAACAGCGGCACCACCGTGCCGGCGCGGGGGCCCCGGCCCGCGCGTTTCCAGGCGTAGAAGAAATAGGCCAACAGGCCGAGCAGCGCCGCCAGCGCGGCGGCGATGGGGGCCTTGTCACGCAGCGCTTGTGACGCCGCGGAGGGCTTGGGCGGTTCGGTGACGATCCCTTTGGGCCAGCGCACCGCGACAGTGAATCCCTCGTAGGGCCCCAGCGGCGCGGTTGTGCGAACGGCGATTTCGCCCGGGCTTTCGGCAAAGGTCTCCGCGTTATGCTCGGTCGCGCCTTGCGGGCCGGTATAGAACGCGCGTTCGGGCCCGAACGGCACGGCCTTGGGCAGCCGGATACGCGCCTCGGCGGTTTCGATCGGGAACTGCCAGCCGTTGCCGGTGACGTTCCAGTACAGCTCGTCGTAGCCGTCGAAGAAGCCCAGCTGGCGCGTGGTGGTGTAGCGGACGACGTAAGTGTGCTGGCCGCTCGGGACGTAAGTGCTGGCGCTGCCGATCTTGATCCGAACGCCGTTGTCGATGGATTCGGCGTCGTAGGGTTCGGGATGGCCGTCGCGCTCCACGCTGTGGACGTCGAACCCGACGCGCACCGGCCTGCCGTCGCGACGGTAATTTGTCGGAAAGTCGCGGAAGATGCCGTGCTGGATGTTTTCCCCTTCGGCCTCGACGCGCAGCGTCTCGGTCACATCGAGCGAGCTGTCGGCGCGGACATCGATGTCGCTGCGCCACGAGATGATGCGCTCCTGGGCCGACGCCGCGCCCGGCAGCAGCGCCAGCGCGGCGAGCAGCGGCGCGAGCAGCCGCGTGGCCCAAGTCACCGGATCAGCCTTGCGCCGCGGGGAATTCGACCTTCGGCGCCTGCTGGATCGAGGCGTCTGCATCGGCGTAGAACTCGGCCTCGCTGAACCCCAGCGGCCGCGCGAACAGAACGTTGGGGAACGACTGGATGCTGCTGTTGAGGTCGCGCACGGTGGCATTGTAGTAGCGCCGCGCGCCCTGCAGCTGCTCCTCGATATCGGTCAACTCGGTCTGCAGCTGGCGGAAGTTGGCGTCGGCCTTGAGGTCCGGATAGGCCTCGGCCACCGCCATTAGCCGCCCAAGCATGCCGGTGAACGCGTTGTCGGCCTGCGCGGTGGCGGCTACTCCGCTGGCAGTCGTGGCGTCGGCGCGATGCGCGGTGACTTCGGTGAGCACGCCGCGTTCGTGCGCGGCATAGCCTTGCACGGTGCTGACGAGGTTCGGCACGAGGTCGGCGCGGCGGCGCAGCTGAACGGTGATGCCGCTGAAGCCTTCCTTCACCAGCGCGCGCAACCGCACCAGGCGGTTGTAGATGGCGATCGCCCAAATGACGAGAATGACGACGATCGCGACGACGATGATGGTCGGCAACATGAGTATTCCCCCCTTCGCCGGCCGGTTAGCCCGGGCCTTCCAGTTGCGACGCCATGGTTTCGAGCCGCGCGGCCAGGGCTTCGACGCCGTCCGCGACTTCCGGTGCGGAATCGGGGGATGCGCCATTGCCCTGCTTGAGCTCGTGGTTCTCGTCCGCCAGCAGCAGCGCGGCGTAAAGCAAGGCGCGCGCCTCGGACTGGCTGGCGATATTCGGCATGTCGAGCAGCTTGGCGTTGATCGAGTGGCCGAGCATCGAAATATGCGCTTCCTCGCCTTCCGCGCAGGCGATGGTGAACTTGCGCCCGGCGATGTCCAGCGTGACGTTGCTCATGATTCGAGCGCCCCGATCAGCCGGTCGAGTTCGGCAATCGCCGCGCCGGTTTCGCTACGCAAAGCGTCATGCTTCCGTTCGAGTTCGGGGTCGCCCGCCGCTCCGGACGAAGGCGGGCGCTGGAGGGCCGCGCGTTCGATCCTGGCCGCGGCGGCCTCGATCCGGGACAGCGCCCGCAGGATGCGTTCCCCCTCCATCGGGCGAGATTAACCAATTGCGCCCGCGCGGGCAAAGCGTTGCGGCAGAAAGCTGTGAACAGTTCTCCGGCTGCGGCGGACAGCGTTGCTCGGCGCCGCGCTTGACGGGGAATGGGCCGTCCGCAAGAGAGGCGGCGCATCGAATCGGCCCCATTCGTTGCCTTGCAGGAGCCCCGAATGAGCCTCGATCCCGCCCGTCTCGCGCCGATGGCCAACGCCATTCGCGCGCTAGCGATGGACGCGGTGCAGGCCGCCAATTCGGGCCATCCCGGCATGCCGATGGGCATGGCCGACGTGGCCAGCGTGCTGTGGTCGAAGTACCTCAAGTTCGATCCCGCGCATCCGCACTGGCCCGACCGCGACCGCTTCGTCTTGAGCGCCGGGCACGGCTCGATGCTGCTCTATTCGGTGCTGCACCTGACCGGCTACGCGCACCCGACGATCGACGAGATTAGGAACTTCCGGCAGTTCGGCAGCCCCTGCGCGGGACATCCGGAGAACACGCATCTGGAAGGCGTGGAAGCCACAACTGGCCCGCTCGGCCAGGGCCTGGCGATGGCCGTCGGCATGGCCATCGCCGAACGGCACCTCAACGCCGAATTCGGCGACGACCTGGTCGATCACCGCACCTGGGTCATCGCCGGCGACGGCTGCCTGATGGAAGGCATCAACCACGAGGCGATTGGGCTTGCCGGGCACCTCAAGCTCGGGCGGATGACCGTGCTGTGGGACGACAACCACATCACCATCGATGGCTCGACCGACCTTTCAACCAGCGAAGACATCCGCGCGCGCTACGCTGCTACCGGCTGGCATGTCGTCAGCTGCAACGGCCATGACGTGAACGACGTCGCCCGGGCAATCGACGAGGCCGTGGCCGACCCGCGGCCTTCGCTGGTCGCCTGCAAGACGATCATCGGCAAGGGTGCGCCGAACAAGCAGGGCACCAGCGCCACGCACGGCGCCGCGCTGGGTGAAGCCGAAGTGGCTGCCGCGCGCGAGACGCTGGGTTGGAGCTATCCGCCGTTCGAAATCCCGGCGGACATTTACGCCGATTGGAATGCTACCGGAGAGCGTGGCAAAGGACTTCGGATCGAGTGGGAAGGGCGGCTAAAGGGCAATTCCCGTGCCGCGGAGTTCAGCGCCCGCATGAACGGCGAGCTGCCGCAGCTCCACGACTGGGCGGCCTACAAGGCCCAAGTCGCTGCCGAAGGCCCCAAGATGGCCACCCGCAAATCGAGCGAGGCGGCGCTGGCCGTGCTGACGCAGGCCGTGCCGGCGCTGATCGGCGGCTCGGCCGACCTGACCGGGTCAAACAACACCAAGACGCCCTCGACCGGCGCGCTCACCGCCGAGAACTACGCCGGCCGCTATGTCTACTACGGCATCCGCGAGTTCGGGATGTCGGCGGCGATGAACGGCATGGCGCTGCACGGAGGGGTGATCCCCTACGGCGGCACCTTCCTGGTGTTCACCGACTACGCCAGGCCTGCGATCCGCTTGTCGGCGATCCAGCAAGTGCGTGTCGTCTACGTAATGACGCACGATTCGATCGGCCTCGGCGAGGACGGGCCGACGCACCAGCCCGTGGAGCACTTGCAGAGCCTGCGAGCGATACCGAACCTGCTGGTGATGCGGCCCGCCGACACGTTGGAAACGGCGGAGTGCTGGGAGCTGGCCTTGCGCGAGACGAGCCGCCCGACGGTATTGGCGCTGACCAGGCAGAACCTGCCTGCCCTGCGCCACGACGCGAGTGAAAACCTGTGCGCCAGGGGCGGCTATCGCTTGCGTGCTGCCAAAGCGACGCGCCGGGTTGTGCTGATCGCGACGGGCTCGGAGGTGAAACTCGCGGTGAATGTCGCCGACGCACTCGAGGAGCAGGGCGTCGGCGCGGATGTCGTCTCGATGGTCTGCACCGAGCTGTTTGACGAGCAGCCGGAAAGCTACCGCGCCGACATCCTGCCCGGCGATGCCCTGCCCGTGTCGATTGAAGCCGGCACCACCTTCGGCTGGGAACGCTACACGGGCATCGACGGTGTCCGCATCGGGCTCGACCATTTCGGCGCCTCCGCCCCGGCGGAAGTGCTGTTCGCGGAATTCGGTTTCAGCGTCGAGGCGATCGTGCCGAAAATCCTTGCGAAATTAGATGAGTAACAGGAGTTTTTGAGATGACGACGAAGGTAGCGATCAACGGCTTCGGACGCATCGGGCGGCTCGTCGCCCGGGTGATCCTGGAGCGCGACGATCACGATTTCGACCTCGTCGCGATCAACGACCTCGCCGATCCGCGCTCCAACGCGCTGCTCTTCCAGTACGACAGCACCCACGGGCGCTTCCCCGGCACGGTGACCTGCGACGCCGACAGCATCACCGTCAACGGCCACCGCATCGCCGTGACGAAGGAGCGCGATCCCGGCAACCTGCCGCACAAGGAAATGGGCGTGGAGCTGGTGCTCGAATGCACCGGCTTCTTCCAGTCCGATGAAGCCAGCCGCCCGCACCTGGCCGCGGGCGCGAAGAAGGTGCTGATTTCGGCCCCGGCAACCGGCGTTTCCAAGACCATCGTGTTCGGCGTCAACCAGGACACGCTGACCGCCGAGGACGACATCGTCTCCAACGCCAGCTGCACCACCAATTGCCTCGCCCCCGTCGCCAAGGTGCTCAACGACGCGATCGGCATCGAGCGCGGCTTCATGACCACGATCCACAGCTACACCAACGACCAACGGATGCTCGACCAGATCCACTCGGACCTGCGCCGTGCTCGCGCCGGGGCTGTCAACATGATCCCGACCACCACCGGCGCCGCCCGCGCGGTCGGTCTCGTTCTGCCGGAGCTGAAGGGCAAGCTGGACGGCTCGTCGATCCGCGTACCCACGCCGAACGTCTCGCTGATCGACCTCGTGTTCACGCCCTCGCGCGAGACCACGAAGGACGAGATCAACGCGGCGCTCAAAGCGGCCGCCGAAGGCCCGATGAAGGGTGTGCTCGACTACACCGACCAGCCGCTCGTCAGCCACGACTTCAACCACCAGCCCGCGAGCTCGACGGTCGACAGCCTGGAAACCGCGGTGCTCGAAGGCAAGCTCGGCCGCGTGGTCAGCTGGTACGACAATGAATGGGGCTTCTCCAACCGGATGATCGACACCGCCGGGGTGATGGCGAAATTCCTGTAAAGGGCGGCATGGCGCGCTTCCGCACCCTCGACGATCTGGGCGACGATCTCGGCGACGTGCGCGGCAAAGTCGCGCTGGTGCGGGTCGATCTGAACGTGCCGATGCACGATGGCCGCGCGACCGATCTGACCCGCATCCACGCGGTCGCGCCCACGATCCTCGAGCTCGCCGATGCCGGAGCCAAAGTACTGCTGCTGGCCCACTTCGGCCGGCCCAAGGGCGAGCGCCACTCGACGCTGTCGCTCAGCCTCGTTCAGGGCGACGTGGAGCGGGTGCTCGGCCGCGAGGTGATGTACATTTCGGAGATTGCCGGGCCCATCGTCGCCCAGGCGCTGCAGATCATGCGGCCGGGCGACATCGGCCTGCTGGAGAACACGCGCTTCTGGCCGGGCGAGGAGAGCAACGATCCCGAGCTGGCCAGGGCGATCGCGGCCAACGGCGATTTCTACGTCGACGACGCGTTCTCGGCGGCTCATCGCGCGCACGCCAGCACGGAAGGCCTGGCCCATCTGCTGCCGGCTTACGCGGGGCGGGCGATGGAGCGCGAGCTCAACGCCCTGGAGGCGGCGCTAGGCTCCCCCGAGCGTCCGGTGGCTGCGGTGGTCGGTGGCGCGAAAGTCTCGACCAAGCTAGCGGTGCTCGAACACCTCGTCGGCAAGGTCCAGCACCTGATCATCGGCGGCGGAATGGCCAACACCTTCCTCGCTGCTCGCGGCGTCGATGTCGGCAAGAGCCTGTGCGAGCACGACCTGGTCGGCACCGTGGAGGCGATCATGGACGCGGCGGACAACGCTGGCTGTACGGTGCACTTGCCTTATGACGTCGTGGTGGCGAAGGAATTCGCGCCGAACCCGCCCAGCGTGCGCACCTGCAATGTCCACGATGTGGTAGCCGACGAGATGATCCTCGACGTCGGACCGCAGGCGACGGAGGCGCTGGCGGACGTCCTCAAGACCTGCCGCACGCTGGTGTGGAACGGCCCCCTCGGCGCCTTCGAAACGCCGCCGTTCGAGGCCGCCACGGTGGCGCTGGCGCGAACGGCGGCGGCGCTTACGAAGGAAGGGTCTCTCGTCTCGGTCGCGGGCGGTGGGGACACCGTCGCGGCGCTGCACCAGGCCGGTGTGGCGGGCGACTTTACCTACGTTTCTACCGCGGGCGGCGCCTTCCTCGAATGGATGGAAGGCAAGCAACTGCCGGGCGTCGCTGCATTGGCTAATTAGCCGAAGCGAGCTTCGCGTCCGGAGGTGGGGCTTCCTGCAGCAGTGGAATCAGAACCGCATTCAAGGTGTCGAGGTTAAAGGCGTCGGCCTTCGCGTACCGTACCTTGCCGGCTCGATCGATCACGAAATTCGTCGGAACGCCTTCGAGATAGGTGTAGGGCCCCTTCATTTTGTGGATCGGCTCGATCGCCATCAGCGAAAACAATTCGTGCAGCTTTTTCTCGGACACCGAGCCCTCGGTCGTGACAGCGAAAACGCGCAATCCGTGCGGTTTTTGAATCCTGTAGTAGGCGTCGAGCATGGGTAGTTCCTTGCGGCAGGGAACGCACCATGTGGCCCAGAAATTGAGCACGACCACTTGCCCTTTGAGGTCGGCCAAAGTCACCTTCTGGCCGTTCACGAGGGTCAGTTGAAAATCGGGTGCAACATCGCCGACCTTCGGCACACCGGCCGCAGCCGAAGTTGGCGCGACAAAGGCCAGCATAGCCAATGAAATTACGAGCTCGCCGATGAACTTACGCATAAGCATCCCCCCTGGCGCGCGAATTCTGTTGAAAACGCAGCCATCCGTCAACTGTATTGCTGGGCGGTTCGCCGGTTGCCGCCGGCACACGTGGTGTTTAAGCGTCTCGGCCACGCACAACCAGCAAGGGCAATTGCATGAACCAGCAGGACATGGCCGCGAAGATCGCGGCCGCGAACGGCTTCATTGCCGCTCTCGACCAGTCGGGGGGATCGACGCCCAAGGCCCTGCGCGGCTACGGCATCGAGGAAGATCAGTGGTCGACCGAGGACGAGATGTTCGACCTCATCCACCACGCGCGTTGCCGGATCATCAGGAGCCCGAGCTTCGCCAACGGCAAGGTGATCGGGGCGATCCTGTTCGAGAAGACTATGGATGGGACGGTCGACGGCAAGCCGGTGCCGCGGGCGCTGATCGACCTTGGCATCGTGCCGTTCATCAAGATCGACAAGGGGCTCGAGGCCGAGGCCGACGGCGTTCAATTGATGAAGCCGATGCCGGGGCTCGACGCGCTGCTAGAGCGCGCCAAAGGGCTGGGGGTGTTCGGGACCAAGGAACGCTCGGTGATCAACGCAGCGAATCCCAAGGGCATCGCGGCGGCGATTGCGCAGCAATTCGAGACCGGCAAGCAGGTGCTGGCTCATGGCATGATGCCGATCCTGGAGCCGGAATACACGATCAAGGCGCCGGATCGCGCCGAGGGTGAGGCCATCGTCAGGGCGGAGATTCTCAAGCAGCTCGACGCCTTGCCGCAAGGCCGGCAGGTCATGCTCAAGCTCTCGATCCCGGTCGTGCCGAACTTCTATCGCGAACTCACCACGCACCCGAAGGTGCTGGCGGTCGTCGCGCTCTCAGGCGGCTATACCACCGAGGAGGCTTGTGCCGAGCTGGCAAAGAACGACCGCCTGATCGCCAGCTTCAGCCGCGGTTTGCTGCAGGACCTGCGGGCGCATCAAACCGACGCAGAGTTCGACGAGACCCTCGGCGCGGCGATCGACCAGATCCATCGCGCGAGCACGCAGAAGGTTTCGGCTTAACGTCCCGCCGCCGGGGTGTAGCGCAACGTGAAGGTGTAATGATTGGGCGGGATTTGGCCCGTCGAAGTGCGCTGGGGCGAAACCTGCTCCAGCAGCAAAGTGCCACCTTCCACCGCGGCGGGCTGCCCGAGCGTCACGAAATAGGCGTGATCGACGGTGTTGGGATAGACATCGACCTTCAGTCGCACCGTTCCCGCCCAGATGCACTTGGTGCCCACCGGGCAGCGGCTATCCTCGTCGACGTTGATCGGCGTGATCCGCTCGGTGCCGAAATGGCCGACCTCGCCGAGCTTGAGGTTCTCCTCGGAGCCGTAGTGCTCGCCGAACAGGGTGGCACAGCCGCCCAGCGCCAGCGCGGCGAGGGCAGGGGCAATTCGGAGTATTCTCATCCAGCGATCTCCAGAGATTCGGCGGATCGTATACGGCCGATGCCGGCCTGGCGCACCATCGCGCGTAATGTCTGCGCGTCGTGGATGGCGTGAGCTTCCGGGTCGTTGTTGAAATAGGCCCACACCGCACGGCCGGCACGGTGCTGTCCTGCGATCCAGTCGGTCCACTCAAGCAGCATCTCGTCGGTGTACCGGCCGTAGTACTTGCTGAGTCCGCCATGGAATCGGAGATAGGCAATGGGGCCGACGGCGATGCGCGGGCTCTTCGACCCGGGCATGTCGTGGGCGCAGAAGCTTGCGCCGTAGCGTTCGAGCAAGGCGAACACCTCGTCGGTGTACCAGCTCGCCTCGCGGAATTCGAAGACGTTGGTCACGTCCTTCGGCACGAGCCGAAGGAAGCTCTCCAGCCGTTCCAGGTTGAGCCTGAAACGCGGCGGCAACTGGTACAAAATCGGGCCGAGCCTGGGCTTCAGCGCCTCGAACGAGGCCATCTGGCGCGCCAGCGGCTCCTCGCAGTCCTTCAGTTTCTTCGCCTGAGTCAGGAATCGGTTGGCCTTGACGGCGTAGCAGAAGCCGGGCGGGGCCTGCCTGCGCCAGGCTTCGAAAGTCTGTCGCGGCGGCAAGCGATAGAAGCTGTTGTTGATCTCGACCGTGTCGAACTCCTCGGCGTAGAAGCCGAACCAGCGCTTGACGGGAAGCTTCTCGGGATAGAACAGCCCGCGCCAGTGCTTGTAGATCCAGCCGGAGCAACCGATCCGCACCGGCGCCGGGAGGGCAGAGGCGTGAGCGACCATGACGGCATTAACGCTGCGAAGCGCCCGTCGTGCCAGCTCTACCTGATCTCACCGACCGATGTTGGCGGCGATTTCCCTCGGCGGCTCGAGCGGGCCCTCAAAGCGGGCCCGGTCGCGGCCTTCCAGTTCAGGGTGAAGGGACGTGACCAGCACGAGGCCGCCCGTCTCGCCGAGCCGCTGCAGGCAATTTGTGCGGCGAACGATGTGGCCTTCATCGTCAATGACAGCATCGCGCTGGCGAAGCGCGTGGGGGCGGACGGGGTGCATCTGGGCCAAGGCGACGGCACGGTGCGCGAAGCGCGCGAGGCGCTCGGGCGCGAAGCCCAAATCGGCGTCACGTGCCATGCCAGCCGCCACCTGGCGATGGAAGCCGGCGAGGCCGGGGCCGACTACGTCGCTTTCGGCAGCTTCTTCCCGAGCAGCACCAAGCCGAGCGAGCACCAGCCGGAACCGGAACTGCTTAGTTGGTGGCAGGCGCTGTTCGAGATTCCCTGCGTCGCCATCGGCGGCATCACGCCCGAGAATTGCGCGCCGCTGGTGAAGGCCGGGGCGGATTTCCTGGCCGTGAGCGCGGCCGTATGGGGCGGGGATGAGGCGGCGGCCATGGGGGCGTTCCGCAAATCCATCGAGACGTCCCGCTGACGCAATCGCGATGATCTTCGCCGGTACGCTGGCGTGGTTCCATATCCTGACATGCGACCCCGGGGCGGTCGCGACCGTGGCCCGGCAAGCCGAGAGCGAGGCGGCCCAACGGATATTTTGCCCGCTTAACACGTTGCCCCTTCCGAATTGGGGCGATCCGGCCCCGTAATCGGAGAATCGCTCACTTATGCGCAGGGTCACGGTCGCGGTTCTCTTGGTGGCGTTGGCCGCCTGTGGTTCCAACAACGCTGGCACGCCCAAGCAGGCCCAGCCAACGCAGGCGGCGGCGATCCCCACCACCGTAACGACAGTGGCGAGCGCCGCGGACTCGATGGCCTCGAACGATCCGGCAGCGGGCGCGCAGGCGCCAGACCAGTACCCCGATCCGCAACCTCGCCCGGTCATGCAAGCTCAAGTGGTGCTCGACCGTCAGGGCTTCGGCCCCGGCGTGATCGACGGCAAGATGGGGCTGTCGACCAAGCACGCGTTGCAGGGCTTCCAGGAGGCTCACGGCTTGAGCGTCAGCGGCGCGCTCGACGACGCGACCAAGCAAGCGCTGGCGCAGTGGAACAACATTCCGGCGACCCGCGTGGTGCGCATTCCGCAGGATTGGGCACAGGCGGACTACCAGCCCATCCCGGACAAACCCGAGCAACAGGCGCAGCTGCAGCATCTCGGCTACGAAAGCCTCGACGAACGCCTCGCCGAGCGCTTCCACACAACCGCCGCGATGCTGAAGCAACTGAATCCTGGCGGAAAGCCCGCAGGCGTCGACGCCGCAGCGCTGGCGGGCGGCGGCGAAACAACCGCGCAGGGCAACGCGAAAGCAGCCGAACAGGCGACCGCTACTTCGTCGCCGTCTCCAACGCCCACCTCATCGGGTCCGCCCGCGGGTACGTCCCCTTTCGCCGCCGGTCAGCTGGTCCGCGTGCCCAATATCGGCGCCGACCGCATCGACCCTGACAAGGTGCAGGACAAGAGCTGGCAGTCGACGCTCGCCTCGCTCGGGGTCGGCACCGAACAGCCCCACGCCACCAAGGTCGTCGTCGACAAATCGGAGGGTTCGTTGAAAGCCTACGATGGCACCGGCAAGCTGGTAGCCGAGTTCACGGTCACCACCGGCTCGCAGCACGATCCGCTGCCGATTGGCACTTGGGGGATCACCGGAATCGATCATAACCCCTCGTTCAACTACAATCCCGCCCTGTTCTGGGATGCGAGCGCGACGGATACCAAGGAGCGCTTGCCGCCCGGGCCCAATGGGCCTGTGGGCGTGGTATGGATCGATCTTACCAAGCCGCACTACGGCATCCACGGCACCGCCGAACCGGAAGCCATCGGCCGCTCGCAAAGCCACGGGTGCGTGCGCCTGACCAACTGGGACGCGGCCCGGCTGGCGCAGATGGTCGACACTTCCACCAAGGTCGTCTTTCAGCCGTAGGCGGATGCGCGTCGCCGATCGCCTTTTGACGATAGTCGTCACGGCCACGCTAACCTCGGCGGCGTGGATCGTGATCGGATCGGTCTACCTGCAGGCTCCGCGGGATGCGAAGTCCGCGGCCCGCGCGGGACCACCTTCGCCCCACTCGCAAGCCGTCGGCACGGCGCCAGCGAGCGCCACTACGCCGCGAAACGGCTCACCGCCGGGTGCCTTGACGATCCCCGTCGCCGGGGTTTCGCCCGACAAGCTGTCGGACAACTTCAACGACATGCGCGGTGGACATCGCCATGGAGCGCTCGACATCATGGCTCCGCGCGGCACGGAAGTTATCGCCGCCGCCCCGGGCACGGTCGAGAAATTGTTCCAGTCCGTGCCCGGAGGAAACACGATCTATGTCCGCTCGCCCGATCGCACGACGATCTATTACTATGCCCACCTCGACCATTACGCGGACGGGCTGAAGGAAGGGCAGCGAGTCGAACGCGGCCAGGTGATCGCCGCCGTCGGCTCGACCGGCGACGCCAGCGCCGAGGCCCCGCACCTCCACTTCGAGATCATGCGCACGACGCCGCAAGCGAAGTGGTACGACCCCGCAACGGACGTCGACCCCTATCCAATGTTGAGCGGCAACAAGCCCGGTTAGGAGTTCGGCACGTGCCCCTGGTGGACGCACCTCAGCCGTCCAGGCCGACCGTCGGAGCCGAGCAGCCGCAGGAATCCGGGCCGCATCACCTGATACTTTTCGCCCTTGCGCGGTCCGCTCGTCATCTCGACGACGTCGCCGCGGCGAAGGTACGCACCGCCGCCGTGCGCCGTGCTGTAGCGTGAGCCGGTTTCGACCACGAAATTCCGTTCGACGAGGGGCCGTCCGGGCCCGACGTCCGCGTCGCCCGGCAGCTCACACGCATAGGCTCCACGAGCTACCGTGTCGATTTGGCCCTGCGCCGAGGCGAGCGAAGCGACCGCGCCAAGCAGGGCTGCGGCGATGAGCGAGCGGATCATGGCGCGCCCATAGCACGTCCGCGTTGCGCTTGCATGAATTGAGGCCAACGCCTAGGGCGCCCGCCAATCTCCGACACTTATCGAAGGCGTGACCGATGAAGATCAGCGGCGTGGACATTCGTCCCGGCAACATCCTCGAATACGAGCGCGGCATCTGGAAGGTCGCCAAGATCCAGCACACCCAGCCGGGCAAGGGCGGCGCCTACATGCAGGTCGAGATGAAGAACCTGCAGGACGGCCGCAAGACCAACGTCCGCTTCCGCAGCGCCGACACCGTCGAGCGCGTGCGGCTCGACACCAAGGACTTCCAGTTCCTCTACCACGACGGCGACATGCTGGTGTTCATGGACAAGGATTCCTACGAGCAGATCAACCTGCCGGCCGATCTCGTCGGTGACGCCGCGGCGTTCCTGCAGGATGGCATGGATGTCACGCTCGAGCTGTGGGACGAAAAGCCGATCAGCGTGGCCCTGCCGGATCAGGTCGAGGCGACGATCGTTGAGGCCGATGCCGTGGTCAAGGGCCAGACAGCTTCGTCCAGCTACAAGCCGGCACTGCTCGACAATGGAGTGCGGGTGATGGTGCCGCCGCACATCGAAAGCGGAACGCGGATCATCGTCGATGTGTACGAGCGGACATACGTCGGAAAGGCAGGTTGAACATGAACAGGACTCTAGTACTGGGGACCGCCGCGCTGGCGCTTGTCGCAACGCACGCTCCCGCGCGGGCGCAGGGCGCCAAGCCGCTGACAACGCTCACTCAGGAGCAGAAGGATCACGGGGTGGAAACCTTTCGTCTCATCGCCAGCGCGATGCAGTCGGAGAACGTCCCCAGTGACGTGAAGTCGGTGCTGATGGGCTGCATGTACGAAAACCCCATCGGCAAGATCAGCGAGACCGTGGACAGCGCTCTCGCGGCCAATCCCGGCAAGATCGATCGTACGAAGCCGGAGCAAATGCTGAGCGTCATCGCGCAAGTTTGCGGTTACGAACCGCCGGCGACGGGAACGGCGGCTCCAGGCAAGGCGCCCGCGGCTCCCGGCAAGCCACCGGCCGCACCGGCGGGCCGCCCCAAAGGCCGCTGAGCCGGCGTGGCCGCGGTCAGCGGGCTCATTCGTGTGATGGAGCGCGCCGCGCGCAAGGCGGGCGGCCGCCTGCGGCGCGACTTCGGCGAGGTCGAGCAACTCCAGGTCAGCCGCAAGGGACCGTCGGACTTCGTGTCCAGGGCCGATCACGCGGCCGAACGGACGATCTTCGATGACCTCAAGCTGGCTCGGCCCGACTGGGGTTTCCTGCTCGAGGAGGCCGGCGAGGTCGCCGGCGATCCGGGCAAGCCGCGCTGGATCATCGATCCGCTCGACGGCACCAGCAACTTCCTGCACGGCATTCCCCACTTTGCCATATCGATCGCCGCGCAGGAGCCGAAGGTGGATGGCTCCGGCTGGGGCGATGTCATCGCCGGGCTGGTCTATCAGCCGATCACCGACGAGAGCTTCTGGGCGGAGAAGAATCGCGGCGCCTGGCTTCAAGACCGCAGGCTGCGCGTTTCGGCCCGGCGCCAGCTGTCGGAAGCGCTGATCGCCACGGGCATTCCCTATCACGGGCATGGCGACTTCGATGAATGGACCAGGGTTCTTGCCGCGCTAGGCCCGCAAGTTGCCGGAATTCGCCGGTTCGGCTCGGCCGCGCTCGACCTCGCGTGGGTCGCTGGCGGGCGTTATGACGGGTTCTGGGAAAGCGATCTCGCCCCGTGGGACACCGCTGCCGGTTGCCTGTTGGTGCGCGAGGCTGGCGGCTTCGTGACGGACTATCGCGGGCGCTCGCTGCCGATTTGCGACGCGCAAGTTGTCGCGGGTAATGACCCGCTCCATTCACGCCTGCACAAATTGATGGCCGAGGCTTTGAAGGCTTGAAACGAAGCCGCTGGTGCCCCGTTGTGCCTGAGACGCGCCTCAGCTAAGCGCGGCCGAACGGACGGAGCCCCTGTGGCGGAATTGGTAGACGCGCTCGACTCAAAATCGAGTTTCTCCGGAAGTGCCCGTTCGAGTCGGGCCAGGGGCACCACGAACTTCCCTATTTGCCGCGCATGATCGAGGCGCCGAGCTATCACGCGCTCGCCGCGATGCTCGTCACACTGGCGATGTTCATCGCGTTCGCCCGCGGGCGGATGTCGGTTGAGATCATCTCGCTGCTGACGATCGCGGTGATCGCCGTCGGCCTGTACTTCTTCCCGCTGCCCCACACCGACCCGACCGACGGCATCGAGCTCGCCTTCTCCGGTTTCGGGCACTACGCGTTGATCACCATCTGCGCGCTGATGGTGATGGGCCGCGGCCTGGTGGCCACGGGTGCGCTGGACCCGGCGGCGCGCTGGCTGGAACGAGTGTTCAAGTTCAACCAGCAGCTCGGCTTGCTGGTTTCGCTCGGCGCCGCCTTCCTGCTCTCGATGGCGGTCAACGACACGACAGTGATCGTGCTCCTGATGCCGATCTTCGTTTCGCTCGCTGCGCGCGGTGGCTTGCCGGCCTCCAAGACGCTGATCCCGCTCAACGCCGCGGTGATGATCGGCGGCATGGCGACGACCATCGGCACGTCGACCAACATCCTCGTTTCGTCGATCGCCGGCGACCTTGGCATGCGCCACATGAGCGTGTTTCATTTCACGCCGATCGTGATGGCAGCGGCCGTCGTCGCGCTGCCCTACTTGTGGCTGGTGATGCCGCGCATGCTGCACGACAACAGTCCCGAGAGGAGCCACGACCAACGCCGGTTTTTCTCGCGGCTGAGCATCCCTGCGGGCAGCGACCTGGTGGGCAAGCATTTCGACGAGGTCATCGGCCGCCTGCCGGAGGATTTTCGCTTCGAGCAGCGTCCCGCGGGCGTGTTCGAAGCGGGCCAGCGGCTGCGCATATCGGGCACCCACGACGCGCTCGAGGATGCGACCCGCGTCCTCAAGGGACAGATCGCGCCCGGCTGGGTGCTCGAGCGGATCCGCCGCGAAGCTTCGGCGCAGGACGAGATTATCCACGCAGTCGAGATGGTCGTAACCGCCGACTCCCGCCTGCTCGGGTTGACTCTGTCGACCTCCGGCGTCGCCGATCTTTATGGCATCGCGGTGCTCGGCATCCATCGACCGAAGAAGCCGATCCAGCAGCACGCCGGGGACGCCCGCGGCGACATTCCGATCGCCGAGGGCGACGTGCTGTTGGTGATGGGGTTGCCGGCCAGCCTGCAGGAGTTCGCCGCTACCGACAGCCTGCTGCAACTGGAAGGTGCGCGGGAGATGCCGCGGAGGTCGAAAGCGCTGCTGTCGGCGGCGATCATGGTGTTCTCGGTAGGACTGGCCTCGGTGGGTCTGCTGCCCATAGCTATCGCCGCGCTCGGCGGGGCGATCCTGATGTTCGTTACCGGATGCGTGAAGTTCGACCGCGTCGGCCGCGCGCTGTCGGCCAAGGTGATCGTGCTGATCGCCGCGAGCATCGCCATCGGCCGGATGATCCTCGAAACCGGCGCGGCCGCGTGGCTCGGCCAGGCGATGTCGTTGGCGCTGCAGGTCTTGCCGCCGGCCGGGGTGCTCGCGGCGATCATGCTGTTCGCCACGTTGCTGACCAATTTCGCCTCGCACACTACTGCAGCGACGGTGGCCACGCCCATCGCGTTCTCCATTGCGACCCAGCTGGGCTTGGCCCCGGAGCCGCTGGTGCTGGCGGTCCTGTTCGGCTGCAACCTCGGCTATGCGACGCCGGTCGCGTACCAAACCAACATCCTGATCATGGCCGAGGGCGGTTACAGCTTCGGCGACTATCTGCGGACCGGCGTGCCGCTGGTCCTGCTGATGGTGGCGACACTTTCGACGGTGCTCGCCGCGACCTACCGCATGTAGGGTTTATTCGCGTCCGCTCACGGGATTGCGATAGTGATAGGGCGGGCAGAAGTACTCGGGAAACACCGGGTAGGGCTCGATCGGTTCGTCCGGGGGAAAATCGCCGAACTCGGTCAGCAGCGGGCTCGTTTCCCGGCCCCACCCCTTGTCGTAAGGGGTGTAAAGCACTTGCCAGGCTTTCAGGCGGGCGATCTTCCACACCCCGTCTTCCTTGAGGTATTCGTTCTCGTAGATGGCCTCGCCCCACATCGCGTGATCGCCCATCTGCCCGACCATCATCAGCGCGCGGACGCGGCCGTTGGCGTGGATCCCGTCGGGATTGACGTGGATCACGGGCTGCAGCTGCAGGTGATTCATCAGCAGGCCGTTCTTGGGCGGGCCGAAGTGGCGCATGTATTGGCGGATCCGTTCGTGCCCGATGAACCGGCCACGGCCGTTGATCTCCAGCACGGCCTCGCGAGCGAACAGGTCGGCGACGTGTTCCCATTGACACTTGTCGACGTAATACCCGTAAGACCGCTGGAGGTTCGCGATGGCGTGATGATCCTCCGCCGCCTGCGCGCGCCGCTCCACCGCTTCGAGCCGCTCCCGCAACGCGATCAGTTCGCTTTTGAGCTGCGCCAGGTCGTTCATCGCGCAGGCCCATGGCAGACCGGCGGCGCATCGGACAGCGCTAATTTCCCGCTGTCAGTCCCCTTCGGTGGAACCGCTGCGCAGGCGCGATGCCGCTTCGGCTGCCGCGATCTCCTCGGCACTCGGCATCGCGGGAGAGAGGGCCTGGTCCGCGGCTTCGGCGGGATCGTCGTCCCCGTTGTCACCAACGACGGAGCGTGGCAAGCCCTTGATGCCGTCGAGTGAGGACGGCATCCATTCTGAGTCGGAAGAGGGCGCCGACAATGTCGGGCTACCGAAGCCGTTGGAGCTGTCGCTGCCCCAGGTTCCGGTATCGCCCGCAGCCGGGTTTGACGGCTGCAATGCGGGCTTGGCGGGCTTTTCGCGCACGATCGCATGCCCTTCAGCAGCGTGGGCTGCGGTCGTCGGGTCGTTTTCGCCATTTGCGAACAAGGCCACGGCGCCGGTGAGCATCAGCGTCACGGTCGCGAAATGCCGGTACATTCGCGACGTGATCGCGGGGTTGCTGGCGCGGCGCATGCCGGGTCCTTACTGACCCTCCCGTTAAAAGCCGTCGGCGATACCTGGTTAAATCCGGGTTTCCACGCCGCCGTGCGGACTGGAACCGCAATCGCCATGAATGCGTTTTGCCGCCAACCTGACAAAGGAACCGCACTCATGGCCCAAGAACGCGTAACCGAAACCGAGACGCCGGATGGCGCTACGCACACCCACACGACGATTATCGAGGATGGCGGCCGCTCGGGCATCGGAGCGGGCTGGTTGATCGCCTTGCTGATCCTGGTCGCGATCGTGATCGGCGTCTGGGCGTTCACTCAATGGGGCGGCTCGGAGGCGAACAAGAACAACGCCATAGCCAATGCCGCGAACCAGGTCGGCGATGCCGCGCAGCAGGCCGGCAACGCGGCGCAGACCGCGGCCAACAACTCCGGAAAGTGACAAGCTCGGTCGGTTTCCGGAAATCGCTGGATTTTCGCTAGTTACCCGGCGCGGTGTAAAATTTACCGACATTTCATCTGTCGCGCCTAATCCGGACGCGTCCGCACTGCGTGGGCGCAACCGGTGGGAACGATGGTCCGCCTGTTCAAGCATTACATCCCGCATGCGGTGCTGCTGCTGGGGCTGATCGATTTCTTCCTGTTGCTGGCGGCGGGCGATCTCGCGTGGCTGCTGCGCGCCTGGCAGGTGGGCATGGACCCGGGCCGGTTGCTCTATCGCTTGCCGCTGCTCTTCGCTTTCGCAGCGGTTACGCAAAGCGCGCTGGTGGCCGTGGGAGTATTCGGCACCGATGCGCTGCGTTCGATGCGTTTTGCCGGCGCGCGGCTGCTGGTCGGGGTGAGCCTTGCCGTCCTGACCTTCGCCCTGATCGCGTTTGTGCTCCACGGGCACACGTTCTGGCGCTCGACGCTGTTCTTCGCGATGGTGCTGGCGATCGCGCTGCTGATGGCCAATCGCCTGGTGGTCGGCGGCATTCTCGGGGCATCGGCGTTCCGGCGACGGGTTTTGGTGCTGGGCGCCGGCGCCCGGGCTCGACGGATCAAGACCCTGGCCGAGAGACCCGAGAGCGGCTTTGCCGTCGTCGGCTATATCGCCATGAATGCGGGCCAACAGGCGATCGAACGGGCAGTCCCCCGCGCCGCGATAGCCGACCTGTCGGACTATGTGCGGGATCTCGGGGCGACCGAAGTCGTGCTGGCGCTGGAGGAGCGGCGCAACGCCTTGCCGCTCAAAGACCTGCTGCGGATCAAGACCGCCGGGGTCCATGTCAACGATTTCTCCAGCTTCCTGGAGCGCGAGACCGGCCGCGTCGATCTCGACACGCTCAACCCCAGCTGGCTGATCTTCTCCGACGGATTCTCCTCCGGCCGGATGCTGTCGAGCGCCGCCAAGCGCGTGTTCGACGTGCTCGCCAGCGGCATCGTGCTGCTGCTGACGTTTCCGGTGATCGCTCTATTCGCGCTCCTGGTGAAGCTCGACAGCCACGGCCCGGCGTTCTTCCGCCAGCGCCGCATCGGCCTTTACGGGGTTCCCTTCGAGCTGATCAAGCTGCGCTCGATGCGCTCCGATGCTGAAAGGGATGGGGCGAAGTGGGCGGAGAAGGACGATCCGCGGGTGACCCGGGTTGGCCGGTTCATCCGCAAGGTGCGTATCGACGAACTGCCGCAAGCCTGGAGCGTGCTCGCGGGGCGGATGAGCTTTGTCGGCCCGCGGCCGGAAGTGCCGGCGTTCGTCGAGGACCTGGACGACAAGTTGCCGTTCTATGCCGAGCGTCACATGGTCAAGCCGGGGATCACCGGCTGGGCGCAGATCAACTACCCCTACGGCGCCTCGATCGAGGACGCGCGCGCAAAGCTCGAATACGATCTCTACTACGCGAAAAACTACACCCCGTTTCTCGACATCCTGATCCTGCTGCAGACGCTGCGGGTGATCCTTTGGCCTGAGGGCGCGCGATGAGCGGGCTCGTGCTCCTGGGCTACTTCGTCTCGGCGATCGCGGCGCTGGTGCTGTCCGGCTGGCTGTTCACGCACCGCGCGCGCTTCGGTGCCCCATCCGGTGCGACAGCCGCGGCGTTGGCGGTCAGCGCGATGTGGTCGGTTTCGATGGTCGCTTACGCGCATACGACGGCCGTTAGCGATCTTCTGTTCGGCCTGACCGGGCTTGCCTGGTTATGGACGCTGTACGGCCTGTTCGCCCAGGACGGCCGCCACGCGACCCTCGCTCCGATCCGGCCGGTCGTCGCCGCATTGGGCTTTGTGGGCCTGTTGCAGCTCTCGCTGGCCCTGGCCGCGGCCGGGGCCGATGCCCGAGGGGCGACCGCGCTGCTTCACGTGGAGGTCGCTTTTCGGCTGCTGTTCTGTGTCGGCGCGCTGGTGCTGGTGCACAATCTTTACGTCGGCGCCGCCTCGCCTGTCCGCGAGAGCCTCCGCTGGCCGGCCGCTGCGCTCGCCATCATGTGGCTCTACGAACTCAATTACGACACCGTCGATTATCTGAGCCACGGCGCTCGCCCAGGACTTGACGCCGTTCGCGGCTGGGTGCCGTTCGCGATGGTCTGTCTGCTGTCGCTGGGCAACCTGGCGAAGGACCAGGGCCAGGTTTTCCGTCCCTCTCGTTCGTTCGCCTTCCAGTCCTTCTCGCTGCTGCTCATCGGCGCCTACTTCGCGGTCATGGTCGTCGCCTTCCAGGGGCTGGCGGCAATCGGCAGCGACGTCGTGCGGCTGGCGCAGCTGGTGTTCATCGCCGTGGCGAGCGCCCTGGCCCTGATCGTGCTGCCTTCGCGCCGGTTGCGCGGATGGCTGCGCGTGACCACGGCCAAGCACTTGTTCCAGCATCGCTACGACTACCGCGAGGAATGGCTGCGCTTTACCCGCACGATGGGCCGCGCGGGTGCTGGTGCGCCGCCGTTGCGCGAACGCATCGTTCAGGCCGTGGCGGACGTGACCGACAGCCCCGGCGGGCTGCTGCTTGCGGCTGCCGACGACGGCGGGTTGGCGCTCGAAGCGCGCTGGCAGTGGCGTGGCGGGCCGGTGCCGGCGCATGCAATGGACCAGGCGGGGGTGCGTTTCTTCGCCGAGACACAGTTCATCCTCGACCTCGACCATTGGCGCGCGGGACGCCGCGAGGGCGTTCCGCCGGCAGCGGTCCCTGAATGGCTGGCCGCCGAGAGCGACGCCTGGGGGGTCGTACCGCTGCTGCATTATGAGCGCTTGCTGGGGATCGTGGTCCTGGCGCGGCCGCTGCACTCCCGCACGCTCGACTGGGAAGACTTCGATCTCCTGCGCGTAATCGGGCGGCAGCTGGCCAGCTACCTTGCCGAAGAGGCGAGCCAGGACGCGCTGGGCGAGGCGCAGCGGTTCGAGGAATTCAACCGCCGCATCGCCTTCGTGATGCACGACATCAAGAACCTCGCAAGCCAGCTCTCGCTGCTCGCGCGCAATGCCGAGAAGCACGCCGAAAAGGCGGAATTCCGCGCCGACATGCTGGTCACGCTGAAGAACAGCACCGACAAGCTCAACGCGCTGCTCGCGCGTCTGGGCCGCTACGGCGCGCAGGGCAGCGAAAGCGTTCGCCCCGTCGCCGTCCCGGAGCTGCTGCACGAGCTGGCCAGGCGCTATCGGAACAAGCACCCCGTGACGGTGATCGAAGCGGCCGATTGCTCGGTCTCCGCCCAGCCCGAAGCGCTCGAGCAGGCGTTGCTGCACCTGGTGCACAACGCGGTCGAAGCCAGCGCGGACGATCAGTCCGTCATGCTCCTGGCGCGCCGCGAGGGCAGCGAGGTGGCGATCGAAGTCGTCGACACCGGCGCCGGCATGACGCCCGAGTTCGTCCGCACGACTCTCTTCAAGCCGTTCCATTCGTCGAAGCCCGGCGGTTTCGGCATCGGGGCGTTCGAGGCGCGCGAGATGATCCGCGCGATGGGCGGACGGCTCGAGGTCGAAAGCCACGAGGGGCTCGGCACGCGCTTCGTCGCGCATCTGCCGCTGGCGGAAGCGGCCGAGCTCATTCGAACGATGCAGAAACGCGAAACAAAGGTGGCATGATGGCCGAAGGTAAACCCAAGCTGCTCATCGTCGAGGATGACGCAGGGCTTCAGGCGCAGCTCAAGTGGGCCTACGACGATTTCGACGTCGTCATTGCGGGCGACCGGGCCAGCGCGATCGCCGCCCTGCGCGCCGAGGAGCCCGCGGTGGTCACGCTCGATCTCGGACTGCCGCCGGACCCGGATGGGACGAGCGAAGGGTTCGCCGTTCTCGACGAGCTGATGGCCCTGAAGCCGGACACCAAGGTGGTCGTCGCCAGCGGCCACGGCGCCCGGGCCAGTGCGCTCACCGCGATCGAGCGCGGGGCCTACGATTTCTACCAGAAGCCGGTCGATATCGAACAACTGGGGCTGATCGTCCGCCGGGCGCTCAATTTGCACCGGATCGAAGCCGAGAACCGCTTGCTCGCCGAGAAGGCGGGGGAAGGCAATCGCGTCCTCGGCGGGCTGATCACGGGGGCGCCCGAGATGATTCGCGTCGCCCGCACGATCGAGCGCGTCGCCAACACCAACGTCTCCGTGATGCTGCTCGGCGCGAGCGGCACGGGCAAGGAACTGCTCGCCCGCGGCGTGCACGAGGCGAGCGAGCGGCGGCACGGCAATTTCGTCGCCATCAACTGCGCGGCGATCCCCGAGAACCTGCTCGAGAGCGAGCTGTTCGGGCACGAGAAGGGGGCGTTCACCGGCGCGGTCAAAACCACTGAAGGCAAGATCGAGCAGGCCGACGGCGGCACGCTGTTCCTCGACGAGGTCGGCGACATACCCCTGCCGCTGCAGGTCAAGCTGTTGCGCTTCCTGCAGGAGCGCACGATCGAGCGCATCGGGGGCCGCCAGCACATCGCGGTCGACACGCGCATCGTCTGCGCCACGCACCAGGACCTCGAGGCGATGATCGCCGCAGGGCGTTTCCGCGAGGATTTGTTCTACCGCCTGGCCGAGATCGTCGTGAAGATCCCAAGCCTGGCCGAGCGGCCGGGCGATGCGACGCTGCTCGCCAAGGCCTTCCTCCACCGCTTCGCCGCCGAGATGAACCCGCAAGTGAAGGGCTTCGCGTCCGATGCGCTCGCGGCAATCGACGGTTGGCCGTGGCCGGGCAACGTCCGGGAACTGGAGAACCGCGTGAAGCGCGCGGTGATCATGACCGACGGCAAGATGATCTCCGCCGACGACCTCGACCTCGACAACGCCGAGGGCAGCGAGGATGAAGCGCTCAACTTGAAGAGCGCGCGCGAGCAGGCCGACCGCAAGATGATCCGCCACGCTTTGGCGCGCAGCGAAGGCAACATCTCGAACACCGCCAGGCTGCTCGGGATCAGCCGGCCGACGCTCTACGACCTGCTCAAGCAGTATGACCTGCAGACCTAGCAACGCCATTCTCGCGCTGACGCTGGCTCTCATGGCCCTGCCGGCGCTGGCAGGCTCTGCCGACGATCCACTGGCCGATTCCGCCGCCGCGATCGCGCGCGGCGATGGCCTGTCGGCCGAAGTCGCCGCGCGACGCGCGCTGGCCGCAGGCAAGCCGCACGCGGCCGTCGATGCCTACCTCGGTGAGGCGGCCCTGCTGCAGAAGGACTACGACGACGCACGGCAATGGCTCGCGCCCGGTGTCTTCGACGCGGCCAGCGCGCAGCGCGGGTTCTACGCGCTCGGGCGGCTCGAGCTGCATCAGGGCAACGACGCCGCGGCCGCCACGGACTTCGACCGCGCGCTCCAGGCCGGTCCACCGGACGCTCGGCTGTGGGTGGACATCGGCCGGATGCGCTACGTCGCCGGCGAGCAGCACCTTGCCGCCGACGCGCTCAACCGCGCGCTGGCGATAAATCCTGCCGAACCGCGGGCACTGACCTTGCAGACGGATCTTATCAGGGATTCGATCGGCTTCGAGGCGGCGCTGCCGTGGTTCGAGCGCGCGGTGAAGATCGCGCCGAACGATCTCAGCCTGCTGGGCGAATACGCCGCGACGCTGGCGGATGTCGGGCGCTACAGCGACATGCTGAGGGTCGCCCGTTTCATGGTGAAAACCGACAAGACCGACCCGCGGGCCTATTTCCTCCAGGCGGTGCTCGCGGCGCGAGCGGGCGACGACGAGCTGGCACGGCGCCTGTTGTGGCACACCAAGGGCGAGTACGACGATACGCCGGCAGGCCTGCTGCTCGAAGGCGTCCTCGAATTCCGGGATGGCAGCGCCGAGCTGGCCGTGGACAAGTTCGACGAGTTGGCCAAGCGGCAGCCCGACAACGAGATCGCCGCGCGCCTGCTCGCGCGAGCGCTCCTGGCCGACGGCGATGCCAGCGACGTGGTCGCGCGCTTTGCGGACATGGTCGCGCGCCCGGAGGCATCGCCTTACCTGCTGACGCTGGTCGCGCGGGCTTACGAGCAGCTCGACCGTCGCGACCTTGCTGCGCCGCTGCTCGACCGGGCGGCGGTCGCCAGCGATACCGGCGTCAAGCCGCTGCAACTGAGCCAGGACGGCGCGCTGGCGCTCTACCGGGGGGCCGGCGACAATTCCCTCGACGCCGCGTTGGCGATGCCGCTGCTGCGCCAGATGCTGAGCCAAGGCCGCGGGCCGGATGCGATGGTCTATGCCAAGCGGCTTCATTCGAAGTACCCGAATTCCTCGGACGTGGAGGTGCTCGTCGGCGATACGGCCTTGCTCGGCGGCGATCCGGCCGACGCCTTGCGCGCCTATGCTTCGGCGGCCCAGGTCCGTTGGACGGCATCGCTGGCCAAGCGCATCGCCGCGGCCGACGTGCGGTTGGGGCAGGACGGGGCCGCCGCGGCCGAATTGCAGGCCTATCTGGCGCAACATCCGAACGCGCGGGAGATCTGCGCGCTGCTCGGCCGCGCCGCGGCCTCGGAAGGTGATTGGGCGCGCGCCGCGATGTTGCTCGGCCATGCGGCGGAGCTGCCCGGCGGTGATAACGACCCGCAGGCGCTCGCCCAGCTGGCCGAAGCCGAGCTGCATGCCGGCGATGGCGCGCGGGCTCTCGCGACTGCCCGGCGCGCTTATGCCCTGCAACGAACGAGCCCGAAGGCGACGGCGGTCCTGGCCGCGGCGCTGCGGGCCGACGGCCAGCGCCCCAACGGCGCCGAGATCCTGCTCGCCAAAGCCCGCAGCATGGGCGTTGAGCCGGCGCTGGCGCTGCGCTGAGGCTGGACAGCCGCCAGGCGTTTCGGGCACTCGCCACCTGATGCCGCCCAAAGTCAGCTTCGGCCGAATCGATCCGCTGGTGCGGCTGCTGCTGGTGGCGATCCTGCTCGCCTCGGTGCTGCCGGTCAGCGAACGTTGGCGCGGCGTGGCGCAAGTCGTGTCGAACGCCGCGGTGTTCCTGCTGTTCCTGCTCAATGGCCTCAGGTTGCCGCGGGCCGAGGTGTTGCGGGGCATCGGCAATGTCCGTTTCCTCCTTCCGCTGGTGGCCTGGTGCTTCGGCGCGATGGCGTTGGCCGGCTGGGTCTTGTCGCACCTCGTGGCGGGCTGGTTGCCGCCGCTGGTGGCGCTCGGCTTCCTGTACCTCGGCACGCTGCCGTCGACGGTGCAATCGGCGACGGCGTACTGCTCGCTCGCCGGCGGCAACGTCGCGCATTCGGTGGTCGCGGCGGCGGTGCTCAACATTCTCGGCGTGCTCGTGACCGCGCCGCTGTTCTCGCTGATGGCCGGGAGCCAGGGGGCGGCGTTCGATCTCGGCGGGCTGGAGAAGGTCGCCACCATCCTGCTGCTGCCGTTCCTGATCGGCCAAGCGGCGCAGGGTCGCCTGGGCCACTTCGTCCGCGAACATCGCGACCTCGCGACGTGGATGGACCGCGTCTCGATCGCGATTCCGGTCTACGTCGCCTTTTCCGGCGCGGTGCGGGAAGGGTTGTGGACGCTGGTCGGGCCGGCGGAGTGGGCGGTGCTGGTCTGTGCGGTCCTCCTGTTCCTTTCCTTCGCCTTCGGCGGCGCATGGCTGGTCGGCGGCCTAGTCCGCCTCGATCACGGTGACCGCATCGCCTTGATGTACTCGGGCGGCCAGAAGAGCATCGCGATGGGCGCTCCGCTCGCCAGCGTGCTGTTCGGGCCGACGACGGCCGGCCTCGTGCTGCTGCCGGTGCTGGTCTATCACCTGCTGCAACTGGTGCTGTCCGCCCCGCTCGCTACTCGGCTCCGCCGGCCACCAGAGCCGCCTCCCGCCGGTTATGGCGCACCGACCACAGCAGCGAGAAGCCGATCAATACGGCGCCGATCAAGCCGGTGACCGTTTCGGGAATTTCCATCCGTACCGACAGCAGCATGATCACCGCGAGCGCGAGGATCGCCCAGAAGGCGCCGTGCTCGAGGTAGCGATACGCGGCGAGGGTGCCCTTTTGCACCAGCAGCAAGGTCATCGAGCGCACGAACATCGCCCCGATCGACAGGCCGAGGGCAATAACGATCATGTTGTTCGACAGGGCGAAGGCCCCGATCACCGCGTCGAAGCTGAACGAGGCGTCGAGCACGTTGAGGTAAAGGAACCCGCCGAGCCCGGCGTTGACCAGCGCCCCGGCGTGGCGCAACCGGTCCTCGCGCTTCTTCATCACCGTGCCGAGGCCGTCGATGGCGATGAAGGTGACGATGCCGAGCAGCCCGGCCACCAGGAACGTGTGGTCCTCGGGCGAAGGCAACTCGGCCTCGACGCCCCACAGCGCCAGCAGCACCACCGCGATTTCCGCCGCCGGAACCGTCGAGGCGCTCGACAGGAATCGCTCGACCAGGCGCACCCAGTGGACGTCCTTTTCTTCGTCGAAAAAGAACTTGAGCCCGACCATGCCGAGGAACGCGCCGCCGAAGCCGGCGATGCTGCCGTGCGCGGAGGAGACGATCGCCTGGTAGCGCGCGGGGTCGTCGAGCGAGAGATGGATCGCCTTGAGGGGGCCGATGCCCGCCGCCACCGCGACGATGACCAGCGGGAACAGCACGTACATGCCCCACACCGCGATCACCATGCCCCAGGTGAGGAAGCGGCGCTGCCACAGCGGGTCCATGTCCTTGAGCACGGTGGCATTGACCACCGCGTTGTCGAAGCTGAGCGAGACCTCGAGCACCGACAGCACCAGCACGATCCACAGGGCCTCGCCGAGACCCGCGAGCGAGTGGCTCTGCGACCAGCCGTACCAGCCGGCGAGGGCGAAGGCGACGAGCGCGAACAGGATCGAACCGCGGAAGGACCTCAGCACGGGGCGTCACCGCCAAAAGTCAGCCAAAAGTCAGCCCAAAAGCGCAACCCCGCTGCGGTCTCCGCGGCGCGCGAACGGTCGGCCGGCCAAAGTCGGAGTGAAGCGATTGACACAGGACTCGCGGGATCGCTCATCGCCCTGGGGTTGGCACGAATGGAGGCGTGTAGGAAAGCGCTTTTCAGGCCGGTTGCGCGGATTGTAGGACTCCCTCTCACGCCATTGGAGAGCGAGATTGCCTACTCCAGCGAGTAAATCTGCTCCGGCCCCGGAAAGCTGCGGTCGCGCACTTCCTTCGCGTAGAGCTCGGCGGCGGCGGTGATTTCGTCGGCGATGGTGCCATAGCGCTTCACGAACCGCGGCACGCGTTCGAACATGCCGAGCATGTCCTCGGTCACCAGGACCTGTCCGTCGCATTGCGCCGACGCGCCGATGCCGATGGTCGGGACGTCGATGCTGCGGGTCAGCGCGACGGCGATCGGCTCGACCACGCCCTCGATCACCACCGCGAACGCGCCGGCCTTCGCCACCGCCTGCCCGTCGGCGACGATCTTCTCGTGCTCCTGCTGGGTCTTGCCGCGCGCGCCGTAGCCGCCGAGCGCGTTGACCGCCTGCGGGGTCAGGCCGACGTGAGCCATCACCGGGATGCCGCGCTGCGCCAGGAAGGCGATCGTCTCGGCCATCGCCGCGCCGCCTTCGAGCTTGACCCCGGCGCAGCCGGTCTCGGCCATCACCCGCGCCGCCGAGGCATAGGCCTGCTGCGGGCTCTGCTCGTACGTCGCGAACGGCATGTCGACTATCACCAGGCTATGGTAGCTGCCGCGCACCACCGCCGCGCCGTGGGCGATCATCATCTCGAGCGTGACCTGCAGCGTCGAGGGGAGGCCATAGACCACCTGGCCGAGCGAATC
>JANWHA010000081.1 GCA_025450635.1 Croceibacterium sp. | reverse complement strand
TCGAGTACGTCGTGGCGCATCCGCGGCCGCTGGTAGCGCAGGAGATCGCCACCGCGCTCGGCATTCCGGTATCGAGCCTGTCGTACCTGCTGGCGACGCTGGTCGAGCGCGATTACCTGGTGCGCGAAGGGCGCCGCTATTCGCCTGGGCCCGGGCTCGAGAAGCTGCAACTGCAGGCCGAGCCCTATTCGCTCGCCGACCGCGCCGCGCCGCTCGTCCGCACGCTGCGGGTCCAGCTCAACGAGACGGCGAGCTTCTGGGTGCGCGAGGGGTGGGACGTCGAGGCGCTGGTGACCGAATCGAGCGAGCAGGCGTTGCGCTATGCGGTGCCGATCGGCACCCGCATGCCGTTGCACCCGCTGGCCTCGGGCAAGGCGCTGCTGGCGGCGCTGAGCGAACCCGAACTGGAACGTTACTTCGCCGAGACGGAGCGCAAGCGTTATACGGATTCGACCGTCACATCGGAGAAGGCCTTGCGCAAGGACATCGCCGAGGTGCACCGGACCGGTTTTTCGTGGGCCGACGAGGAATTCAGCCTCGGGATCATCGGCATCGGCCGCGTGGTGACGAGCGGCGGGGAGCCGATCGGCGCCTTGTCGGTGGCGATCCCCAAAGTTCGCTGCGACGAACCGACCCGCGGGCGCATCGAGGACTTGCTCGAACGCACCGCCGGGCTGCTGGAATCGGCCTGAGCGATCCCCCTCCCGCGTGCGGGAGGGGAGACAAGTCACGGGCGCGGGCGCACTTCCTCGAGCTTCTTGCCGAGATCGGCGCCCTGCTGGCCGGTGATGTCGTACAGCGCCTCGAACGGCTTGTTGCCGGCGGCGAGTTGCTGGATCTTGTCCGGCAGGCTCGCCGACACAGCGATGGGCGCCACCCCGCGCAGGCCCGTATCGCGCAGGCCGGCGACGATGCCGATCAGCGCGCCGCCCGGCTGGCGGAAGCGGGCGATGTAGCCGTAATCGTCGTAATACTGCGCCGTCGGCAGGGCGAGCGCCTCGCCGCTGGTGTAGTGCTTGCCGGATGCCATGTCGATCAGGTCGTCATAGCTGTCGCCGACCGCGAAGTTGGAATCGGTGAAGTTGACGTCCTGGATCATGCCCATGCCGCTGATCAGCCCGACGTAGATCACGTTGTGATTGCGCAAGGTGTCGCTATCGACTTGCGAGGCGGGCATGATGGTGACCGGCTGGCGCGCCTGCGAGATCACCGGCATCAGCGCCCGCAAGGCATAGGCGCTGGACACCGGCAGGTAGGTCAGCCCCATGTCTTCCGTATCGCCGTAACGCTGTGGGTCCGCTTCTTGCGCGCGGGCCAGGTCGGTCTTCGAGGTGATCGAGAAATCGTGGATCATCCGGTCGACCTCCGGGCGATCGCGCTTGGTTTGCCCGAAGATGTAGTAATCGCCGACGACGACCACCGTCGGCCGGTCGGACTGAATGAACGGCCGCCAGATGGCATTGGCCGGCGCGGGTGCGACACCGCCGGAGACCTGCAGGCCGATAAAGAAAGCGCCGACAATGGCCGCCAGCCCCAGCACCGGCAGGATGGCGACGCGCAGGCGTGAAACGCGCAGAGGCATTATCGCCTTGGCGCGCGCTTCATCTTCGAAGCGCAGCGCATACGTGCCCGACGGCAGGACCAGCCGCCCGCCGGTATGCCGGCCGTCGTCATAGAATTGTTCCAGGCGCTTGCGCAGGCGATGCACGTAGACCCGGGCGGTCGCATCGTCCGGCTCGGCCGCGGCCTGGCCTACGACCGTTTCGGCGATTTCCGCCTGGGATGCAGGATCCGCTTCGGGCCCGCGCGCGGCGAGGAAATCGAACAGCTCCCGCAACCGGCCCGAGCGTCCGACCAGGCCGCTCGCGCGCACCCGCTCGACTTCGCTCATGAAACCAGGGTCGAACGCGTTCATGCCCTGACGAAAGCCCTTGTGTAACGCCCTGTTACGGCCGATTACCGTAATTAACTTGGTTTGGCGAGCAGCCATGCCAAACAGGGTGGAATGGGCTATTGCCGGTTCGAGACGACGCCTGAACCGCTGGGTTTTCCTGCGCGCAACAGCAGGTAACACGGGCTTTGCGCGTCCCTGGGGGAGAGTGCGAATGTACAAGCTTGCCTGGATTGTGGTGCCGGCCCTGCTGCTGGCGGGATGCTCGAAGAAGCAGGAACAGCCCGCCGCCAAGCCGACGTACTTGCACAATATCATGAAGAACGAAGTCGACCCGCGAGCCGACGAGGTATGGGCCGTCGGCAACGCGCACATGGACAAGGATGCCGGCCTCAACGGCAAGTCGATGAGCGACGCCGATTGGGCCAAGCTCGCCAGCACCGCGGAGCATCTGAAAGAGGGCGCTCACGACCTCGCCACGCTGCCCGATCCGATCACCGTCGTGCCGCCGGGCGGCAAGATCGCTTACCAGGACGATCCGGGCGGCGACAAGCCGCAGGCGGTGCAGCACAACATCGACCAGGATCCGCAAGGGGTGCGCGACCTTGCCAACGCGCTCGCCGAGAACATGGACGAGCTGATCGCCGCGGCGAACAAGCACGACGCGGTCGCCGCCGGCAAGCTGCTCAACGGCCTCGATGGCATGTGCGAAGATTGCCACGTCAAATACTGGTACCCCTCGCAGAAAGCGCTGATCGATTCGATCAACAAAAGCGAAGGCGGCGGCTGAACCGGGCGCAGCCGGCTCCCGCGAGAATTAGCGGCCGGTCGGCGCGCCGGCAGGTATGGCGGCCTGGCCGGAATCGACGGGTATCGGCGGCGCTATGATCAGCTTGTCGGGACTGTCCTCAGATTTCTTGGTTTCGACCTCGCGGCTATAGGTCTTGGCCGGGTCCCACGGGCCGAGCGGAGCGTCCGGGGCAACCCGCACCAGCGTGTAGGGAGCGAGGCCGGTGCCGACGTAGGTCATCTTGACCGCATTGGCATCAATCATCTCGAAGTCGAAGATGTCGGGAACCGCTCCCGGTCGAGGATCGTCGAAGCTGAGCTCCGCGCCGTCGTTCGGCAAGTCGATGGCGGTCATCGACGGCTCATGCTTGAGCGGGCCCGAGAGCTTCTGAAAGTGATTGCCGTCGCTGGCGAACGAGCCCGGCTTGCTCCAGGTGCCCTGCCAATGGCCGTCGGCATCCTTGGACAAGTCGAAGCGGAAGATGGTCGTCCCGTCCATCTGCAGCGCCCACGAGCCGGCGAGCGTTTGGCCGGCCGCCGGCTGCGCCGCGGCGGGTGTGGCGGCGAGCAGGGCGAGCGACAGGAGCAAACGCGCGATCATCGGTTGAGATTACCTGAAAAAAGCCGCCGCGCAAAAAACAAAGGGCGGCCCTGAGGGCCGCCCTTCGCCTTGTCATGTTATCCGAGGCTCAGGCGACGAGTTCGGACTCGGACACGCCCTTGCCCGTCGCGCGCCAGCTGTCGGCGTAGCTGTTGCGGGCCACTTCCGAGTACGGGACCGGCGAGACGATAGCCTTGATCTCGGTCTGGACATGCGGCTCGACGGTCGGCTTGCGGGTGCCGCCGTTGGGCTCGCCCCACACCAACGTGACCTCGCGGCCGAACTCGGCGTAGGCCGGGTCGATCATCGCGAGCGAGAGCATCGCGCCCTCGTTGGACGAGTAGCCGATCCAGGTCGAAACGCCGATCACCTTGCCGTCGGCCTTGACCGCGTCGAACGGGTGCATCGAATAGACCGCACTCGGAAACTCCATGTACTTCGCCCGGTCGCCCTTGGCGTAAAGCGAGCTGGTCACGCGCATCACGTCCTCCGGATCGAGGGCGAGGGTGACCTTGGTCTTGTGCGTCTCATTCGCCATCCGCTCCAACGCCTCGCGGCCGACGAACTCGTGGTCGAACTTGACGATGTGGCCGTAGCCGATGTCCCACGGCGTGAGGTAGTAACCCTCGACGCTGTCGGGCACGTAGCTGCCGCCGATCGAGGCCTTGCCGCCATAGGAATTCTCCGACGCCCACGCGCGGAAGTCCTTCATCATCTGGCTGTCGCCGGTGTAGAATGCCGGCAGCGGGCTCGGCAGCCAACCGGATTCCAGCGTGTTCGACGAATAGGCGCGGCCGCCGACCAGGGTCAGCCCGTGGTCCTTGCCCGCCTCGACCAGCGCGCCGTGGATGGCGGCGTAGTCGGCCCACGGTCCGAACAGCTCGTAGCCCGGCTGGCCGGCCATGCCGTGGCGCAGCGCGATGACGTCCTTCCCGGCAATCTGGATGTGCGCCATGTTGAAGAACTTGAGATCCGGCGGGGTCTGCCCCATCGCCTTCTCGAGGATCTTCATCGCGTTCGGGCCCTGCAGCTGGAAGCGATAGTTCTTGCGCTTGCCGTCGCTGCGCAGCGCGGTGCGCTCGTCGCGCTCGACGGTGACGTTCCACTTGCTGCCGTCCGCCTTCGGATACTGCGCGTGGAATTCCACCCATTCGATCGCCGGCGCCCGGCCGACGAGCGAGAACTCGTTCTCGGCGAGGTAGAACAGGATTACGTCGCCGATCACGTAGCCATCCGGCGTCACCGGCACGAACTGCTTGGCCTTGTTGACCGCGAAGTTCTTGAAGCTGTTGATGGCGAGGTACTCGAGCAGCGCGAAGGCATCGGGGCCACGCACGTAAAGCTCGACCATGTGGTAGCTTTGATTGAACAGCACCGCGGTCTTGGCCCAGGCGGCCTGCTCGTCGCGCCAGTTGGAATATTCGGCCGGAACGCCGGGATAGACGTTGGGGCCGGTTTGCTGGTTGCGCAGGAAGTCGACGACGTTGCCGGCGCTGTCCAGCGTCTCCTGAAGGGTCTTGGTCATTGCTTGTTGCCTCTCCTAGAGGTGGGGTTGCAGTTGAGGGTTGATCTCACGCGGCCTTGCGAGCCAGCGGGCGAGGGCGGCGTTGACCGCTGCGGGCGCTTCCAGCTGGATCATATGTCCAGCGCCCGGCACGATCACCAGTTCCGAATTCGGGATCGCCGCGGCGATCGCGGCGTGCTGCGCCGGCGGCGACCACGTGTCGAGCTCGCCGGTCATGACCAGCGTCGGGCACGCGATTTGCGGCAGCAGGCTTTCCATCTCGGGTCGGTTGACCAAGGCATGGATCTGCGCGTCGAACACCGCCTGCCCGGCGTCGAGGTTCATTTGCCGCAGCGCCCCGTAGATTTCCGGATCGGCGCGATTGGCTTCGGCCACCATCGGCGGCAGCCAGGTGTCGATCAGCCGCTCGAAGCCGTGGTTCCAGCCGATCGCCTGCAGCGCCTGGCGCTTGGCGGCCTCGCCTTCGCGCAGCGAGTGCACGCCGGTCGATGCCAGGGCCAGCCGCCGCACGCACCTGGGGGCGAGCCGGTAGACTTCCAGCGCGATTCGTCCGCCCATCGAATGGCCGAACAGGTCGAACGAATCGGGCGCCCGGTCGAGCGCGATCCGCGCCATCTGCTCCAACGTATCGGCGGTCCCGTAGCCATCCACCGCGCGCGAATCCGGGAAGGCCGCGAGTTGCGGCGCATAAATGCGTGCGTCGCACGCCAGCCCGGGCAGGAAAAGCAACATTGGCGACGAGAATCGCCTCTCCTATGAATTCGCAGGTATGAAATTTTCGTCTATACGAAGAAACGCATGTGCGCTAGGGGCTTTCCGCCAAGCGCGGGCGGGCCTAAGAGCCGCGCCGCCGCAAGAGGAGATTCCCCCCTTATGTCGTACGCCGCGATCCACCCGAACTGGGAGAAGCCGCGCGAGAACATGGTCGACGGCTATTCGCTGGAGATGACCGCCAAGGAGCTCGAAGGCCTGCGCGAAGCCGCGCCGCTGATCCGCCCCGGCACCCAGGTCGCGATCACCTTCCTTCCGGGCGAGGAAATGGAGCAGCGCGTCCAGGCCGCCGAGCTGGTCCGCCAGCTCGGCTTCGAGCCGATCGTCCATCTCTCGGCCCGGCGCCTCACTTCGGAAGCCGAGCTCGACAAGTACCTGTCGGACATCACCACCCGGGCGAAAGTGAAGCGCGTCTTCATCATCGCCGGCGATCCGCCCGAACCGGAAGGCCCGTACGAGAACTCGCTGCAGATCATCGAGAGCGCCCTGCTCGAAAAGCACGGCATCGAGGTGGTCGGCATCGGCGGCCATCCCGAAGGGCATCCGAACAACTCGAAGGCCGAGCTGTGGGACTGGATGGAGCGCAAGATCGCCGCGATCCGCGCCCACGGCATGGTGCCGCTGGTGGTCACCCAGTTCGCGTTCGACGACGACGCGATCGTCGCCTGGGTCAAGGAAATGCGCGCGCGCGGGATCGACGTGCCGGTGCGCCTTGGTGTCCCCGGCCCGGCCGGGATCAAGCGCCTGCTCGGCTTCGCCAAGCGCTGCGGCGTCGGCGCCTCGGCCAACGTGATGAAGAAGTACGGCGTCGCGATCACCAACCTGATCGGCAGCGCCGGGCCGGACAAGCTGGTCGCCTCGCTCGACAGGGGCCTGACCCCTGAACTGGGCCGCGTGCGTTTGCACTTGTATCCGTTCGGCGCGCTCACCGCGTCGGCACAGTGGGTTAACGATTACGCGGCTAAGCACTGACGCATGAGCGCCGCCCAACTCAAGTACCGGGAAGAACCGATGGCCGAGATCATCGACGGGCGCGCGGTCGCCAAACAAGTGGAGGCGGAAACCAAGGCGCAGGTCGATGCGATGATCGCGGCCGGCAAGCCGCGCCCCGGCCTTGCCGTCATCCTCGTCGGCAACGACCCGGCGAGCGAGGTCTACGTCGGTCGCAAGATCAAGAAATGCGCCGAAGTCGGTATCCGCAGTTTCGAGCACCGCATGCCGGCCGATACCAGCGAGCCGGAGTTGCTGGCGCTGATCGCCACGCTCAACGAGGATCCGGAGATCCACGGCATCCTCTGCCAGGTGCCGCTGCCCAAGCACATCGACACCGGGCTGGTGCTGCGCGCGATCGCCCCGTCGAAAGACGTCGACGGGTTCCACCCGGTCAACGTCGGCCGCCTGTCGACCGGCACCGGCGGGATCATCCCGTGCACCCCGCTCGGGGTGATGAAGCTGCTCGACACGGTGATCGACGACCTCACCGGCCTCGACGTGGTGGTGATCGGCAAGTCGAACATCGTCGGCAAGCCGATCGCGATGCTGATGCTCGAGCGCGAGGCGACGGTCACCGTCACCCATATCCATACCGAGAAGCTGGCCGACCTCTGCCGCCAGGCGGACGTGATCATCGCCGCAGCCGGCGCCCCGCGGCTGGTGCGCGGCTATTGGGTCAAACCGGGCGCGGTGATCATCGACGTCGGCATCAATCGGATGAAAGGCGAGGACGGCAAGACGCATATCGTCGGCGATGTCGCCTTCGACGAGGTCCAGCATGCCAAGGCGGTGACCCCGGTTCCCGGCGGCGTCGGCCCGATGACCATCGCCTGCCTGCTCGCCAATACCGTGCAGGCCGCGCGCGAGCAGATCGACGGCACCAGCAGCGACGGCTTCGACATCGACTGGGACGATTTGCCGGACCGCTCGATGTTCACCAGCGAAAGCGCCGGCGCCTAAGCGAGCTTTTCGACCGCGACTTCTTCTCCCATCGGGCGGATATAGACCCGCGTCACCGCCGGGAATTTCTGCGAAATCTGCAGCTCGATATCGGCCACGGTTTCCTCGACCTCGCGGGCGGAAATCGTGTCGTCGAAATCGGCGCTGATGATCGCGACCACCATGTCGGGCGCCTGATGGACGGTGAGCACTTCCTTCACCGCCACGATCCCGGAATGCGCTTCGGCGCACCGGCGCAGTTCCTTTACGAGCTGCGGATCGGCCGCCTCGCCGATCAGCAGTCCTTTGGCCTCGACGATCAGCATCACCGCCGTTGCGGCGAGCACGAGACCGATCATGACCGAGGCGATGCCGTCGTACAGCGGGCTGCCCGTCAAAGCGGTCAGGCCGATGCCGAGCGCGGCGATCAGCAGGCCGGCGATCGCGCCGCTGTTTTCCAACAGCACGATCAGGTTGGGCGCGTCCTTGGTGTCGCGAATCGCGCGGAAAATGGTCTTCGGGCCGCGTTCGCTGTTGAACTCCCTCAGCGCGGCGATGGTCGACCAGCCTTCCAGCCCGATGGCGATGCCGAGGACGATGAACGCGACCAGCACGTCCTCGGTCGGATGGGGATGGATGAGGTGCAGGATGCCTTCGTAGAGCGATACCCCCGCACCGAGCGAAAACACCAGGATCGCGACCACGAACGACCAGAAATAGAGCTCGCGCCCGTATCCGAGCGGATGCACGAGATCCGGCGGGCGCCGGCTCTGGCGGGTCCCGTAGAGAAGCAGCACCTGGTTGGTCGAATCGACGAGGGAGTGGACCCCTTCGGTGATCATCGCCGACGAGCCGGTGATCGCGGCGGCGGCGAACTTGGCGACGGCGATACCGACGTTCGCCGCCAGCGCGGTAAGGATCACCCGCTTCGATTCGTGTCCTGCCACACCGTCTCCAACTCGCCCGAAGCGCATCGCAGAGCGCCTCGGGGGTAGCAATCGCCCGCGGTTCGATTAGTTTCTGCGGGCACGCGGGCAAGAAGGATCGGATGAAGCGCGAAACCGACATCGATGTCGCCATCGTCGGCGCCGGGATTTCCGGCATCTCGATGGCCGCGCACCTGCAGACCATGTGCCCGGGCACGCGCTTCGCGCTGTTCGAGCGGCGCGCCGAGCTCGGCGGCACGTGGGACCTGTTCCGCTACCCCGGCGTCCGCTCCGACAGCGACATGCACTCGCTCGGCTTCCGCTTCGAGCCGTGGCTGCACGAGAAGGCGATCGCCGACGGCGAGGCGATCCTCGACTACCTGAACCGCATCGTCCGCGAGCGGGGGATCGACCGGCACATTCGCTTCGGCACGAAAGTCGTTGCCGCCGATTGGCGCCCGGCCGAGGCGAGGTGGCACCTGACGATCGAGGACGAGCACGGCCGGCGCGAACTGAGGGCCCAGTTCCTTTACCTCGCCTCCGGCTATTACGATTACGATGACCCACATGACGCCCAGTTGCCGGGCCTCGAGAAATTTGCCGGCGCCGTGATCCACCCGCAGTTCTGGCCGAAAGACCTCGACTATTCCGGCAAGCGGATCGTCGTCGTCGGCTCGGGGGCGACGGCGGTCACGATCGTCCCGGCGATGACCGGCGAGGCGGCGCACGTCACGATGCTCCAGCGCACGCCGACGTGGATGGCCGCCCGGCCGAGCCGCGACGCGTTCGCCAATCGGCTGCAACGCTGGCTGCCCGGCTGGCTGGCGCACTGGATAACGCGGCAGAAGAACATTCGCATGGGCCATTACTTCTTCCGCAAGGCGCGCAGCGAACCCGAAGCGGTCGGCGCGTATCTGACCGGCAAGCTGCGCGAGGGATTGGGCGAGGCCTATTCGGAAGAGCATTTTCAGCCGCCGTACGGCCCGTGGCAGCAGCGCCTGTGCCTGGTGCCCGACGACGACTTCTTCGAAGCGGTGAAAAGCGGCAAGGCTTCGATCGTCACCGGACATATCGATACCTTCGAGCGTGACGGGGTGCGCCTGACCGACGGCCGCGCGATCCCCGCCGACGTCGTCGTGACGGCCACCGGGCTGCGCCTGGCGCTCGGGGGCAAGATCGCCGTTTCGCTCGACGGCCGGCCGGTCGACTGGACCGAGAACTGGTTCTATCGCGGCTGCCTGTTCTCGAACGTGCCGAACCTCGCGGTGGTGTTCGGCTACCTTAACGCCAGCTGGACGCTGCGCGCGGACAACAACGCGGACTACATCTGCCGCGTGTTGAACCGGATGCGCGATAAGCGGGCCGATGTCGTCATGCCGCACCTGCCCGAGGGCCACGGCCTGGAGGAAGATGATATCGTGATCTACTCGTCCGGGTACCTCCAGCGAGCAAGGCAAATGATGCCGAAGAGCGCGGCCCACCTGCCTTGGCGCCTCAACCAGGACTACCTGGAAGATTGCCGCGATTTCCGGAAGCGGCCGGTGGACGACGGCGTGCTGCGGTTCGAGAAGCTCGCCGCGCCGGCGCGCGCCGCTTGATGAGCGAACGCGTCTGGACCGCCGCGCTGGTGGTGATCGGCGACGAGGTCCTCTCCGGCCGCACGCAAGACAAGAACGTCGCCCAGGTGGCGAGCTGGCTTCAGGTCCAGGGCATCCGGCTGATGGAGGTCCGCGTGGTGCCTGACGTGGAGAAGCGGATCGCCGAAGCCGTCAACGCGCTGAGGACCACTCACGATTACCTCTTCACCACCGGCGGCATCGGCTCCACGCATGACGACATCACCGTCGATTCGGTGGCCAGGGCCCTCGGCGTACCGGTCGTCGTGCACCCCGAAGCCCGGCGGATCCTCGAGGACTACTACGCCACGCGCGGCGGCCTTACCGAAGCGCGCCTGAGGATGGCCCGCGTGCCGCAAGGCGCCGACCTGATCCCCAACCGCATGTCCGGCGCGCCCGGGATCAAGATCGGCAACGTCCACCTGATGGCCGGCGTGCCGCACATCTGCGCGCAAATGCTCGATGCGCTGACCGGCACGCTCGAAGGCGGCGCGCCGCTGGTCAGCGAGACGACCGGCTGCTGGGTCGCCGAAAGCGAAGTCGCCGACCTGCTGCGCGAAGTCGAAGCAGCCCACCCGCTGTGCCAGATCGGCAGCTACCCTTTCTTCCGCGAGGGCAAGGTCGGGGCGAATTTCGTGATCCGCTCGACCGACGCAGCGGAGCTGAAGAGTTGCGCCGATACCCTGTGCGAAGCGCTCGGCGATGCCGGGCACGATTTCACGCCGGGCGGCATCTGATGGATCGCCGCCACTTGCAGGCAGCGCTTGATGGCGTACTCGACGCCGTCGGAGCGGCCGCCGCCGGCAGTCTGGCCGACGCGGAATACACCGAAAACGGCCAGCGGCTCGCCGTCGGCGAAGGCCTGTGGGCGACGGCGGACAAGGTCGGCCCCTACCGCCACGCCTTCCTCGACGAGGAGAGCGGCAACGCGGCCTGCTTCGCCACCCTCACGGAGGGGAAGACCCGCTCGATCATGGCGCTGCGGATCAAGGCGGCGGGCGAGCGAGTGACGGCGGTCGAGGCGATCGTCGCGCGGCCGTCGCTGTTCGGCGGGGCGAGCCCGTTCGGCGACGGCCCGGGAGCACTCGACGCCGGCGGCGGGGCCGATCGAGCGTGGTTTGAGCACATTCCCCCGTCCGAACGGATGAGCCGCGCCGAGCTTCAACGCATCGCCGACATGTACTTCATCGGGCTCGAACGGAACGACGGGCGCGGCGAGTATCCGTTCGCCGACGAGTGCATCCGCATCGAGAACGGCTTTCGCACCACCGGCGTGGCGCCCGCGCCGGCCGCCGGCAAGACGCCTTACGCCGATGCTTTCCGCGCGATGTCGGCGAAGCAACAGTTCGAGACAGGGTACTTCAGGTTCGTCGACCGCATCCGCGAACGGCGCTTTCCGGTGATCGACCCCGCAACCGGAACGGTGTTCGCGCTCGCCTTCTTTGACCACTCGGGCACCGTGCGCGAGTACCGGCTTGCCGACGGAACGCCGACCCGGTCGAATGTCGAACGGCCGTTCAGTTGGATGATCGCCGAAGCGTTCCGCATCGAACGCGGCCTGATCACGCGTATCGAAGCATTGATGACCGAATGCCCTTACGCAATGCTTTCGGGCTGGGCCTGAACAGGGTGATGACACTAAAAAGGGGAGCAGAAGCTCCCCTCTTCGTCCGATTTGAGATCGGGCTTCAGCCGCCGTTGTAGTAGCCGCCGAAGATGTAATCCCAAATACTCCACTGGCGCTGCGTGACCGGACGACGGCGGCGCTCAGGTGCCTGTAAAATCCTGCGACTCGACATAGTGGTCCTCCTGTTTCGGGGGCCACTATGAGTTAACCTTAATGAGAAGTAAAGACTGTTAGTTACTTTTTCATTTACGCGGCGCCCGCCGAGCACCCGCTCGCCTCGCCGGCAAGCCACAAATCGTAGACGGCCGCGAGCGGCATGGGCCGCCCAAGCTGGTAACCTTGCGCGGCCGGACACCCGAGGGCGCGCAGGACTTCGAAGGTTTCGTCGTCCTCGACGCCTTCGGCCAGGACCAGGATATCGAGGTCCCGCCCGAGCGTGACCAGGTGTTCGACGATCTTGCGCGCCTTGCGGTCGGTCTGGACGCGGCTGACGAACAGGCGATCGATCTTCAGCTCGTCGAACGGCAATTGCAGGAACGGCTCGAAGCTCGCCGCGCCGACGCCGAAGTCATCGGCCGACAGGCGCACGCCCAGCTGCTTCAGCTCCGACAGGACGATGCCGGCGCGCTGCAGATCGGCGATGCGCGCGGTCTCGGTCATTTCGACGGTTACTTTCGACGGCGGCATGTGCGAAGCCGCAAGAGCCTGGTCGAGCAGCCGGACCACCTCGAAATCGTTGAGCATCGTAGCCGATACGTTCATCGACAGGTTGAAGTCGAGATTGGCGAACGGCGATTGCGCGATCGCCCCGAGGCCCTCGGCGAAAACCTTCTTGGTGAGAGCCTGCATGCGGCCGACTTGCTCGCATTGCTCGATGAAATAGGACGGCGGGATTTCTCCCCTTACCGGGTCGTCCCACCGCGCCAGCGCTTCGGCGCCGAACATCTTGCCGGTCCTGAGGTCGAATTGCGGTTGGTAGGCGAGGTAGATCTCGTCGTTCTTCATGGCCTCGTCGAGCCGCGCCTGGAGCGAGATGTTCCACCGGCGCTCCTCGTCGGAAGCCTGGTCGCCGAGAATGACCGAGTTGGTGGCCTCGCTGGTCTTGTCGACCGCTGCCATCGCGGAGGAGATGCGCTTCGCGCCGCTCGTTTCGTCACTGGTCTCAGCGCCGAACGTGATGCCGACGTCGACCGCAAGGTCACCGATCCTGAGCGCGCTGGCGAAGATCGCCCTCAGGCCGATCAGGTGCGAGCGAAGTTGCTCGCGGTTCTCGAACGCCTGCAACCACGCGAAATAGCGCCCGCCGCTCGAATAGACCGTCATGCTTTCGTCGCTCAGGCTGAGCCGGTCGGCGATCAGCTGCATGTACTCGCCGTGGCGTGCGCGGGGCAGCGAAGCGAGAACCTCGTCGACCCGATGAATTTTCGCGACGACCAAGGCCCGCCCGTCGCCGGACTTTGTCCGGGTTACGTCGCGCTCGAGCTTTTCGAAGGTCGGCAGCCCGCTGAGAGCGTCGACAAGCGGCGCGCGGCGATGGAAGTTGTCCCACAGCCGGAGCGAGCCGAAGACCAGCAGGAAGGCGGCGGCCTCCCACAATTGCGCGGCCAGGCCGATCCAGATGCTGGCGACAAAAACGACCGGCAAGGTCATGACGGCGGCGGCGTAAAGCGCGCGCCGGCGCGCCGGCCTGCGGGCAAAACTCGCGAGCAGCAGCACGCATGCGATGAACAGAACCGACACGTACCACTGGATCGACGGGATGAGACCGTGCTTGAGCGTCTCCGCCGCGAATATGCCCGTGTAGCTGTCCGCCACCATCGGCAAGCCGGGAATGGCGGCGAACGGCGAGCCCCTGCGCGGCAGCGGCCCGATGACGACCGTCTTGCCGGCGAAGCTGCGCGCGTGCGGCGGGTCCGCCAGCAACTGCCGCGCGTCGCGCACCGGATATGACGGGATCGACGAATACGAGGTCGAATAATCGATGAAGAAGGAAGCGTCCGGCGAGCCCTTTATCCCGGCCAGCGCCGCGGGGAAGCTGGGATAGACCGTCTGGCCGATACGCACGGCGTAGGGCGACGACCAGGTGAAGCCGAGGTGATCGACCCATTCCTTGCGGACGGCCCGGGGGACGCCGACGGAGACCTCCGGGACCGACGACACCAGGCCGTCGGTGCCTCCGCGCGTCACGTAGCGGTCGACGAACACCGTCCGTCCGGAGCGCCGGGCGGCCTGGTTGAGGACGGCGTCCTCGCCCGGCAATCCGCGCTGCTCGAAAGCCGCGTCGACGAAGATGCGCCTGGCGCCAGCGGCCGTGAGGCGGTCGATCGTATCCGCCAGCTGCGCTCGCGCGCCGGCCTTTTCCGGGTCGGCCAGATCGCTGTCGCTGCCGATAAAGACGATATCGCCCGACGCCTGATGCTGCACCTGGCGCGATTGCACCGCCCACAGCAGGCCGTTGAGCGGCGAGACAATGCCGAGAACCCCGATGATCAGGGCGACGGCGAAGGCGATCGCCAGGTGTTCGACACGGGCCTGCACCAGAAAGGGCTTCTCGCCAGTCATTAACCTCGTTCCGGGCCCGGAGGCACCCGTTTTGCCTGCACCTACCACCGCCTATCGCACGTGACTTAAGAAATGATGGCTAATTTCGGTGGCGTCGCGGCCGGGAGATCCTTGCCGCGCGCCTTAGGCGCCGCCGCGTGGCGAGCGGCTGAAGGCGCCGCTGCGTAAGACTACGCATCCCTAGCGCCGGGACCCGAGGCGGGCGGGCCTAGTCGCCGGGCCGGTTGCCCTTCGTCGCCGCGAGCGAAATCGGCCCGATCAGCGAGGCGACGATACCCGGCCGGCCGGGCGCATCGGTGCGGCGGGCGTCCATCCTCAGCTCGTTCATCGCGATGTGCGCGGTGACGTGGCGAATGAACGGCACGTGGTCGCCCTCGCCCCAGTCCTGGTGCTCGATGTCGAACTCCAGCGTGGCGCCGTGGATGGCGAAATGGTCGAGCGCGCCAAAAGTGTACGGGTTGTCGCAGCGGCCGCAGGCGAGCCCGAACAGCCGGTCGCCGTCGCGGCGGATGAGGAAGTACTGCTTCTCCATCCCGACCCCGAAGCCGATCCACACGCCCAGCACATCGGCGGCGGAAAGCTGCCGCCATGGCGCGGGCTGGACGTACGGCGGCGGGGGGCCGACCGCTCCGCCTCCCGCGCCGCGGACGATCGCCACCGGCGGCGAGCCGGGCGGGAGGCGCGCTTGCGGATAACCGCCAGGCGTCGGCCCGCGCGGGTCCTTGATCATAGCGAGCGTCAACGGGCGGTGGTCCGCGCGCGTGCCGCTGACCACCAGGCCGCCCTCGCCCAGCTTCGCCCGCGCATGGTCCACGCCCGCGAGCGAGCCATCCGGCGCGAGGTGGCGGACGGTGAAGCGGATGCCATCCTTCTCGTCGAACGTGCCCTCGATCCGCGCCAGCGTGGTCCCGTCGGCGCAGCGGGTGCAGGCGACGCCGCTGACCTCGTGGCCGCGGATCACGAACTCGTAGACTTGCGGCGCGCCTGCCGCGGTGCGCCAGCCGCCGCGATAGAAGTCGGCGCTTTCGGCCAGCGCCGGCGCGGCCCAAAGGGTCGCGAGCGCCAGCGCCAGCCCGATCGCCCACCTGCCCATTCGCGCCCCCTCTCCGCCTCGGATCCGTTGGCCTATCGCGCGATCAGGCCCACGGCGATCGCCCCGGCGATGGCCGCGTAGGCGCCGGCCAGCACCGCGAGCGCGATCAGCGCCAGGCGCACGCGCTGATGCCGCGCGCGCAGCGCGATGTCGTAGGCCGGCAGATCGAGCCAGCAGCGCCCGCTCGTGTCCTCGTGGATCACGCCCTGGTCGCGCAGCCGCGCGAACTGGCGCTCCTCGTAGCCGTTGGCCGGCGCGAAGGCGATCGCCCGGTCGGGCCGCACCGCGTCGGCGGCGAAGAACCGGTGCTGGATCTCACGCCGGGCGCGAGCGGCCAGAGCGGCGGCAGCGGAAGCCATTGATCCTCCCCCTCATCTCGATCGCCGCGATCCTAGCACCGCGAACACCTGGCGGCCACCGTCCAACCGTGAGCCTGTCGCGGCGCGTCGCGGGAACGCAATGGGCGCTCGCGGGCTTTATCGGCAGCCGCTCCCGGCCGCCAAGGGGATTTCAAGACCATGGGTATCTTCAGCTCCATCAAGGATGCCATCTTCGGGCATCATGCCTCCGCCCAGCCGCAGCCGCAGGGCGGCGCGCCTAAGCCCGCCACCGCCCAGCCGGCCGCGACGGCTCCCGCCGCGCAGGCCCAGCAGCCGGCCCCGGCGCAGGCGCAGGCGCAGGCGCAGCCGATGCAGGAAGTGGACCTGGAGAAAGTGCTCGACGCCAAGCCCGGCGCGGATAAGCTCAACTGGCGCAGCTCGATCGTCGACCTGATGAAGCTGGTCGGCATCGATTCCAGCTTCGACAACCGCAAGCAGCTCGCCACCGAGCTCGGCCGCGCGAACTACACCGGCTCGGCCGAGGACAACGAGTGGCTGCATCAGCGCACGATGGAAGAGCTCGAGAAGAATGGCGCCAAGGTGCCGGCCAACCTCACCGCCTGATCCGCCGGAGGCCGCACGATGGATATCGCACAATTGCTGCCGGCCGGCGGCATCGAAGCGCTGGCGAGCCAGCTCGGCATCTCGCCCGAACAGGCCCGCCAGGGCGCCGAGGGGCTGCTACCGTCGATCATCGGCGGGTTCGCCCAGCGCGCGGGCGGCCCGCAGGCGCCCGAGGCGGATGCGCTGCACCAGCAGCTGTCCTCGCTCGGCGGCGCGTCGCTGGCCGACAACGTGACCGGGCCCGAGCCGACCGAGGTCGGCAAGGGGAACGAGCTGCTCGGCCACATCTTCGGGTCGAAGGACGTCAGCCGGCAGGTGGCGGGCCAGGCGGCGCAATCGACCGGCCTCTCGCCCGAACTGCTGAAGAAGATGCTGCCGATCCTGGCGATGCTGGTCGGCGGCTACATGGCGCGGAAATCATCGCCGCAAGGCGGCGGCCTCGGCGGCATCATCGGCTCGATGCTCGGCGCCGCCGGCGGCTCCGGCGCGGCCGGCGGGTTCGGCGGAATGCTCGGCTCGATCCTCGGCGGGGCGCGCTGATCGCAAGGCAACGAAAAGAGCCGGCGGATCGCTCCGCCGGCCCCCTTGGTGATCTCGTGTGAGCTCCGGCGAAAGCAGGAGCCCGTGGGCTGCGGGTCAAGCCCGGAACTCAGATAGGCGGACGGCTTACGCCCCCTCCACCTCCGCGGTGTCGATCTTCAGGCCCGGGCCCATCGTGCTCGTGAGCGAGACCTTCTTGACGTACTTGCCCTTGGCGCCGGCCGGCTTGGCCTTGACGATCGCCTGGGTGAACGCCTCGAAGTTCTGCTTCAGCTGCTCGTCGGAGAACGACAGCTTGCCGATCCCCGAGTGGATGATGCCCTGCTT
>JANWHA010000080.1 GCA_025450635.1 Croceibacterium sp. | reverse complement strand
TGAAGTCGGTCACCGACGCGATGGACACCTACGGCGTCACCGTGTGGCGCGACACGCACATGTCGGACGCCGATCACGTCGAGTTCAGCCGTAACTTCGGCTACCTCGAGCAGGTTCCGCGGCGCGAGGGCGTGGCTTATCGCCTGCCGTTCCGCCAGTTGTTCGACGCCTCCAACCTCAACGAAAAGGGCGAGATCACCCAGGACCCGGCGGCCATCCAGTATCGCAAGGGCGACCGCCTGTGGCACACCGACAGCGCGTTCATGGAAAAGCGCACCAGCTATTCGCTGTTGCTCGCCCACGAAGTCCCGCCGGAGGGGGGCGAGACCTGGTTCGCCGATACCCGCAGCGCTTACGAGGACCTGCCGCAGGAGATGAAAGATTTCCTCGAGGACAAGGTCGGCATCAACTCGCTGTGGTGGAGCCGCAAGCTCGCCGGCGCCGACATCCCGGACGAGGAGATCGAGGAGCGCCCGCGCGCCCGCCACCCGCTGGTCCACGTCCACAAGGGCTCGGGCCGCAAGGCGCTGTTCATCGCCGCGCACACGATGGACGTCGAGGGCATGCCCAAGGAGGAAGGCCGCGCGCTGATCAAGCAGCTGATCGAGCACTGCACCCAGCCGCAGTACGTCTTCAACGTCCAGTGGCACGTCGGCGACATGGTCATCTGGGACAACCTGTGCAGCATGCACCGCGGCGGCGAGTACGCCTACGACACCTACAAGCGCGACATGCGCCGCACCACCGTGCGCGAAGGGACCGAGCCGCACACGCTGGAGATGGGCGACGATCCGTTCAGTCAGCTGTTCGCCAAGAGCCCGCGGGTGGTCGATATCCAGGGCGCGCGGGTGGCCGGGCGGTGAGCGCCAGCGCGTAACAGGAAAATGGTGCCCGGAAGAGGACTCGAACCTCCACGCCGTTTCCAGCGCCGCCACCTGAAGACGGTGCGTCTACCAATTCCGCCATCCGGGCACTTGGCCGCGCGGGCGTCATGGCCGTGCGGCAGGTAGGGGCGGGCGGATAGCGAAGCGGCGGGGCCATTGTCAACGGCACTGAGCCGACGGCGCGCTTTGTGTTGACCCGCGGCGGACCGCTGTGGCAATCGGCCGGCGGCAAGCGGGCGTAGCTCAATGGCAGAGCAGAAGCTTCCCAAGCTTACGACGAGGGTTCGATTCCCTTCGCCCGCTCCAGCTTCGGCGTTAATCCCCGAACCCTCGATGCTCCGTTGCCCTTCGCGCAACAGCGCACCGGGCGTGGTTCGATTGCCTTCGCCCGCTCCATTTCCTCGCGATACCTGATACACCGGCGCGATGCCGCCGCTGTTCCTTGCCCTGCTGACGTCCGCGCTGGCGATGGCCGGTGCGCGGCCTACCTTGCAGACCGCGCGGCTGTCGGACGCGCTGGGGGCTGGCCCCGGGCTGCTGGTCGCGTGTTGGGTGACCGCGATCGCCACTTCCGCGCTGGCGGGTTGGGCCGGGGCGTGGCTGGCGCCGGAGATGGTGCAGGTCAAGGCGATGTTCGTCGCCGTGGCGTTTGCCGTATCAGCGCTGGAGCTCTTGTTCGTCAAGTCGAAGGCGGCCCTGGCTGAGCCGACCCGCTCGCTCGGCGCGATCGCGCTGGTGCTGCTCGGCGGGCAGGTGGCCGATGCGGCGCGGTTTTTCGTGCTCGCCCTCGCTGTGGGGACCGCCGCTCCAGCGCTTGCCGCCGGAGGCGGGGCCCTCGGCAGCGGGGCAGTCCTGACCGCGGCGTGGGCTTCGGGCGCTGCATGGGAGGCGCGCCTGCCACTCAAGTTGATCCGCTTTGGGGTGAGCGGCCTATTCCTGCTGGCCGCGGTCATTGTCGGCCTGTCCGCTCGAGGATGATCGGCTGACAGGGCGCCTCGCGAGGGCTACGCTGCCCCCATGGTCGCGATCATCGAGGGCGCGGACGACGCGGCGATCACCGGCTGGCTGCATGGCCGGCTGCGCGCGGCGCTGGCGCAAAGCGGGGCCCCGGTGGCGATCACCGTGCCGGGCGGGTCGACTCCCTTCCCGATCCTCGAGCGGCTCGCGGCGATGCCGCTCGACTGGCGGCGAGTGACCGTGTGGCCTGGCGACGACCGGCGGGTGGCGGAGGACCATCCGGCGAGCAACGCCGGGCGCATCCGGGAGCTGCTGGAGTCGGCCGGGGCCGAAGTCGTCGCGCTGACGGTGATGGAAGAAGTGCCGCATTTCGCGCTCGCCTGGCTCGGGATGGGTCGCGATGGGCACGTCGCGTCGCTGTTCCCGAACACCGATCCGCGCGCCGACGACCCCGAGCGCGTGCGGATGCTGACGCCGGACCCGCTGCCACCTGAGGCGCCCTTCGATCGCATCACGCTGACCATCCCGGCGCTACTCGATTCGGATGAGTTGCTATTCGTCATCCGCGGGGCGGACAAGCGCGCACTGTTCGAGGCAGCGGCGCGCGGCGAGAACGACCTGCCGATTGCCCGCTTGCTCGGCGCCGCGCGGCAGCCGGTCACATGCTTCACCTGATCCCCGCTGCGCTCCACCGGGCGCTGCTGCGCACGGCGCATCGGCTGCGCAAGCACTGGTTTCGGCTGGCGAAGCCAAGGACCAGCGGGGTGACGGTGATCGCCCTGGATGAGGACGGCCGGGTGTTCCTCGTCCGCCACAGCTACGGGTCCGGCAAGTGGTCGTTGCCCGGCGGCGGGCTGGGCCGCGGAGAGGACCCGCACGCCTGCGCTCACCGAGAGATGCGTGAGGAACTCGGCTGCGCGCTCGAGCAGGTCGAGCTGGCGGTGCAGTTCGAGGAAACGCTTCACGGAGCGCGGCATCGGGCGTTCGTGTTCACGGCGCGCTTTATCGGCGAACCGCTCATCGACGGGCGCGAGATCATCGACGGCGGTTGGTTCGCGCTTGATGCGCTGCCACCCGATCTCGTCCGCTTCGCCACCTACCGTCTGCGGCTGGCCTTCCCCCGAGCGCTACAGCAGCGATAGCTGAGCGGTATCGGGAGGGCGGTCCTCGCCCTCCTCGCCTTCGAGGTTCGACAGCGTCAGGCCCATCAGGCGCACCGGCATCGGCAAGGGCAGCGCCTCGTCGAGGATCTCGCGCGAGAGGCGGGCGAACTCCGCTTTGCTATCGACCGGGTGAGGCAGCGACTTCGCCCGGGTCATGATCTGGAAATCGGTGAACTTGAGCTTCAGGGTGATGGTGCGGCCCTTGGTGTCGTGCTCCGCGATGCGGTCCCAGACGATCTCGATGATGTCGTCGAGCGCCGCGCGCAGGGCGGAGCCGCTCGAGATGTCCTCGTCATACGTCCGCTCGCCGCCGAGCGACTTGCGGATGCGGTTGGCGCTGACCGACCTCAAGTCGATGCCGCGCGCCGCGCGATAGAGGTAATCGGCGAAGCTGCCGAAGTTCGCCCGCAGCCAGGCGATGTCCTTTGCCGCGAGATCCGCCCCGGTCTCGATCCCCAGGCGGGCCATCTTCTCCGCGCCCCGCGGGCCGACGCCGTGGAAGCGGCGGACCGGCAGCGACTGGACGAACGCGGCGCCGTGGCCGGGCTTGATCACACACAGGCCGTCCGGCTTGTTCTGGTCGCTGGCGAGCTTGGCGAGAAACTTGTTGTAGGAAACACCGGCGCTGGCGGAGAGCTGCGTCTCCTCGCGGATGCGGGCGCGGATGAGCTCGGCGATGCGCGTGGCGCTGCCGATCCCGCGGATGTCGGCGGTAACGTCGAGATAGGCTTCGTCGAGGCTGAGCGGCTCGACATGCGGGGTGTAGTGGCGAAAGATCGCGCGGATTTGCCGGCTGACCTCGTGATAGACCTCGAAGCGATGCCGCACGAAGATGAGGTCGGGGCACAGACGTCGTGCCGTTTGGCCGGGCATGGCCGAGTGGACCCCGAACTTGCGCGCCTCGTAGCTCGCCGCCGCCACCACGCCGCGCGTCCCGCCGCCGCCGACCGCGACCGGCTTGCCGCGTAGCTCCGGGTTGTCGCGTTGCTCGACGCTGGCGAAGAACGCATCCATGTCGACATGGATGATCTTGCGCAGGCCGAGACCGGGTTCGTCGTCCTCCATAGGGCGATCCTACTATTCCCCTCCCGCTTGCGGGAGGGGTTAGGGGAGGGAATGAACACCGTTGCGGGACTGCCCCTCCGCCGGCCCCTCGCGCAAGCGGGAGGGGGGAAAGAAAAGCTACTCGGCAAACCCTTGTGCTGCACTGCAACATCGGTCTAGGGGCTGGCGCCCCATGTCCGCCACCGCCGCCTCTCACCCGCCGATGACCATCGGCCAGCGCGAGCTGATCGTGATGATCGCGCTGCTGATGAGCCTCAATGCGCTGTGCATCGACGGGATGCTCCCGGCGCTCGACGACATCGCCCGCGAGCTCGGCGCGGAGAGCGGCAACCAGCGCCAGCTGATCGTTGGTGTGTACCTGCTGGCCAACGGCATCGGCTGCCTGCTGCCGGGCTCGTTCGCCGACCGCTTCGGGCGCAAGCCGGTGATCATGTTCGCGCTCGGCGCCTACGCACTGTTCTCGCTGATCATCGCCACGGTCGACAACTTCTACCTGTTGCTGGTCGCGCGCGGGCTGCAGGGGCTGTGCTGCGCCGGGCTGATGGTCGCCCCGACCGCGATCGTGCGCGACCAGTTCGAAGGCGACAAGATGGCCCGAACGATGAGCAGCGTCTCGGCGGTGTTCATCACTGTGCCGGTGATCGCGCCGACGCTGGGCCAGAGCGTGCTGCTGTTCGCCGGCTGGCGGTGGATCTTCGTCAGCCTCGCGTGCCTCGCCGGCCTTGCCGCAACGTGGGCGTGGACGCGCCTGCCGGAGACGCTTCATCGTGAGCACCGCCAGCAGATTCACTTTTCGACCATCACCCGCAACATGCGCATCGCGCTCTTCAACCGCGCCTCGATCGGCTACGTGTTCGGCAGCATGCTCGTGATGGGCGGGGTGTTCGGCTACGTGAACAGCGCCCAGCAATTGATCGGCGAGCACTTCGGCGCCGGGCGCTGGTTTCCGGTGGTCTTCGGCGGCACGGCGGCGATGATGGCGGTGTCGAACATCGTCAACAGCCGCATCGTCGAGCGCTTCGGCGCGCGGCGCGTGTCGCACGCGGGCGTGATCGTGTTCATTGTCGTGAGCATGGGCCAGGTGTGGGCGGCGACCCATCGCGATGGCCAGCTCGCCTGGTTCCTGCCGCTGATGGCGACCAACCTGGCGCTGCTCGGCTTCCTCGGCGCGAACTTCAGCTCGATCGCGATGCAGCCGTTCGCGCGGATCGCCGGCGCGGCGAGCAGCGTGCAGACCTTCTTCCGCATGTTCGGCGCGGCGCTGGTCGGGATCGTCATCGGCCAGGCTTACGACGGCACCGCGAGGCCGTTCGCCTACGCGCTGCTGATCTGTTCGAGCCTGGGGCTGGCGCTGGTGCTGTTCAGCGAGCGCGGGCGCTTGTTCCGCCGCCTCAACGCGCCCGGCGGCCCGGGCGTGCCGCTGGTGGCGATGGACTAGCGCGACCGCGATCCTCCCTATTTTCCGCGAAGCGGCAAATGGGTAGGGGGACCGCTCGCGAAGCGAGTGGAGGGGTGAAGGACGGAATTACCCCTCCGTCACGCGCCTGCGGCGCGCGCCCCCTCCCCATTTGTCCTGCGGAAAAATGGAGGAGGATTTACGTCTCCCCCTTCACCACCCGCGCCAGCAACGCCTCGACCTGGACCTGCTGGCCCTGGTGGGCCGCCAGCTCGGCGACAGTCCCGGCGAACGGAGCGACGAGCGCGTGCTCCATCTTCATCGCCTCGATCACCATGAGCCGTTGGCCGGCTTCGACTTGCTGGCCTTCGGTCACATCGACCGCGATCACCTTGCCCGGCATTGGGGCAAGGATGTCGCCGTCGTGGGCGGAGTGCTGGCCGGTGCGGCGGACTGCCTTCTCGAATTCGTAAGTCGTGCCGTAGTCGAAGACGAGCACGCGTTCGTCATCACTGTAGCATGTCGAGCCCGCAATCGCTGCTTCGAAGGGCAGGGTTCTTGTTTCGCCTTGGTGCGACAGTGTAATCGAAACCTGCGGTGTTGAATTAAGCCGAAATCCAGCCAAACCTTCGTCACTTCGCACGACATTGAGAAGGGCACATTCAGCCGCAATTTCCCAGACTTCGTCGCCTGCGACTTCTTCGGGAATCAGTGTTTGGAGTCGATCCCCGATGAAGCTCGTATCAAGGTTTGCGTCTAAAAAATCAGGTTCCTCAAGAGTTCTGCTGAGGAAGCCCGCGTTGGTGCGGACGGGCCAGATTTCCACCGAAGAAACCATCTTGAAAAGCAGGCTGTTCGCATCCTCGCGCGTTTCGCCCCAAGCAATCAACTTGGCAACCATGGGGTCGTAAAACGGAGAAATGGCGTCGCCTTCTTCGACACCTGTTTCAATGCGGCCGTCATCCTGGAACAGCAGGTAGTCAAGCCGCCCCGTACTCGGCAGAAACCCCTTCGCCGGGTCCTCGGCATATAGCCGCGCCTCGATCGCGTGGCCGTTGATGCTCAGCTCCTTCTGCTTCAGCGGCAGCGGCTCGCCGCTCGCCACGCGCAGTTGCCATTCGACCAGGTCGACGCCGGTGATCTCTTCGGTCACCGGATGCTCGACTTGCAGTCTGGTGTTCATTTCCATGAAGAACACGCGGTCAGCGCGCAGACCCTCGCTGGCGTCGGCGATGAATTCGATCGTGCCGGCGCCGACGTAGTCGACCGCCTTGGCGGCGCGAACGGCGGCCGCGCAGATCGCCTCGCGCGTGGCCGCGTCCATTCCCGGCGCCGGAGCTTCCTCGATCACCTTCTGGTGGCGCCGCTGGAGGCTGCAATCGCGCTCGAACAAGTGCACCACGTTGCCGTGGGAATCGCCGAACACCTGCACCTCGATGTGGCGCGGCGAAGTGATCCATTTCTCGAGCAGGACCTGCGAATTGCCGAAGCTCGAGTCAGCTTCACGTTTGCAGGATTCGAGCGCGGCGAGGAAATCTTGCGCCTTGTCGACCTTGCGCATGCCCTTGCCGCCGCCACCTGCGACGGCTTTGATGAGTACCGGATAACCGATTGAATCGGCCTCTTTCTGGAGAGTGTCCGGCGACTGATCCTCACCGTCATAACCTGGCGTCACCGGCACGCCGGCGGCCCGCATCAGCTTCTTGGCGGCATCCTTCAGCCCCATCGCCTCGATGCTTTCGGGCGACGGCCCGACCCACACCAGGCCCGCATCGATCACCGCCCGCGCGAACCCGGCGTTCTCGCTCAGGAAGCCATAACCGGGGTGGATGGCCTCCGCCCCGGCGGCCTTGGCCGCGTCGATGATGCGGTCGCCGCGCAGGTAGCTTTCCGCCGCCGGCGACGGGCCGATATGCACCGCCTCGTCCGCCTGGCGCACGTGCAGCGCGTGGGCATCGGCGTCGGAATAGACCGCGACCGTGCGCATGCCCATCGCCCGCGCGGTGCGGATCACGCGGCAGGCGATCTCGCCGCGATTGGCGATGAGCAGGCTTCGTAACATGCGAAACCGGTTAGCCGAACTCTCGCGGGATGGCGAGCCGGGTCAACAGGCGGATTTATTGGGCTCCTGCGAAAGCAGGAGCCCAGGGGCGGCGGAGCGCGGCGCCTCCCTCCCTGGGCTCCGGGTCAAGCCCGGAGCTCACACCACCTCGTCCGGCAGCGGCGTCGTCGGCATCGGCGCGATCGGGCCCGCCATGCGGGCCATCGCCATCAGCTCGCCGCGGGTCCAGCGCGGCATCGGGTCGGGCTCGGGCGCGGTCCTGAACGCCTCGCCGAACGCTTGCCAGACGAACTTCAGCTTGGCGAAGTAGCCGACGCGCACGCGATGGTCCCACGCGGCGGGGCCGAGCGCGCGGAGTTTGCGTCCGATGGCCGCGTAGATGTTCGCCGCCGCCAGCACCGCCCAGCGCTGGCGGAAGGGCAGGCGCCTCGCCGCCCAGCGCGCCGCGGCCTGGTGCGCATCGGCGAGGTCGAGCAGGCGGCCGACCAGCGGCACGAGCGCCTGGCGATACTGCGGCTTCATGTGCTCGCCCGGCGGGATGTCGGCCTCCGCCAACCATTCGAGCGGCAGGTAGCAGCGCCCGGCGACATCGTCCTCGCACAAGTCGCGGGCGATGTTGACGAGCTGGAACGCGAGGCCGAGATCGCACGCTCGGTCGAGCGCCTCGTGATCGTCGGCCGGGATGCCCATCACCCGGGCCATCATCACCCCGACCTGCCCGGCGACGTGGAATCCGTAGCGCATCAGGTCGGCTTCGGTGCGCGGCCGCCAGCCGGCCGCGTCGAGCGCGAAGCCGTCGATCACGTCGCCCGTCATCTCCTCGCTCAGGCGGGCCTCGACCGCGACCTGGCCGAGCGCGTCGAACGCCACTTCCGCGGTGGGCTGGCCCTCCAACGCGCGGCGGGTGAGGACGCGGATCGCCTCGATGCGATGCTGCGCGTCGGCATCGTTGAGCTTGAGCGTGCCGCTGCGGTCGTGCCCGTCGGCGATATCGTCGCAGCGGCGGCACCAGGCATAGAGCAGCCAGGCCTTCTCGCGTGTCGGCTTGTCGAGCAGGCGGGTGGCGAGGGCAAAGCTGCGGCTCCCCTGCGAGATCGACTGCCGCGCCAGCGTAACGAGCTCGTCACGGTCCCGCCCGCCGCCGACTTGCCGCGGGGTGTTGCGCACGAACTGCGACGGCGCGAGCGGGCGCGGGCGGAACGGGCGCGGCCGCTTCATTCGCCCCCTCCCGCTTGCGGGAGGGGGGCGGGGGGTGGGAGCGAAAATCGCGCGGTGCTCATTCCCACCCCTGACCCCTCTCGCGAGCGGGAGGGGAATATCGGCGGTTTGTCGAAGGGAGTCACAGTTCGTCGGCCTTCATGCGGAAGATCGGCTGGTGCGGGCGATAGCTTTCCATCCGCTGCAGCAACGCGCCAAGCTCGTTTTCGGCGATGACGATGCCTTCGTGCGCCGGACGGACGAAGCCGACCGCGACCATATGACGCAAGAAGGCGATCAACCCGTCGTAGAACCCGAACGCGTTGAGCAGCCCGACCGGCTTGGCGTGATAGCCGAGCTGGGCCCAGCTGACCGCTTCCCAGAATTCGTCCATCGTGCCGACGCCGCCGGGGAGGGTAAGGAAGGCGTCGGCGAGATCGGTGAAGGCCTGCTTGCGCTCGTGCATCGTCTGGACCACGCGCAGCTCGCTGCATGCGAGATTGGCGACCTCGGCCTTGACCATGCTCTCGGGGATTACCCCGATCACCTCGCCGCCGGCGGCCAGCGCGCCATCGGCGAGCGCGCCCATCAGCCCCAACTTACCGCCGCCGTAAACCACGCCGATCGCGCGCCCGGCGAGCTCCTCGCCGACCTCACGCGCCAAAGCGACATAGCGCGGGTCCGCCGGCGTGGCCGAGCCGCAATAGACGGCGAGGCGCTTCACGGCTCGCCCTCCCCTTCAGGAGAGGGGGTCGGGGGCTGGCGGCTTTCCGCTTCCACAGGCCCCACCCCAACCCCTCCCCGGAAGGGGAGGGGCTTCGCGATGAGTTCGCTGGTCATCCTGCCAGGTCCTGCAGCATCAGCCCGGCCGTCACCTTGGCGCTGGCGACCACGCCGGGGATGCCGGCGCCCGGGTGAGTGCCGGCGCCGACGAGGTAAAGGTTGCCGATGACGTCGTCGCGGTTGTGCGGGCGGAACCAGGCGCTCTGGGTCAGCGTGGGCTCGAGCGAGAATGCGCTGCCGAGATGGGCGCTCAAGTCCATTGCGAAGTCACGCGGGGCATAGTGGAACTTTGTGATAATTCGGTCGGCGAGGTCGGGGATCAGGCGGCGCGAGACTTCGGCCAGCACGCGCTGCTCCAGCAGCGGGCCGACCTCTCCCCAATCGATCGCCAGCTTGCCGAGATGCGCAACCGGGACGAGCGCGTAAAAGGTGCTCTTGCCCTGCGGCGCCACGCTCGGGTCGGTCACCGTCGGGTGGTGCAGGTAGATCGCGAAATCCGCCGGCAGCACGCCGTGATCGAAGATGTCCTTCAGCAGTCCTTCGTAGCGCGGGCCGAACAGGACCGTGTGGTGCGGGATGCCCGGCCAGGTGCCCTCGACCCCGAAATGGACGATGAACGCGCTCGGGCTGTAGCGCTTGCCCGCCAGCTTGCGCGCCATTTGCCGCCCGCGATGGTTGTCGCCGAGCAGGTCACGGTAGGTGTGCACGACGTCGGCGTTGCTGGCGACGGCGGCGAACCGCTCGCGCCAGCCGCTGCGCGTCTCGACCTCGGTGGCGCGGTTGCCGAGTGTGTGGATCTTCGTCACCGGGTCGCCGAGGCGTATTGTGCCGCCGAGCCGCTCGAGATGGCGCGCCATTGCGGCGACCAGCCGGTTGGTCCCGCCGCGCGGCCACCACACGCCGCCGTCCTGCGCGAGTTTGTGGCTCAGCGCGTAGATCGCGCGGGTGCTGAGCGGGTTGCCGCCAATCAGCAGCGTGGGAAAGCTGAGGGCCTGGCGCAGCTTGTCGTTGCGGATGTGCTGCGAGACAACTTCGTAGACCGAGCGCCACGCTTTGCTTTTCACCAGCGCCGGCACGGCCTCGACCATGCTCATCGGGTCGAGGAACGGCACCGTGGCGAGCTTGCGGTAGCCTTCATCGTAAGCTGTCGCAGAGTAGTCGAGGAAGGCGTCGTAACCGGCGATGTCTGCCGGTTCGAGCCGGGCGATCTGCTTTTGCACCGCCGCCTCGTCGTCCGAATAATCGAACAATGTGCCGTCGGGCCAGTTGAAGCGGCAGAACGGTGTGACCGGCAGCAGCTCGACGTCCTCGGCCATGTCGTGCCCGGTCATCTGCCACAACTCGCGCAGTGTGTCGGCGTCGGTGATCACGGTCGGTCCGGCATCGAATGTGAAGCCGTCCCGGCGCCAGTGATAGGCACGCCCGCCCGGCTGATCGCGCGCTTCGACCACCGTGGTTTGCACCCCTGCCGCCTGCAGCCGAATGGCCAGGGAGAGGCCCCCGAACCCGCTGCCGATGACGCAGGCGCGCTTGCCTTCGGCGGTCATGCGGCCTCCCGCGTCCGCGTCGGCGCGATCTGGCCTCCGGCGAGGCCGCCGCCGACAATCGCCCAATCGCAATCGCGCCCGCTCATCGGCCGAGAGCCTTAGCGCGTGGGGCAGGGCGCGCAACCGCGGCCGCTTGCCAATCGCCGGACGGCGACGCATCCTGCGGCGATGGACGGGGCAAGCAGACGACAGGCAAGAAACGCGGCCCGCTCGCTGCTGCCGAACAGCCGCGCCGCCTTTGCCACCTTCGCGATCACAGTGGCCACCGCGGCGATCGAGCTTGCCATGGGGCGCCTGCCGATCTGCAAATGCGGCACGGTCAAGCTGTGGCACGGGGTGGTGCAGTCGGCCGAAAACTCGCAGCAGCTGACCGACTGGTATTCACTGAGCCACTTCGTCCACGGCCTGATCATGTACTTCGTCGCCTGGCTGCTGTGGAAGAAATGGAAGTTGTTCGGCGGACGCCCGGCGCGCTTCGCGCTGCCGATCGCGGCGTTCGTCGAGGCCGCGTGGGAAGTGACGGAGAACACGCCGCTGATCATCGACCGCTATCGCGCGGTGACGGTGAGCTTTGGCTACACCGGCGACAGCGTGCTCAATTCGATGGGCGACATCGGCTGCATGATCATCGGCTTCCTGGTAGCCTCGCGCCTGCCGTGGTGGGCCAGCCTGGCGCTGGGGATCGGCTTCGAGCTGCTGACGCTGTACGTCATCCGCGACAACCTGACGCTCAACGTGATCATGCTGTTCTGGCCGATCGAGGCGATCCGCCAGTGGCAGGCGGGGGCCTAGGAACACTCCGTAAGGCTTCACGTTGAAAGCCCAAGCCAAACAGGGGTTGAGGATGAAGCTTTCCTTTTTCGTGGGGGCGGCGCTCGCGGTGGGCCTTGCCGTCCCCGCCGCCGCGCAGGACGCCCGCAGTCGCACCGACGAGGGCAAGCTGTCGGGCGATTACCTCGCGGTCGGCGTCGGCGCTGGGTACGGCCCCAGTTACGAAGGTTCCGACGATTACGTCGTGTTTCCGGTGCCGCTCGTCCAGGGCAGGTTCCACGGCGTCGACATCAATCCCCGCGGCGGCGGCCTCGCGCTCGACTTCATTCCCGACCCGCCGAACGGCGTCGGCTTCAATCTCGGCGTCGCCGGCAAGGTGCGGCTGACCCGCACGCACGACACGCACGATGTGGTGGTCAACCGGCTCGGTGAGCTGAAGACCGCGATCGAGGTCGGCCCGACGGTCGGCGTCAGCTTCCCGCACTTGCTCAACCCCTACGACACCTTGACGTTCACTACCGACGTGCTGTGGGACGTCGGCGGCGCCTACAAGGGCATGGTTGTCGATCCGCTGGTCAGTTACTCGACGCCGCTCAGCCGCGGTATCCTCGCCAACCTGTCGCTCAACGCCGAATGGGGCGACCGCAAGTTCGCGCACTATTACTATTCCATCACCCCGGCCCAGTCCGCCGTCAGCGGGCTGCCGGTGTTCCATGCGGGGAGCGGCTTTAACAAAGCCGGCGCGCGGCTACTGCTCGGCATCGACCTCGACGGCGATCTCACCAACGGCGGCCCGGCAATCTTCGTCCTCGGCGGCTATACCCGGCAGCTCGGCGATGGGAAATTGACGCCGCTCACCAGCATTCGCGGCAGCGCGGACCAGTTTCTCGGCGCGGTCGGCGTCGGCTACACGTTTTAGCGCCC
>JANWHA010000079.1 GCA_025450635.1 Croceibacterium sp. | reverse complement strand
TCGCGGTTCGGCGGCACCGGCAGGTCGAGCGTGACGAACAACGCCTCGCAGCCCAGCTGCCAGGCGCGCTCGACCACGGCGTGCGACAGCGAGCGATCTTCCCACAGATAGAGCTGGAACCATTGCCGCCCGCCGCCCTCGGCGATTTGCTCGAGGTCCATCGTGCTGGCGCTCGAGACGATGAACGGCACGTTCGCCCTCGCGGCGGCGCGGGCGAGGGCGAGGTCGCCGTTGTGCCACATCAGCCCCGCCGCTCCGGTCGGAGCGACCGCGAGCGGGAGGGGCACCGGCCTGCCGAACACTTCGGTCGAGGTGTCGACCTTGTCGACGCCGCGCAGCACGCGCGGACGAAAGGTGATCGCCTCGAACGCGGCGCGGTTGCGGGCCATGCCGCACTCGTCCTCCACCCCGCGCTCGGCGTACTCCCAGATGCCCAGCGGCAGCCGGCGCCGTGCCCGCTCGCGCAGGTCGGCAATGTTGAAGCAGCCCAGCTCGCTGCTCATCCGCGCCCGAGGAAGGGCAGCTTATTCTGCACGATCAGCGCCTCGTAGAAGTTGAGGTGGTCCGGCACGTCGCACATGTGGACGATGATGCCGGCGGCCTCCTGCGGGGTGGCCGCGAAGTTCTCCGGCAGCTTCACGCTTCCCGGCATGATTTCGGTGGCGACGATGCCCGGATGGAAGATCGACACGGCGATTTCGTGATCGCGCCCGTCGATCGCCAGCGCGTGAGTCAGTCCGTCGAGGCCGAACTTCGTAGCGGTGTAGGCCGGGCTGTTGGCGCGTGGCACCCGGGCCGAGATCGAGCCGACATTGATGATGCGGCCGTGCCCGCCCTTGAGGAAGATGGGCCAGGCATGCTTGGCGCACAGGAAGGCGCTGGTGAGGTTGGTGTTAATCACCCGCATCCACAGCTCGAGATCGAGCTCGTGCGCCGCGGTGCTGTCGGCGATGCCGGCGTTGTTGATCAGCACGTCGACCGTGCCGAAGCGCTCGACCGCCCGGGCGAACAGGTTCTCGACATCGGCCTCGCTGGTGACGTCGGTGGTGATCGCCAGCGCCTCACCGCCCAGCTCCGCGAGCCGTTCGACGAGCGCTGACAGCCGCTCGGCCCGCCGCGCGGCCAGCACTACCTTGGCGCCTCTTTCGACAAACGCGACCGCACATGCTTCGCCGATCCCCGAGCTCGCCCCGGTCACGACAGCCACTCGGCCTTGCAGAATGCTCACCTCGATCCGTCTCCCAAAAACTCCCAGCCAGCCTGCGCGGCTTGCGCGAAATCCGCAAGTGGAGTGCGCCGCAATCTTGCGCCGCGACCGCCGACCCGGCGCGACCGGCATTTGCTTTTCGTCGCAATTTTTATTCGGGCGAACCAGGAAGGTTCGGCCGCCGCTTTGCAGGAAAAGGTGGTGGACGCACTAGGGCTCGAACCTAGGACCCGCTGATTAAGAGTCAGCTGCTCTACCAACTGAGCTATGCGTCCATCCTGGCCGGATCGATTGGCGGTCCGCCGGAACCGGCGAATCGCCGGGAGCGGCCCATATAGCGATTGTGCGGGGCGATGAAAGAGGGCGGTAACGCTCTAGCTGAGCCCCGGAGAGCGGATCTTGCGGCTCCAGCGTTCGACCATCATCAGCGAGCCTACGCAGATCATGTTGGTCATCATCGACGAGCCGCCATAGCTGAGGAACGGCAGCGGAATGCCGACGACCGGGGCGAGGCCCATCACCATCATCATGTTGATCGCCACATAGAAGAAGATCGTGGCGGTCATTCCCCCGGCAAGCAGGCAGCTGAACCGGTCGGGCGAGCGGCGCGCGACGTTCCAGCCCCAGCGCAGCACGACGCCAAACACCAGCAGCACGAACAGGCCGCCGATCAGCCCCCATTCCTCGGCCATCGTCGCGAACACGAAATCGGTGTGCGCTTCGGGCAGGTAGGCGAGGTGGCTCTGCGAACCGTTGCCGAAGCCCTTGCCGAGAATCCCGCCCGAGCCGATCGCGATCTGCGATTGGGTGATATGGTAGCCGGTGCCGAGCGGATCGCTCGCCGGATTGATGAAAGTCGTGACCCGCTCGCGCTGGTAATCGTGGAGGACGAAGAAATAGGCAAGCGGCGCCGCAATTATGCCCGCTGCGCCCGCGCCGAGGAACCACTTCACCGGGAGCCCGGCGAGGTACATCACGATTGCGCCGACGAACGCGACGGCGAGCGCGGTGCCGAGGTCGGGCTGCAGCAACACCAGCGCCATAGGCACGCCGATTAACAGGGCCGGCGGGATCAGCGAGCGCCAGTTCGAGACCATCCCCGCGGGCAGCGTATTGTAGAAGCTCGCCAACACCAGCACGACCGCCGGCTTCATCAGCTCCGAAGGCTGCAGCACGAGCGGCCCGAGGGCGAGCCAGCGCTGGCCGCCGCCGCTGATGTGGCCGAGGGCCTCGACCAGCACCAGCAGCACAATGAGGGCGCCGTAAAGCGGATAGGCCGCCCAGCGGACGAGCTCCGGCGGGGCGTAAGAGATCGCCACCGCCATCAGCATGAACAAGGCGAAGCGCATGACGTGCGGCCCCGCGTAGGGATACATCGCCCCCCCGCCCGCGGAGTAGAGCACCGCCGCGGCAAACGCGACCAGCAGGGTCAAGGCCAGCAGCACCCGCCACGGCAGCGTCGCCAGCGGTTCGGGGATGAAGCTGCGGGCCATTATTGGGCAGAGCTTTCTTGCGCACCGGGCCGAGCGGAGGGCGGCGGGCTCGTCTCGGCCGGACCAGGGCTCGCCTGTGTCCCTTCACCACGCTCCACGTCGGTAATGACGCCGGTGGTCGCAGCCGCGGGTTCGGTGGTGGCCGGCTGCGTCATCGCGGCCTGGACGGCGGCGTCGCTGGCGGCTGTCGGGGCCGAAGCTCCGTATTGCGCGGCGAAGGCCTTGTACTTGGCGGCCATGCGCTCGGCCGGCGTGCCGCCCCAGGTCTTCTCCATCGCCAGCAAGTCGGCCCACGCCTTGGTCGGGTCGAACAGGCAGGTCATCACATCGCGCGCGATCGGCGCCGCCGCGCTCGCGCCAAAGCCACCATGCTCGACCACCACCGCCATCGCGTAGCGCGGCGCCTCGGATGGCGCGAAGCAGATGAACAGCGAATGGTCGCGCGCCTTCCATTCGCTCACGGCGCCGCGACTGGTCAGCTTCACGACCTGAGCGGTGCCGGTCTTGCCCGACATGGTGATACCGGGAATCTCAAGCTTGCTGCCCGCCGCCGTGCCCGATTGGTTGACAACGCGGAACATGCCGTCTCGCGTCACCCCGAATTGTTCCGGACTCATCGGAAGTGTCGGACCCGGCTGGCGCGGCTTGCCGAACAGCAGCGAAGGCACGAGGTTGCGCCCGCTCGCTATGCGCGACACCATCACCGCGAGCTGCAACGGCGAGACCAGCACGTAACCCTGGCCGATCACCGCGTTCAGCCCGTCCGCCTCGGACCATTGTTGCTTGTAGCGGCGCATCTTCCAGGCCGAGTCCGGTATCGTTCCGTAGCGCTGGTTGACGCCCGGAAGATCGAACTCCTGGCCCAGGCCGAGCTCCTTCGCCACCGGCGCGATCGCGTCGTAACCGACGCGGTGGACCATGGTCCAGAAATAGGTGTTGCAGCTGTGCTCGATGGCCCCCCGCATGTCGAGCACGCCGTGGCGCGCGTCGCACCGGAAGAAGCGGCTGCCGAGCTGGAAGCCACCCGGACAATTGACCTTCTCGTCGGGGGAAACGCCGTGGATCTGCAGGGCCAGGCTGGCGAGGGGCTTCACCGTGGAGCCCGGCGGATAGAGGCCGCGCACCGCCTTGTTGAGCAAGGGGATGTGGTCGTCCTCGTTGAGCATCTTCCATTCGATCCGCCCGATGCCGTTGGCGAAGGTATTGGGATCGAAGCAGGGCATCGAGGTCATCGCCAGGATGCCGCCGTCGTGGCAATCGATCACCACGACGGCCGCGGATTGCAGGCCGATCCGGCGCGCGGCATAGTCCTGCAGCGCGGCGTCGATCGTGAGCTTGATCGACTGGCCCTGGACGTCTTCGCGAGTGTCCAGGTCGCGCACGATGCGGCCCGAAGCGGTCACCTCGACGCGCCGCGCTCCCGGGATGCCGCGCAGGGTCTGCTCGTACTGCTTCTCCAGCCCGTCCTTGCCGAGCTTGAACCCGGGGGTGACCAGGAGGGGGTTCTTCTCCTTGTCGAATTCCTCCTTGGTCGCGGCGCCGACGTAGCCGATCAGGTGGCCGACCGAGGGGCCGGAGGGATAATAGCGCGAAAAGCCGCGCTGCGGGATCACCCCGGGCATATAGGGCAGCCGCACGCTGACCGCGGCGAAGGTGTCATAGTCGAGCCCGTCGGCGACCTGGACGGGTTGGAAGCGGGCCGCCTGGGCGAGGCGATCGCGCAAGTCCTGCGTCTTGTCGGGAGTGAATTTGAGCAACCCGGCCAGGGCGTTCACTTCACCCACTTTGTCGGCCAGCCGCTCGGGAATGATATCGACGCGGAAGTCGGCCTTGTTCGACGCCAGGGGAGCGCCGTTGCGGTCGAGAATCCATCCGCGACGCGGCGGGATGAGCGACAGGTTCACCCGGTTGCTCTCGGACTCCATGGCGTACTTGGCGTTCTCGGCCACGGCGATGTAGCCCATGCGCGCGGCGAGAAGCAGACCGATGCCGCCCTGAATCGCACCGACCACAAAGGTGCGGCGGTCGAAGCTCTGCCGGAGTGAGGAGGCGGTGAACTTCTGTTTCATCTAGCCGAGCCGGCGGATGCGCAGCAGCCGTAGGCGGTCGAGCAGCGAGACGATGCGGGCGATGGCGGGGAAGGCGACGATCGAGAGCAGGAACTGCGGCACGAGGGCGACGAGCCCCGCCTCGTCGGGACGAGCGCCGGAGAGGACCAGCGCCAGCACTAGGTAGGTTGCGATCAGCCCGGTGGCGATGATCCAGTCTTGCCAGAAGCTGCGCCACGGAAAGCGGACGTCGAGGAGTTCGAGCCCGATGAGCGTCAGCGAGAACAGCAGGATCGCGCTGCCGAATGGCTGGCCCGAATAGAGATCGTCGAACGCACCCAGCGGAAGCCCGGCCCACAGCGGCAGCAGGCCCGGGCGCATCAACCGCCAGGCCAGCAACAGCAGGTAGGCGAACGGGGGCAGCACCGGCGCCGGCGCGATCACCGGCAGCAGCGGCGTGAGCGAGGCGAGCAGGATCGACGCCCACGGCAGGCCGAGGGCGAGGACCGGCGAATGGTCGCGATTGATCTTGCTGCCGAACGCGTCGCGCCGCGCGCGCGGATTGATCTGCTCGATCATGGCGCGTTCTTAGCGGGCGCCGCCTGAACGCCCAGCATCCGCACCGCTTCCGGCTTCCACACCGGTTCGACGGCGACGAAATCGGTCGCCGCCGGATTGCTGAGCATGCGCGCGATGGCGCCGTCCTTGGTCAGCGTGTCGACCACCGCGACGGCGACGTTCGGCCGGAACAACCCGCCGGCCCCCGAGGTGACGAACACGTCGCCCTTCTTGAGCGGGTTGAGGCCGAGGGTGATGAGTCGGAGGCGCAGCGTCCCGTCGGCTTGTCCCTGGGCGAACGCGACCACGTCGTCGGTCGCACGGCGCACCGGGATGGTGCTCTCGCTGTCGGTCAGCAGCATCACCCGCGCGCTGTTGCGCCCGGTTTCGAGCACCCG
>JANWHA010000078.1 GCA_025450635.1 Croceibacterium sp. | reverse complement strand
GGCGTCGTGCGCCACAAGGGGCGGGAGTTCGTCCTCGCCGACATCCCGGGCCTGATCGAAGGCGCCGCCGACGGCGCGGGGATCGGCGACCGCTTTCTCGGCCATATCGAGCGCTGCCGGGTGCTGATCCACCTGATCGACATCGCCGGCACCGATCCGGCCGAAGCGATGGGCGTTATCGACGGAGAGCTCGGGGCTTACGGCGCGGATCTCGCCGAAAAGCCCCGGCTGATCGCCCTCAACAAGATCGATCTGGCCGATCGCGAGCTCGTCGCGGGTTTCGCGGCCGAGCTGAAGACGGCCGGCGCCGAAAGGATATTTGCTGTCTCCGGCGCGACGGGTGAGGGGATCGAGACGCTGCTCGACGCGATCCTCGCCTATCTTCCGGCCATCACCACCAGCGAGCAACCGAGCGGGGAGGTGGAAGAGGACGAGCCGGAAAAGCCCTGGTCGCCCGTCTGACTCGCCTCACCTCAGCGCTGTATTCCTAAACTTCGGCCGGTCGGCTAAGCCCCGCCGCCATGCCGATAGACCGCCTTGCCGATCTCACTTCGCCGAAGCTGGCGGCGCGCCTCGTGGTCAAGGTGGGCTCGGCCTTGCTCGTCGGCCAGGATGGCACCGTGCGCGGGGAGTGGCTCGACAGCCTGGTGCACGAGCTGGCCGAAGCTCGCGGGCGCGGACAGGAAGTGATCGTGGTCAGCTCGGGCGCGATTGCGCTCGGCGCGGCCAAGTTGGGCTTGGCGAAGGGTGGGCGCGGCAGCCTGGCCGATGCGCAGGCCGCCGCGGCCGTGGGGCAGATCGGCCTGGCCTCGTTGTGGTCCGAGCGGCTGGCCGCGCGCGGGATCGCCGCCGCGCAGCTGCTGGTGACGCTCGATGATCTTGAGGACCGCCGCCGCTATCTCAACGCCGCCGCGACGCTCGGGCGCTTGCTCAAGGCCGGGGTGGTGCCGGTGATCAACGAGAACGATTCGGTGGCCACCGCGGAGATTCGCTTCGGCGACAACGACCGTCTGGCCGCCCGCGTGGCCCAGGCGGCAAGTGCCGATGCGGTGATCCTGCTGTCCGATGTCGATGGCCTGTACGACCGCGACCCCGCCGCCGCGGAGGCGCAACTGCTGCCGCGCGTCGAAGGGGTCACCGCGGAGATCCACGGGATGGCCAGCAAGACGTCCGGCTCCGGCCTCGGCTCGGGCGGGATGACCTCAAAGCTGCAAGCCGCCGAGATCGCCGAGCGCGCCGGCATCGCGCTGGCCATCGTCAACGGCACGCATGACGCGCCGCTTGCCCGGGCGCTGGCGGGCGAAGGGGCAGGGACATTGTTCCTGCCCAGGCGCCGCGACGCCGCGCGCAAGGCGTGGCTCGGCGGGCGCCAGCGGATGCGCGGCACGCTGGTGATCGACGACGGCTGTTGCGCGGCACTGGCGCGCGGCGGCAGCCTGCTGCCGGCCGGCATCACCGCGGTCGAGGGGGATTTTACCCGTGGCGATCCCGTCGCGGTGCGCGATTCCGAGGGCAAAGCGGTGGCGCAAGGCCTGGTCGAATATACCTCGGACGAAATCGAGCGCATCAAGGGCCGCCGCAGCGACCAGCTCGAGGCCCTTCTCGGCTATGCCCCGCGCGCGGCGGTGATCCATCGCGACCAGCTGGTGCTGCGGTGACCCTGGCGATCACCGGCGCGACCGGCTTCGTCGGCCGCGCGCTGCTGGACGAAGCGGCGAAGAAAGGGCTTGAGGTTCGCGCGCTGGCTCGCCGTCCCCAGGCCAAGACGCCTGGCGTCGAGTGGGTGCGCGGCGACTTGCATGATCGCAAGGCGCTGGCGAAGCTTGTCAGGAAGGCGGAGGCGGTGATCCACGTCGCGGGGGTGGTCAACACGCCGGACCCGATGGGCTTTCACCTCGGCAACGTCGAGGGCACGCTCAAGGTGGTTGAGGCGGCGGTCGCGGCCGGCGCGCCGCGGCTGGTGTACGTTTCCTCGCTCGCCGCGCGCGAGCCCCAGCTCTCGAAGTACGGCCATTCGAAGCTCCACGCCGAAAAGCTCGTCGCGGCGAGCGGGCTCGACTGGACGATCGTCCGGCCCCCGGCGATCTACGGCCCGCGCGACCGCGAAATCCTCGAGCTGTTCAAGCTCGCCAGGTGGGGGGTGGTGCCAATGCCGCCGGCGGGGCGCACCTCGCTGATCCACGTCGCCGATCTCTCTCGCTTGCTGCTGGCGCTGGTTCCCGCGAGCGAGCGCGTGACGCGGCAGAAGTTCGAGCCCGACGACGGCCGCGAAGAGGGCTGGAGTCATCGCGAACTCGCCCGCGCGATCGGCTGGGCGGTCGGCCGCCGCCCGTGGGTGCCGCACGTCTCGAAGGCCACGCTCGAACGCCTCGCCCGGGCCGACAAGGCGCTGCGCGGGCGCAAAGCCAAGCTCACCCCCGACCGGGTCGGCTACATGGCGCACCCGAACTGGGTCTGCAGCCCAAAGGCCATGCCGCCCAAGCGCCTGTGGCGGCCCGAAGTGCCCACCCTGGAAGGACTCAAGGCGACGGCCGAGTGGTATCGGAAAGAAGGCTGGCTTTAGCTGATGGTCTCCAGACGAGTGAACCGCACCGGCATCAACTGGCGCACGTCGAGCGATCCGTCCGCAGACTTCTCGATCACGCTCAGCGCCTGCACGTCCTCGCCGCCGAGCGGGATCACCATGCGCCCGCCCGCGGCCAGCTCGTCGACCAGCTCCACCGGCGCCTCGGCCGCCGCGGCGGTGACGATGATCCGGTCATACGGCGAATGTTCCGGCCAGCCGCGCGAGCCGTCGCCGACCTTGACCTCGACATCCAGGCCGAGTGCCTTGAACCGCGCCTCGGCGGCTTCGGCGAACTCCTCGACCACCTCGACACTGAAGACCTCGGCGCCCATCTTGGCCATTACCGAGGCCTGGTAGCCCAGCCCGGTTCCCACTTCGAGCACGCGCGACCCCGGCTCGATCCGCGCGAGTTGCATCATCACGGCTGCGATGAACGGCTGGGAGATCGTCTTGTCGAAGCCGATGGGCAGCGGCCCATCCTGATAGGCGAGGGCGGCGATCGACGACGGTACGAACAGATGGCGCGGCACCTCCAGCATCGCCCGGCGGATGGCCGGATCGAGCGTGTCGCTGCCGATTTCCTCGCTCGACAGGTCGAAATGCATTTCGACGATCTCGACCATGTGCCGGCGCAGGATGGCCAGGTGCTTTTCGGTCATCGGCTTCATGGAGCGCTCCCGCAATCCATCGGGAGAGCGAACCCGGCGCGGCTTCGTTCCCCGCTGCGTTCACGACAAATTGCGACACGGAAACGCGCGCGCGGCCGGCGGGCTGCGTGCTATCTGTCCAAAGGGGTTCAATGCGCGCGATGCCCGTCCCTTGGAGAGAAACACACATGAAGACCCTGACGATTGCAGCGGCCGCCCTGGCTGCGGCCATTTCGGTACCGGCGCTGGCGCAAGGCGGCCCGCCGCCCGATCCCTATGGCGACGCCACCGTCACCCAGGCCGATGTCGAGAAGGCCGCCGGCGACCGCTTCACCCAGATGGACGCCAACCACGACGGCACCTTGCAAGTCGACGAGCAGCCGTTCGGCGGCCGCCGCTTCGGCGGGGGCGACCCCGCGCCGATGAGCAAGGCCGACTTCGTTGCCTCGCAGGTCCAGCGCTTCCAGCGGATGGACGCCGATCACGACGGCAAGTTGACCAAGGCCGAGCGCGATGCTTTCCGCCAGCAGATGATGCAGCGCTTTCAGCAAGGCGGCGGCGGAGGCGGTGCGCCGGGGGGCCAGTAAGCTCGCCCGGGTCGCGACAGCCGGCGGGAGGGGCGTCCACTCCGCGCCTTCCGTCGGTTTCGCGAAATCGTCAGATCAGAGAAATGGCTCGTAACCGGGCGGCAGCTCGCCCTCGTCGCTGTCCGGCACGCCGGGCAGATGAATGCCACACTCGGTCTTGTCCCAACCGCGCCAGCGGCCCGCGCGCGGATCCTCGCCCGGCAGCACCGGGCTGGTGCAGGGCTCGCAACCGACCGACAGGAAGCCTTGCGCCTCCAGTGGATGGCGCGGCAGGTTGTATTCCTCGAAATAGGCTTCGAGCTGGTCCTTGCCCCAGTCGCCGAGCGGGTTGATCTTCAGGCGGCCGTCCTCGACCTCGAAGCGCGGCAGGTTCTCGCGCGTGACAGACTGGAACGCCTTGCGGCCCGAGATCCAGCTGTCGAGCCCGCGCTTGGCACGCGCCAGAGGCTCGACCTTGCGGATCGCGCAGCAGCCGTCGGGGTCGTACGACCAACGCAGGCCGCTTTCGTCCTTCGCGGCGATGACGTCGGGATCGGGGAACACCACCGAGTTGTTCGTCAGCCCCAGATGCACGACCAGCGCCTTGCGATAGGCGATCGTCTCGTAAAACATCTTCTGGGTGTCGACGAACACCACCGGAGTTGCCGGGTCGGCCTGGGCGACAAGGTGCAGCAACACGGCGCTTTCCGTGCCGAACGAGCTGACCACCGCCACCCGTCCGAGCGAGCCTTCGGCGAACAGCGTGCGCAGCATCGTTGCCGCGTCGACGCCCTTGAAACGCGCGTTGAGCGCGTCGGCGTCGGCCTGCGTGAAGCGCGGCGCGATATCGATGCGGTCGACGGCGCGGCTAGCCATTGGCCAGCTCCGGGTGGCGCAACTGCCAGATTGGCACCGCGTCGTCGGCCGCGTGTTGATAGACGTAGGGATAGCGACTCAGCGCGTCTTCCAGCACCGCCGGATCGATGGCTACATCGGGCGCGAAGCTGTCGAAGCCGCAGCGGCGCATGAAGTAGACCAGATCGACCAGCACGTCGCCGGTGGCCTTGATCTCGCCGGTGTACCCCGCCTCGCGCAGGATGCGCGCGGTCGAGAAGCCGCGGCCGTCGCGGAACTTGGGAAAGTCCACTTCGACCAGCGTCACGCGCGAAAGGTGCGGGATCAGCCGCTCGGGATCGTCGCCGGCCTCGATCCGCACCGAGACGGCGTTCGGCTGCTCGAAAAACGAATCGAGGCTCACGGCCGGCTCGTCGGCCGGGACGTCGTCACGGAAGCGCAGGTAATAGGCCTCGCTCGCCGCCTGGGGCAGGGGATTGCCGCTCTCAGCCATAAATGGCCTCCTTGAAGCCATCCATACCGACACGACGATAAGTATCGATGAATCGCTCGCCGGATTCGCGGATCGTGCGGTAATGCTCGACCGCGCGTTCGACCGCATCGACGATCCCATCCTCGTCGAAGCCGGGGCCGGTGATCTTGGCCTGGGTGGTGTGCTCGTCGCCCGATCCCCCAAGCAGCAACTGGTAATTCTCGGTGCCCTTCCGGTCGACTCCGAGGATGCCGATGTGGCCGGCGTGGTGGTGGCCGCAGGCGTTGATGCAGCCGGAGATCTTGATCTTCAGCTCGCCCAGGTCGTGTTGCCGCGCCGGATCGGCGAACCGCTCGGCGATCTTCTGCGCGACCGGGATCGAGCGGGCGTTGGCCAGGCTGCAATAATCGAGCCCCGGGCAGGCGATGATGTCGGTCACCAGGTCGAGGTTGGCGTCGGCCAAGCCGGCCCCGCGCAACGCCTGCCACACCGCGTAGAGGTCCTGCTTGCGCACGTGCGGCAACACGAGGTTCTGGGTATGCGCCACGCGCAGTTCGTCGAAGCTGTAGCGCTCGGCGAGGTCTGCGACGACTTCCATCTGCTCGGCGGTGATGTCGCCGCCGATCCCTCTGATCGGCTTGAGGCTGATGTTGGCGATCGCATAGCCGGGCGCCTTGTGGGCGGCGACGTTCTGGTCGAGCCAGACCGCGAAATCGGGGTCCGAGCGGTCGATTTCATCGCGCAGGCCCGTTTCGAAAGCGGGCGGCTCGAAATAGGCGGCGATACGGTCGTATTCGGCCTGCGGGAAATCGGTGCCCAGCCGGAGGATGTGCTCGAACGCTTCCTCGACCTGGCGGGTGAATTCCTCCTCGCCCAGCTCGTGGACGAGGATCTTCATCCGCTGCTTGTGGATGTTGTCGCGCCGCGCGTGGCGGTTCCACACCCGCAGCACCGCCTGCAGGTAGCTGAAGATCTGGTGCTGCGGCACGAAGTCGGCGCTCTTGTAGGCGATGAACGGGGTGCGGCCCATGCCGCCGCCGGGATACACCTCGAAGCCGACCTCGCCGGCCTCGTTCTTGACGATCCTGAGGCCGAAATCGTGCCAGCGCATCGCCGCGCGATCTTCCTCCGCGGCGATCACGCAGATCTTGAACTTGCGCGGCAGGTAGCTGAATTCCGGGTGGAAGCTGGTCATCTGCCGCAGCATCTCGGCCCACGGACGCGGGTCCATGATCTCGTCGGCGGCGGCGCCGGCGTAATGGTCGGCGCTGATGTTGCGGATGCTCTCGCCGCTGGTCTGGATGCAATGCATCTCGACCTCGGCCAGCTCGGCGAGGATGTCGGGCGCCTGCTCCAGCTTGATCCAGTGGAACTGCAGGTTCTGTCGGGTGGTGAAGTGGCCGTAGCCGCGATCGTAAGTGCGGGCGATGTGCGCCAGCTTGCGCAGCTGGCGGCTGTCGAGCGTGCCGTAGGGGATCGCGATCCGCAGCATGTAGGCGTGGAGCTGCAGGTACAGGCCGTTCTTCAGCCGCAACGGCTTGAACTGGTCGTCGGTCATCTGCCCGGCGATGCGGCGGCGGGTCTGGTCGCGGAAATCGGCGACGCGGGCATCGACCATGGCCTGGTCGTAGTGGTCGTATTTGTACATCAGATCACCCAGCTCCCCGCGTCGGGATCGGCCGGCTTGAGCGTGAGGTCGGGCCGCACGGTCGGGCCGAGTGCGCGGATGCGGTCCTTGATGTGGGCGGGGCGTACTTTGCCGTCGAGGCCGCGCTCGGCTTCGATGACGTAGCCGCCGTTGACCCGGCAGGCGGCGTCCTCGACGGCGAGGATCTGCTCGCCGCCGTCGCCGGCGTCGGCCGCGTCCTCGACGTGGATCGACCAGCCGCGGCCATCCCACCAGATGACCGCGCCGGTCTTGAGGTCGTTGCCGGTGATGACCTTCATTGCGCGAACTCCGCCGCGAAGCGGCCCACGACGGCGTCCTCGCGTGCGGTCACTTCGCCGATGATGATCAGGGCGGGGCTCCTGACCCGGCCCTGCTCGACCAGCTCGGGCAGCCCGGCGAGCGGCGCCCGCAGCACCCGCATGTCCGGCCGGCAGGCGTTCTCGATCACCGCCAGCGGCATCTCGGGCGCGAGGCCGTCTTCCATCAGCTTCTCGGCGATTTGCGCCGCGGTCTTGACCCCCATGTAGATCACCAGCGTGCGGCCCTTGCCGGCAAGACCCGCCCAATTCTGCTCGCTCAGACCTTTGCACTGGCCGGCGACGAAGCTGACCACGCTCGCGGCGTCTCGGTGGGTCAGCGCAATCTGCGCCGCCGCCGCCGCGCCGAGCGCGGAAGTGACGCCGGGGACGATCTCGACGCGCACGCCCGCGGCGCGGCACGCTTCGGCTTCCTCCCCGCCGCGGCCGAACACGAACGGGTCGCCGCCCTTGAGGCGGATCACGTCGCGTCCGGCGAGCGCCTCGCGCACCAGCAGCGCGTTGATCTCGCCCTGCGGCAAAGTGTGCCGCGCACGGCTTTTGGCGACCGAGACCAGCTTGGCATCGCGCCGCGCCATCGCCAGTACCGCCGGATCGACCAGCCCGTCGTGCACGACCAGCTCGGCGCGCTCGATCAGGCGCACCGCGCGCAGCGTCAGCAGCTCCGGATCGCCCGGACCCGCGCCGACGAGATAGACAGTGCCGACTTTGTTCATGGCGCTGCAAATGGGCGCTGCGCCGCAGCATCGCCAGCGAGAATGCCTTAGCGGCTGGCTAGGACAGCTTTAGGGTGATCAATCCCTTGCCACCCGCTCCGCGAGGGCCGCGACAAGCCGCTGGAATTGCGCGTTGTCGCGCAAGTTGAGATCGACTTGTGGGAACGGCAGCTCGATCCCCGCCTCGCGGAAGAGCCGCCACACCCGTTTCAGCACCTCGGACTTGACCGCGCTCACGCCTTCTTCGGGATCGGTGATCCAGAAACGGATTTCGAAATCGACCGAGCTTGCCCCGAACCCCATCAGCAGGATCTTCGGCTCGGGGTTGGCGAGCACGCGAGGGGCTCCGACCGCCGCCTGCAGCATGAGCTGCTCGGCCAGGTCGAGGTCGGCGCCATAGGCCACTCCGACCGGCGCCTTCACGCGCACTTCGCGCGAGCTGTACGACCAGTTCTCGACCTGGTTGGTCATCAGGTTCTCGTTGGGAATCAGGTATTCCTTGCGGTCCCGGGTGACGACGGAGATCGCGCGGATACCGATTTTGCGGATCTGCCCGAAGCTTTCACGGCCGCTCAAGTCGCTCACCGCGATCACGTCGCCCGGCTTGATCGAGCGGTCCATCAGCAGGATGATGCCCGAGATCAGGTTGCCGAAGGTCTTCTGCAAGCCGAAACCGATCGCCAGGCCGAGCGCGCCGGAGAAGAACGCCAGCGCCGTGAGGTCGATGCCGAGAATGTCGATCCCGACGAGGATTGCTAATGCCCAGATGGCGATGCCGACCAGCTTCTCCGTGAGCAGCTTCTGGGTGCTGTCGAGGCGCCTCGCTTTGGCGATGAACACGCGCGAGGTGCGCGTCAGCAGCTTGCCGAAGACAAACACTCCGACGATGACGATGATGACTTCCAGCGCCGTCCAGACGGAGACCCGGTGGCCCGAGATGGTGAAGCCCCAGCTGTTGAGCGTGTGGACGACCTCGCCCATGTCGCCGCGCGCGAGCCGGTCGGTCAGCGACAGGGGCGCGTTCATGCCGCCATCGCCGCGAAGCCGCGTTCGAGGTCGGCGATCAGGTCGGCCGGGTCCTCGAGACCGATCGACAGGCGGATTCCGAACTTGTCGGCCGGGTCCCAGCCGGACGGGGGCCAGCTCGTCGCGCTGCGGGCGCGGGCGGGGTCGACCGGGATGACCAGGCTCTCGTAGCCGCCCCAGCTGTAGCCGATGCCGAACAGCCGGAGCGCATCGATGAACCGCGCGCGGGCCCGTTCGTTGCGCCCCTTGAGCACGAAGCTGAACAAACCGCAGCCGCCGGTGAAATCGCGGCGCCACAACTCGTGCCCCGCCGAACCTTCCAGGGGTGGGCAAATTACATGGGCGATTTCATCGTGTTGCGAGAGGTGTTTGGCAACCTCAATACAACTTGAGGTTTCTCTTTCGAGCCGCACCGCAAGCGTCCTGAGGCCGCGCAAGGCGAGGGCGGCGTCGTCGGGCGACACGACGTGCCCCATCGCCTGAGCCTTGGCGCGCAACCGCCCATACAGGGTCTGGCCGGCGGCCGCCGAGCCCATCATCAGGTCCGAATGCCCGCCGACGTGCTTGGTCAGGCTCATGATCGCGACGTCGCAGCCGCGCTCGAGCGCGGGAAAGCCCAGCGGGCTGGCCCAGGTGTTGTCGAGCAGGCTCACCGCGCCCTTGTCGCGGGCGATGGCCGCCAAGGCGGGAACGTCACACACTTCGATTGTCAGGCTGCCGGGACTTTCCAGCAGCACAGCCGTGGTGCGATCATCGAACTGCGCCGCGAAGCCGTCGAGGTCGAGCGGATCGAAAAAACGCGTCTCGATGCCGAGCGGGGCCAGCAGCGTCCGCGCCAGCACCCGGCTCGGCTCGTAGGCGTTGTCGATCATCAGCAGCGTGTCGCCGCTCTTGAGCACCGCCAGCAGCGCCCCCACGATGGCCGCCACGCCGCTCGGGTACAGCACGGTGCCGGCCGCGCCCGGCTCGAGCTCGGTCAGCGCTTCGGCCAGGGCCCATTGCGTCGGCGCGCCGCGGCGGCCGTAGTAGAACTGCCCATCCTCGTTCGGCCGGCCTGCGGCGAGATCGGCGCTGTCGGCGTAAAGGTGCGTGCTCGCCCGCCAGACGGGCGGATTGACGACCGCGCCGGTCCATTCCTTGCGCCGGCCGCCTTCGACCACGCGCGTGGCCGGGCGCAGCGGCCGGTCATCCTCACCGCTCAAGCGGCGGCTCCGGTGGCCTTGGGCGTAGCCGGATCGGTGCCCCATTCGCTCCAGCTGCCGTCGTACAGCGCGGCATCGTCCTTGCCGAGCAGGTGGAGCGCGAACAGCAGCACCGCCGCCGTCACCCCGCCGCCGCAAGTCGTGACCACAGGCTTGGCGAGGTCGATCCCGGCGTGCTCGAACGCGCGGCGCAGGTCCTTCGGCGAACAGAAAGTGCCGTCGTGCGCGTAAAGCAGGCCGAACGGCAGGTTGCACGAACCGGGAATGTGCCCGCTGGCGATGTTCGGGCGGAAATCCGCCTCCTCGCCGCTGAAGCGTGCGCGCCCGCGGGCATCGACCACTTGCTCTCGCCGTGAGGCGAGGTTGACCAGCATGTCGGACTTGAAGCGCACCGTGCCGGGTCCCGCCGACGCAGTGAAATGACCGGGCTCCGCCGCCGGTTCGCCGCTTTCGAGCGGCCGTCCCTCGGCGCGCCACTTGCCGAGGCCGCCGTCGAGGATCGCCACCTCGCGCACCCCGTGCATCCGGGCGATGAACCACGCGCGCGCGGCGGTCTTGACCGCGCTGTCGTCGTAGATCACCAGCCGGTCGCCGTCGTTGACCCCGAGCGCCGCCATCCGCTCGGCGAACTGTGCGCCCGTCGGCACGGCGGCAGGCACCGCGCTCGCCGGATCGATCAGCGTCGCCAGGTCGAGGAATCGGGCGCCGGGAATGTGACCGGCGGCGAACTCGCTCCGGGCGTCGCGCTTGGCGTCGGGCAGGTGCGAGGACGCGTCGAGCACGACGAGATCGGGATCGCCGAGCCGCTCCGCCAGCCATTGTGTCGAGACCAGGCTTTCCATGGCCTCGGGACGTAAGGCCTAAAACGCCCGCCCGGCAAGCCCGTCGTAGATGCGCGGCCCCAGATCGAGGCGGACCGGCTGGACCGCGCCGTTGCCGCTCGGCGAGGGCTGCCCGGCCACCAGCGTGAAACAACGCGGCTCGCGGCCTTGCGCGTCGACGCGGAAACGCGCGAGCGGCACGAACAGCGCGGCCTGGCCTTGCGCGATCGGGCGCACTTCGTGGAGCGGCAAGCGCAACTCGCCGGTCACTTCGCCGCTTTCGCCCGGGGCGATGCCCGCCAGACGGTGACGTTGCGGCAATTCGGTGGCTGGCCCCGCCAACTGCGCCTCGCGCGGCAGCGACGAATGCGCGCCGACGAGGTCGGCGGCGACGGCGATCTCCTCCAGCGGCTCGGCCCCGCCATTGGTCAGCGTGAGACGATAGCTGAGCGTGGCGTTCATCACCGTGATCGTCAGCTTGCGCAGCTCGATCGTGATCTGCAGCGGGTTGCTGTCGGGTGCCGGCGCGATCGGCTCTGCGAGCGGCAGCAGCGGTTCGGCCGCGAACGGGGTGGCCGGCAACGTCGCGGCCAGCGGCTGCGGTTGCTGGTCACGCGGCGGCGCAGGCGGGACGCGCGGCCGCTCGATCTCCGGCACCACCACCGGTCCGATCGGCCCGATCCGACGCCGCAGCCAATACGCCGCGGCCAGCCCCGCGCCGCCAAACAGGAACAGCAGGACAACCCACGGCCAGTACGAACGGCTTTGCTGCGCGGGAACGACAACTGTCGGGGTGGCGACCGCCGGCGCGGCCGGCGCGAATGAAGGTGGCGGCGCCGCCGATGTCGGTGCGGCGGTCGCGGTGGGTTGCGTCGTGGGGGCCGCGAGCGGAGCAGCCGGCGTCGTTCGAGCCGCGGGCGTGGGTGTCGCCGCGGGCGTGGGTGTGGCCGTCGTGGGCGCCGGCCGGCGAGGAGCCGACGGTGTCGGCGCCGGCAAGTTCGGCACGGCGATCCGCGGCGCCGGCACAAGCGAGGGGGCAGCCGCCGGTGTGGGCGTGGGAACCGGCGCGGACGAGGGGCGGGGCGCCGGCGTTGGGCCCAGCACCGGCCCCACGACCGGCGGCGGGGTTGGCGTCGGCGAGGGCCTCGCCGGCAGGCGAAAGTCGGAATCCTGCGCAGCCGCAGGCATTGCAAGCAGCGCCGCGATGCCGGCAAGGAGGAAGGCGCGTGAGCTCATGTGGGTCCGGTCCCGCGCCAACGGGTAGGCGGGGAGGGGGTGAATAGCCCATGAATTACGCGCGTCAACGCCGCCTCTTGTCTCGCGCTGCCTTACGAGCCATCACCCGCCGCATGACCGACCCGGAAATCCCCGGCACCCCGCTGCACCTCGGCCGGCCGAGCAAGCTCCCGGCCTCGCCTGAAGAGGCGGCGCTCGATTACGTCGCTAATCCGCGGCCGGGGGCGCTCTACCTGGTGCGGTTCGCGGCGCCCGAGTTCACCTCGCTTTGCCCGGTCACCGGCCAGCCGGACTTCGCCCATCTGGTTATCGACTATGCGCCAAATGATACCATTGTGGAGAGCAAGAGCCTCAAACTGTTCCTCGGCTCGTTCCGCAATCACGGCGGCTTCCACGAGGACGTGACGGTCGGCATCGGCCAGCGCCTTGTCGACGAGATGAAGCCGCGCTGGCTGAGGATCGGCGGCTACTGGTACCCGCGCGGCGGCATCCCGATCGACGTGTTCTGGCAGACCGGTCCCGCGCCCGAGGGCCTGTGGCTGCCCGATCAGGGCGTTGCCCCGTATCGCGGACGAGGCTAAGCGCCCGCCATGAAAATCGTCATGATCGGCACCGGCTACGTCGGCCTGGTTTCGGGCGCGTGCTTCGCCGACTTCGGGCACGACGTGACCTGCGTCGATAAGGACGCCGCTAAAGTCGAGGCGCTGCTCGCCGGCAGGATCCCGATCTTCGAGCCCGGGCTGGACGAGCTAGTGGCGAATAACGTCGCTTCCGGCCGCCTGCGTTTCACGCTCGACATCGCCGAAGCCGTCCCGAGTGCCGACGCGGTGTTCATCGCCGTCGGCACCCCGTCGCGCCGCGGCGACGGCCACGCGGACCTGTCGTATGTCTACGCCGCCGCCAAGGAGATGGCGCCACACTTGCGCCCCGGTGCGGTGGTGGTGACGAAGTCCACCGTTCCCGTCGGCACCGGCGACGAGGTCGAGCGGATCCTGCGTGAAGCCCGCCCCGGCCTCGACGTCTCGGTCGCGTCCAATCCCGAGTTCCTGCGCGAAGGCGCCGCGATCCAGGACTTCAAGCGGCCCGACCGCATCGTCATCGGCGTCAAGGACGATCGGGCGCGCACCGTGCTGCAGGAAGTCTATCGCCCGCTGATCCGCAACGAGGGCCCGCTGCTGGTGATGGCTCGCCGCGCCGCCGAGCTGACCAAGTATGCCGCCAATGCCTTCCTCGCGACCAAGATCAGCTTCATCAACGAGATCGCCGACTTGTGCGAGAAAGTGGGCGCCGACGTGCAGAACGTCGCCCACGGCATCGGCCTGGACGACCGCATCGGGCCCAAGTTCCTGATGGCCGGCCCCGGTTACGGCGGCTCGTGCTTCCCCAAGGACACCCTCGCGCTGCTCAAGACCGGGCACGACTTCGAGGCGCCGCTGCGGATCGTCGAGGCGGTGGTGCTGTCGAACGACGACCGCAAGCGCTCGATGGGGCGCAAGGTGGTCAAGGCGCTCGACGGCGAGACCCACGGCAAGAGCGTCGGCGTGCTCGGCCTGACCTTCAAGCCGAACACCGACGACATGCGCGATTCGCCGGCGCTGGCGATCGTCCAGGCGCTGCAGGACGCCGGGATGACCGTGCGCGCCTACGATCCCGAAGGGATGGAGCAGGCGGCCAGGCTGCTCGACGGCGTGATTTACTGCAACGATGCCTACGAAGCGCTGGAAGGCGCGAGCGCGGCGGTCATCGTCACCGAATGGGACGCCTTCCGCGCGCTCGACTTCGCCCGCATGGGCCGGTTGCTGAAAGAGAAGCTGCTGGTCGACCTGCGCAATGTGTACGATCGCGAGGAAGTCGAGCGCCACGGATTCCGTTATGTCGCGGTGGGGCGCTAGCGGTGCCGGCTGCAGGGATCGAACCCGCGACCCCCTGATTACAAATCAGGTGCTCTACCAACTGAGCTAAGCCGGCCTCCGCCGGCGCCTTTGCGGCAAGCGGGACCGGACGTCCAGACCCGTCAGGAACGCGCCACCGCGCGAGCCACCAGCAGGTCGAGCGCGAGAAAGGCGGTGACGGTCGCGAGCGAGGCCAGCGCCATCGCCCGCTTGCCGCCGCTGGCCTTTCGCGCGGCAACGCCGGCGGCGCCGATGTCGAGGACATCACCCGCGGCGCGGGCGAGCAGCGGAACGGCGCTGCGTGGCTTGGCCAGCACCGCGGCACCGGCGGCGATCTCGCGCGCGCCGAAGCCGCGCACGACGTTCTTGCCCTCGGGCGTGCCATGCGCGTTGGCGATCTTGCGCGGGGCGAGCAGCTCCGCCGCGCCGAGCGCGAGCGAGAACCAACCGAGCGGGCGGACGAGCGAAGTGAGGCGCATCGAAAATCCTTTCTGATCGGGGGCTTGCTCGCCGAACCGGCGCGCCCGACGCAAGGTCCAGCGCGCGAGCCGGAGCGTTCCCCGCAAGCGACGAAGGGCCGATGTCAGCGCGCGCCGAAGGTCCACCCCTCCGTGGCAGCGATCTCCGGCGTCATCGCCGGCGGGTGCCACAGCTCCTCGCGACGCGCTGACATTCGCAGCCAGGCCGCCGTCAGCAGAGCGTCCGCGCTGTGATCGTCGATCGGTCCGCCGCCGGAGACAAGTGGCGAATCCAGCTTTCCCAGGGCATCGTTCAGCTCGCCAATCGTCTTCATCTTGCTGCGCCCAGGCGTGCGCCCGCCCTCCATCGCCGCGATCGCGGTATAGATCTCGACCACGACCGAGCCGCGCTCCGGCAACGGATCGAACGGCCACACCGGCAGGCGCCCGGCGAGCCGGTGGAGGACACGCATGCCGGTGAGGCTCGACTTGCCGACTTGCGCCGCGCCGACGAGGTTGAAGTTCGAATAGGGCTTGCAGCCCATCGCCGCTTGCGCCGCTTCGGTGACGCGAAAGCGGCCTCGCCGGTGAGCGGCGTCGGGAGCATGGAAGCGCGCGCCCTCGCGCCCGCCGTGACGGCGGAAAAAGCGGCTCGCGTCGGCGTGATCGACGAAGCTCGTGGCGGCGAGGTGCGGATCGTCGCGGCAGATGCGGTCGACCATGGCCCACAGCGCCCTGGCGTGGGCGGGGCTCTCATCCCACCTGGGAAAGAAACCACCGCAGTCGGCGAAGGGCAGCGACGCCCCGAGGTCCAGGCCGACAAGTGTCTCCGCCGGCATCTCCTCGAGCAGCCAGCGGAGCACTTCGTCGCGCGACCAGCGATGACCGGGCCGGACGAGACGGGGCGGGCCGCCTTCGGCCTCGCAGATCGCCAGCGCCAGCCCCTTGTGCCGCTCACCCGCCGCGCCGGACCAGTCGATCGCCGCGAAATGCTCGAACCTCCCGCTCACTTCTTGCGCGGGCGCACCGGCTTCTTCGCCGCGGCTTGGTCTCGCGCCTGCTCGATGACCCAGCGCACCCGGTCGGGATCGGGGCTGTCGTAGCGCACCAGCACCATCGGATGGCCCTGATAATGCGGTGACTGCCAGTATGTCTCGGGCTCGGTCTCCTTGAGGATTTCGACCGTGCCGAGGTCGATGGCGACCACGAACGAGGTGTCCTTCTCGTGCCCGGGGAACAGAAACGCCTGACCGTTCGCGGCAATCCCCGCCACCGCCCAGTTGAACTTGGTGAGCTGTGCCGTGCCGGGCGGCGTCAGCGCGAAGGCGAGCGCCTTGTCATAGCTGTCGAGCGGCTCACTCATCGCCGCGCCCGGCGCGAAGCTTGTTCCAGTATTCGAGCCGCTCCTTCACCTGCCGCTCGAAGCCGCGCTCGACCGGCTCGTAATAGGTCTGCGGCTCCATCTCCGCCGGCCAGTAGTTGTCGCCCGAGAAGCCTTCCTCGGTGGCGTGATCGTAAGTGTAGCCTTTGCCGTAGCCGATCTGCTTCATCAGCTTGGTGGGCGCATTGAGGATGTTGGCGGGCGGCATCAGGCTGCCGGTTTCCCTGGCGCTGCGCCAGGCGGCTTTCTGCGCCGAATAGGCGGCGTTCGATTTGGGGGCGGTGGCAAGGTACAGGCACGCCTGCGCGATCGCCAGTTCGCCTTCCGGGCTGCCGAGGAAATCGTACGCATCCTTGGCCGCAAGGCACTGCACCAGCGCCTGCGGATCGGCGAGGCCGATGTCCTCGCTCGCCGCGCGGGTCAGGCGGCGCAGCAGGTAGAGCGGCTCCTCGCCGGCGACCAGCATCCGCGCAAGGTAATAGAGCGCCGCCTGCGGGTCCGAGCCGCGGATCGATTTGTGCAGCGCGGAGATGAGGTTGTAATGGCCCTCGCGGTCCTTGTCGTAGACCGCGACACGGCGCTGGAGGAACTGGCCGAGTTCCGCCGGGCGGAGCGGTTCGCCAATCTTCGCCGCGTAAAGCGTCTCGGCCTGATTGAGGATAAAGCGTCCGTCGCCGTCGGCGCTGGCGATCAGCGCCTCGCGGGCGTCCGGGGTGAGGGGAAGGGGACCTTCCAGCTCCTCGGCCCGTTCGAGCAGCTTCTCCAGCGCCCCGGCATCGAGCCGGTGCAGGATCAGCACCTGGGTGCGACTCAGCAGCGCGGCGTTGAGCTCGAAGCTCGGGTTCTCGGTCGTCGCCCCGACCAGCGTCACCGTGCCGCGTTCGACGAACGGCAGGAAGCCGTCCTGCTGCGCGCGGTTGAAACGGTGGATCTCGTCGACAAACAAGAGCGTGCGCTGGCCGGCCTCGCGGGCCTTCTCGGCCTCGGCGAACACTTTCTTGAGGTCGGCGACCCCGCTGAACACCGCGCTGATCGCCACAAAGCGCATGTCGACGGCATCGGCCAGCAGGCGGGCGATGCTGGTCTTGCCGGTGCCCGGCGGACCCCACAGGATCATACTGGACAGCTTGCCGGCGGCGACCATCCGCCCGATCGCGCCCTCGGGCCCGGTCAGGTGCTCCTGGCCGATGATTTCATCGAGAGATTGCGGCCTGAGCCGGTCGGCAAGCGGCGCGTCCGGGCGCGGCGCGTCGGGCGCGCGGGCGGGCGGGGGGTCGTTGGTAAACAGGTCGGCCATCGCTCTCACAGATAGGCGCTGGCGCGAGGTCGCGCGAGGGCTCTTGCAATTCATCGGCTCCAAGATATATCGTAGACTATCTCAGAAGAGGATTAAGATATGCGACATGGATGCGATGGCCCCGACATGCGATGGGCGTGGAAAATGGCCAACAAGTTTGGTCCTGGCGGTCCGTTCGGCCCCAGCGGGCCCTTCGGTCCCGATGGACCTTTTGGGCCGGACGGTCCCTTCGGTCCCGGTGGTCCGTTCGGCGGACGCGGCCGACGCGGGCGCCGGCGGATGTTCGATCGCGGCGAGATGCGCCTCGTGCTGCTCAAGCTGATCGCCGACCAGCCGCGCCACGGCTATGACCTGATCAAGGCGATGGAGGAAATGACCGGCGGCGAATACGCGCCGAGTCCGGGCGTCATCTACCCGACGCTGCAGATGATGGTCGACGAAGGCGTGATCGCCGAGCTGCCGGACGAGAGCGCGCGCAAGGTGTTCCAAGCGACCGATGCCGGCCGCGAGGAGCTGGCGAGGGAGGAAGCGGCGGTGGGCGAACTGATGGAGCGGCTGTCGACGCTCGGCGATGAGCAGCGCTCGTCGCCCCACCGCCAGATCCACCGCGCGCAGGAGAACCTGCGCAACGCGATCCGCCTTCATCGCCACGCCGGCGAACTGGTCGACGAACTGGTCGAACAGATTGTCGACATCATCGACGACGCGGCGCGCAAGATCGAGCGGCTGTAAGGCTACGCGGCAACCGGGGCGATTTCCCTCGCCCCGACGCTGTGGTAGTCTCTCTTCCGGGTCGCCCCGCGGAGGGAGAATACCATGAACGCGACCATTTCGAGCGGTCCGGCGAAGGCGCCGTGGCACTTATGGGCCGTCGGCATCCTGTCGCTGTGCTGGAATGCCTTTGGTGCCTATGACTACGTGATGTCGGTTTCGCTGAACGCGAACTACCTGGCGAGCTACCCGCCGGAGATGGCCGCGATCATCAAGTCGTTCCCGATCTGGGCGACGAGCGCGTGGGCCCTCGGCGTGTGGGGCTCGCTCGTCGGATCGGCGCTGCTGGTGCTGCGCTCGCGGCACGCGGCGACGGCCTTCCTGATCTCGCTGATCGGGGCCCTCGTTACCTTCGTTTACGACTTCAGGCTCAAGCTGCCGCCGGCGCTCGACACGACGACCAACAAGGTCGTGCCGCTGGTGATCGTGATCCTGGTCGTGGCGCAGTGGTATTATGCCAAGCGGATGTCGGACGCCGGCGTGCTCCGCTGAGCCGCGGAGCCGGCCCGCCGCGGCGGCGTGAGAGAAGGAATCGCGTGCCATGGCCGGGCGCCCGTCCGCGCTTCGGCCTTTGCCTGACAGCGGTCGCCCGCGGCTTGACCGCGTTTCTCGTTTAGCCTATTAGCTAAATGCCTATGAACGCCGTGTTCGACGCCTTGTCCCACCCGATACGCCGAGAAGTGCTCGAGCTGCTCAAGCGCGGCGGCATGACGGCGGGCGAGCTGGCGGACCGGTTCCCGGTATCGAAGCCGACCATGTCGGGCCATTTCGCCAAGCTCAAGGCCGCCGGGCTGATCCGGGGCGAGAACCGGGCCGGGCACATCGTTTACACGCTCAACATGTCGACGCTCGAGGAAGCGGTGATGGGTTTCATGGGCCGCATGGGGGTCGGTGGAGCGGCCGACGCGGCTGCGGCCGAAGGAGAAGCGGCATGAAGGTCAGGCGCTTGCTGATCGCCACACTGGTGCTGGCAGCGGCAATGGTCGGGTTTGCGTTCTGGGTGGCCGCGCGAGTGCCGCCCGGGACGGAGCTGGCGACCCACTGGAACGCCGCGGGCGAGATCGATGCGAGGGCGCCCGCCTTGCGGGCGCTGTTGTTGCCGGCGGGCATCACCGTGATCCTGGGGATGGTCTTCGCCGCCGTTCCGTTCATCGAACCGATGCAGGACCGGCTCGAAGGCTCCGCGCCGGTGATGCGCGCGAGCTGGATCGGCCTCCTGCTGCTGATGATCACCGTGCAGATGATCGAGGCCGCGCCCGCGCTCGGCTGGCCGCTCGGCCCCAACCTTCTCCTGGTGATCCTCGGCGGCGTGCTGATGGTGATCGGCAACGCGCTGCCTAAATCCCGGCCCGGCTTCTTCGTCGGCATCCGCACGCCGTGGACGATCACCGACACCGACATCTGGATCGCGACGCACCGCATGGGCGGCAAGCTGATGATGCTGGTCGGCGCGGTGTTCGCCGTGCTCGGCTTCCTGCCGCTCGCGGCCGCCGCGCGCGTGCCGATCATCATCGCCGGGGCCCTGGGCTCGGGCCTGGTCCCGGCAGCTTACAGCTGGTGGCTGTGGCACCGGAAGAAGAAGACCCACGCCTGAGAGCGGATGAACCGAGCGGTGCCTGCGACGGGCGCAGGACGGGCGTGGAACGGCCGTGCCGCCCCGCTCGCTTTTACGGCGACCCACTCGAGGAGTTGCCCCATGTCCTGGCTCGACAAGATCGGATCGACCATCTTCCCGCTCGTCTCCGACGAGAAGCGCGCGGAAGCCCGCCGCAAGGCCGAGGAGCTTGCCCGCACCAGCCCGTGGCTGGCTCAGATCGTCGCCCATCACAAGGCGATCGAGCAGTGCATCGCCGACGCCCTCAGCGCGACGGGCATCGACGCGCGGCGGCATGCGATGAAACAGCTCGCGCGGCTCAACACCGGGCACTCGATTGCCGAGGAAGTCACGGTCTATCCGGCGCTGGTCGAGCACAACGGCGTGATCGGCGGCAAGATCCAGGCGACGCTGGCGTACGAAGAGCAACAGATGACCAAGATCCAGCAGGCGATGCTCGAGCAGCTCGACCCGATGAGCGAGGAATGGCGCGAAAAGCTGGAGCACATCAAGAGCGCGGTGCAGCAGCACGTCTATGAGGAGGAGAACCACCGGTTCGCCGAGCTGGCCAAGGCGCTTTCGCCCGGCGAAGCCGCCCGCCTCGCACGCCGCTATGCCGAGGAGTTCGAACGCTATGGCGGCAGCGGCATGAGCGAGGAAGCCGAAGCCCCGCTGCAGATGGCGGCGCAGGAATCCGGGTCGCCGAGCGGCGGAATGACCAGCTAAGCGACGCCCCTGCCAGAGATCAGGCCAAGCAGCCGCGGGCTGTGACCGCTTTGCCACAGCCGCGCCGATGGCCGTGCCCCTCTGTGGAAACGCCAATTGAGTCAGCCTGAAACGGCGCTTATCAGCATAAGTTAGTGGGTTCTCGGAGGCCCTTCGGCAGCCGCTCGAAAGGGGCGGCGGCCGCCGCCGGGACATTGGGGAGGAATTTCATGACAGATGCAGTCGCCGGCCGTGCCGGATTCGCCCGTAATGCGCTGTTGAGCGGTGTCGGGCTCGCGGCCATGGTCGTTCCGGCCACGGCCTGGGCGCAGGACGATGCGGCCAAGCAGCCTGGCCAGACGGTCGCGCAAGCCCAAGCCGCGGCCGAGGCAGCCGCCGCCAACGCCCCGGCGAACAACCAGAACGCCAGCGCCGGCAACTCCATCGTCGTCACCGCCACCAAGCGCGAGCAGACGCTGCAGGACGTCCCCGTAGCGGTGACCGTCACCACCGCCGACACCATCGAGCGCGCCCAAATCCGCGACCTCAACGATTTGCAGGCGGTGGTGCCCTCGCTCCAGGTGGGCCAGCGGCAAAGCGTCGCCAACACCAACTTCTTCATCCGCGGCTTCGGCAACGGCGCCAACAATGTCGGCATCGAGCCCTCGGTCGGCGTGTTCGTCGACAACGTTTACCGCTCGCGCACCGATTCGCAGATCAGCGACTTGCCCGACGTGCAGCGGATCGAGGTGCTGCGCGGCCCGCAATCGACGCTGTTCGGCAAGAACGCCTCGGCCGGCGTGATCTCGATCACCACCAGGAAGCCGTCGTTCGTCCTGGCCGGGGAGGGCGAGCTCACATACGGCAACTACAACACCTTCATCGGCAAGGGCTACATCACCGGGCCCATCACCAACGACATCGCGGTGAGTCTGGCCGGCGGTTTCAACGAGCGCGACGGATTCTTCAGGGACCGCGGCACCGGGCATCGCGAGAACGAGCGCGACCGCTGGTTCGTGCGTGGCCAGATGCTGTACGATCCCGGCACCAACATCACCGTGCGCCTGATCGGCGATTTCGACCGCATCGCCGAAAATTGCTGCGCCGTGGTCAACCTGCAGAGCAGCTCGGCCACGCTGGCGCTGATGGCGCTCGGCGGACACGTCAATCCCCCGGCCGACAAGTTCAAGGACTACGTCTATTACAACCACGATTCGACTAACGACATCCGCAACTGGGGCGGCTCCGGCCAGGTCGACTGGGACCTCGGCCCGGCCAAGCTGACCTATATCGGCGCCTATCGCCGGACGCGCGCGATCACCAACCAGGATCCGGACTTCACCAGCGCCGACCTGATCTATCCGAATTACCAGGACCTCAAGCTGCGCAGCATCACCCAGGAAGTGCGCCTGACGGGCAAGCTGGCCGACCGGGTGAACTGGCTGGCGGGGGCGTTCTACATCAACGAGAACATCCACCAGGACAACACGCTGCACTACGCGTCGCAGTTCCGGCCCTACGCCAACCTGCTGATCCAGGGCGCGACGGGCGGCGAGATCGACGTGCCGACGCTCGAGGCCACTTTCGGCGCGCTCGAGGGCAACCCGGCCAAGTACCTCGGCCGATTCTTCGCCAACGGCCAAGGCTTCTCCGAACAATACCTGCTGCGGAGCGAGGCGATTTCGCTGTTCGGGCAGACCGACACCGAGCTGGCCAAAGGGCTAAGGCTGACCCTGGGCGGCAACTGGACCGACGACCGCAAAAACCTCTTCACCAACGTCAGCAGCAGCGACGTGTTCTCGAACATCAACCTCGACGCGCCGCAGTATGCCCCGTTCCGCCAGGCGCTGCTCTATCAGGGCGCGCTGGCCGTGGGCGTGGGCACTGCGCTGGGCTTGAACGGGCCGGCAAGCGCGCAGCAGATTCAAGGACTGGCGCTCGCCAATCCGGCGGCCTTTGCCTTCATTTCGGGGCAGTCGACCGCCTACGCCAACGCCAACGCCAACAACCCCGCGGCGAACCCGCTGGCGCCGTTGCGCACGCTGCAGTTCCTGCCGCCGTTCCAGAACGTGCCCAACGCGGTCGAATCCGGGCGCACGCACGACCACAAGTTCAGCTACACGATCCGGCTCGCCTACGACTTCGACAGCCGCTTCAACATCTATGCGAGCTACGCCACCGGCTTCAAGGCGAGCTCGGTCAACCTGTCGCGCGACAGCCGGCCGTCAAGGGTCGACTGGCTGGCGCTCGAGCAGCGCAACCTGGCGGTCAACAACCTGACTTTCGGCAGCCGCTTCGCCGGACCGGAGAACGCGCGGGTGATCGAAGGCGGCATCAAGGCCAATCTCGGCTGGCTCTCGGCCAACCTCGCGGTGTTCGACGAATCCATCAAGGGCTTCCAGTCGAACCTCTTCACCGGGGTCGGCTTCGCACTGCTCAACGCCGGCAAGGAAAGCACCCGCGGCGTCGAGTTCGAAAGCGTGGCCACCCTGCACGGCCTGACACTCAATTTCGGCGCCACTTACCTCGACCCGAAATACGACAGCTTCAACAATTCGTCGGTCGGCAACCTGACCGGCACCAAGCCCGCGGGCATTCCGAAGTGGACCGTGCTCCTGGGCGCCGAGTACTCGGCTCCGGTCGGCAACGGGCACCTGGTGCCACGGGTGAGTTACCTCTACCAGTCGGACACCCAGCTGGTCGAAGGCCTGCCCGGCTTCCTCGTGCGCGGGCCCGACGGCTCGATCCTCGATGCCAGCGGCGCGATCGCCGCGGCCAAGCCGTTCCGCCGCGAGGTCAACGATGTGACCGCCTCGCTCGGCTATGAGATGGACAACGGCATCTCGGTCGAAGTGTGGTCACACAACCTGCTGAATAGCCGCAACATCCTGACCATCTTCGATTCCGTGGCCCAGCCCCGCGGCGTCTCTGGCTATCCGAACGACCCGCGCACTTACGGAATTACCGCGCGCTATAAGTGGTGACCGCGACGGCTTAGCCGTTGCATCGTGAGCCGTTCTATGGTCCCCTGCCTCCGGGCGATTGGGGGAGAGACGTCATGGAATACATGTTCATGCCCTACCGGAAGCTCTACCGGTTGATTGAGGGCCGTTCGAGCCGCCGCGAGTACTGGATGTTCACGCTGTTCGTGTGGATCGTGGCTATAGTCATGGTCGCGTTGATGGTTGCCGTCGTCGGAGGATCGGCCATGTCGATTGGCCAGGATCTCAATCCCGCGGCATACGGCTCGTTGCTCGCGGGTGCGGGCTTTGGCCTGATAGGGTTCGTGGTCGTCTTTTATGTGTGGGCGCTGCTTACGGGCGTCGCCTCTTTCGCCGTGACGATCCGGCGATTGCACGACCTGAATTATTCAGGCTGGTTCCTGGTGCTCTTTTATGCGGTTCTGGTCGGAGCAGCGGTCATCAATAAATATCTTTACCTGATCGTCGCCCTGGGCTGGATCGTGGTGATGTGCCTGCCGGGAACGACGGGCGCCAACAGATACGGCAGCGATCCGACCAAACCCGATCTCGACGTCGAGGCTTTCGCCTGAGAGCTAAAGCCGCTCCACCTGGCCATTGCTGACGCGCCAGGTGGCGACCTCGCCCAGGATCGCCTCGAACGGCGCACGTTCGGTGCCGGTGAGCCACACTTGCGCCTTGCCGGCCCGAAGACGCTCGAACAGCGCTTCGCGGCGCATGGGATCGAGATGGGCCGCGACCTCGTCGAGCAGCAGCACGCCGGGTCGTCCGGCAGCGGCAAGGCCGGCATGGGCGAGGGTGAGGGCGATCAGCAGCGCCTTTTGCTCGCCCGTCGAGCAACTTGCCGCTGCAACCCCTTTACCGGCCATGGCGACTTCGAGGTCGTCGCGATGGGGGCCGGTCAACGTGCGCCCCGCGGCGCGGTCGCGCGGGCGATGGCGGGCAAGATCTCGCGCAAGGCCATCGGCATCGCGCGGACCGCTCGACGCGAGCACCAGCTCCGGTCGCGCGAACGGGCCCTCGGGCAGCGCCGCCAGCTCGGCCGAAAGGCGCTCGACGAGCCCGGTCCGGCCGGCGGCCAGCGCGGCGCCCTCTTCGGCCAGGTGCACTTCGATCGAATCGAGCCATTGCGGATCGGGCTCGGCGTCCTCGGCCAGCAGCCGGTTGCGCTCGCGCAGGGCTGCTTCGTAGCGAGCGGCGTGGCGCGCGTGCCCCGGCTCGAGCGCCAGGGCCAGGCGATCGATGTAGCGCCGCCGTTCGCCAGCCGTGCCGGTGAACAGGCCATCCATCGCCGGAGTCAGCCAACCGACCGCGAGCCACTCGCCGAGGCTCACCGCGCTCGTCTCGGCGCCGTTGACCTGGACCACGCGCCGCCGCGGCCGGTCGGGCTGGGTGCCGGTGCCGAGCATGACCGGCTCACCGGCGTCACCGCTCGCCAGCGCGGCGCTGACGGTGAACGTGCCGGGGCCGCGGCTGTCCGCCATCTCCGGCAGCGAGGCGCGCCGCAGGCCGCGCCCGGGCGACAGCAGCGACAGCGCCTCGAGGACGTTGGTCTTGCCCGCGCCGTTCTCGCCCACCAGCAGGTTCAGGTGCCCGGCGCCGTCGAGACGGCTCGCGGCGTGGTTGCGGAAATGGCCGAGCGTGATCCGGTCGAGCGTCATGCGGAGATGCGAGCCGTTAGGGCAGCGGGCCGTTCCGTTCTATCGAAAACCACGTTCGCCGATATGTGGTGGAAAATCCCAAATGTGCGCAACGCGCCTTATCAAGGTAACCGCCGCGCACGCCGGGAACCGCGGAATTCCGCCATTTTCTCAAATTGGCACGGTCCCTGCAATCCTGGGTTCATCCGGCGGAAGGGCCGCCGGGAGACCAGACAGGGAATTGATGAGATGACGACCACTTCTTTTTCGCAGCGTGTTCTCGCCGCTTTCGCCGCGTTCGGCATGACCAGCTTCATGCTCGCTTCGTACTTCTACGTTCCGGCCAGCCATGTCGTCCCGGGGATCCTCGCGTGAACTCGCTCCCCAACAACGCGGGCGGCGCGCCCGCCGAGTTCCGCCTCGACAAGGTCAACGGCAAGGTGATGGGCGTGTGCGCCGGCCTGGCCAACCGCTTCGGCGGCGATCCGCTGGTCTGGCGCCTGATCTTCGTGCTCGGCACCGTGTTCGGCTTTGGCAGCCTGGTGGTGGTTTACCTTGCGATCGGCTTGCTGGTAGACTGACAAGTCTGTCAGCGGCCCTTCGCCCCGGCGATCCGGGCGAAGGGCGAGAAGTCGGTATCGGTGTCGAACACCTCGACCCCCTCGCGCCGCTTCAGGAAACCGACGATCGCGTAAGTCACCGGGGTCAGCACGACTTCCCACACCGTTTTCACCACCCACTGCGTGATCGCCAGCGCGATAACCGCATGGGTTGTCCAACCCGCTACGCCGAGGAAGGCGAGCGGATAGAACAGGGCGGAATCGACCCCCTCGCCGACGACGGTAGAGCCGACCGTGCGGGTCCACAGATAGCGCGCGCTGGTCCAGATCTTCATCTTCGCCATCACGAAGCTGTTGACGAACTCGCCGCACCAGAACGCGATCAGCGAGGCGAACACGATCCGCGGCGTCTGCCCGAACAGCGATTCATAGGCGGCCTGGTTGGGGGCGGTGACGTGCTTGCCGTTGACGATGTAATCACCCGACGCGATCGCCCAGTCCGGCGCCGCCGGGATGTTCACCACCACCAGCGACATCAGCACCATGAACATCAGCGCCACGAACCCGGCCCAGATGCACCGGCGCGCATGGGCGTAGCCGTAGACTTCGGTCAGCACGTCGCCGAGCACGTAATCCACCGGGAAGAACAGCACGCCGGCGCCGAACGTGATCGTGCCGAAGAGCGGCAGATCGATTTGCGCCTGCTTGGCCGCGCCGATGACGTTGGACAGCAGCAGGATGGTGACGAACGCCGCCATCATGAAATCGAAATAGCGGAACTGCCGGTGCGCGCCGGCCTGCCCTTCGATCTTCGTCAGATGCCCCGTCACGCCGCCTGACTATCGCGATTTGCCGCCCGCGCAAAGCACGCTATTGCCCCTGCCCACGCGCCCGTAGTTCAACTGGATAGAGCACGAGCCTTCTAAGCTTGGAGTTGCAGGTTCGAGTCCTGCCGGGCGCGCCACCCAGTCCGACTTATCCCGCTTCACTTGGAATGCAGGCCAGGGCGCGCAGATTCTGGCGGACTTCCGCGCGGTTTCGGGCGGACCCTTCCGGACGTGTAGTCAGAGACTCGCGAATTGGGTCGACCCCAGCGGCTCCGTTTGCCAGCCGGTCTCTGACGCAGAAGCTGTGGCTACAGGTCTGACTCAGGCGAACCCGAGCATCGTGCGCTGCTCTGCCCAATCGAGCGGTAATTCAGTGCCCAGAAGCAGCGTTGTGACGTCGGCGCAGCCCACCGGCTGACGACCCTCGAGGATTGCCGTGACGATGTTTGGCGCGAGGCAGGAGAGTTTAAGGAGCCGATTTAGCCGTACGCGGCATCTGCCAGTTTCGCGGCAAATGGCCGAGATGGTCTTGTCGGCGTTCGCCAGCACGAGTTCGCGAGCTTCGTGCACTTCGCCCATCAGCCTGATGAGGTTCGGATCGCGGTAGCGGAAGTTGCTTTCATCGACCGGCCCTGGGATCACCAGTCGAAGCTGACGGCCATGCCAGACCCTGGTTGCGGCACATGTGAGGACAATTGGCTCCGCACCGGCATGGTCGCCTACATGGGCATCGAGGACCGCGAGCAACCGCGCAGGCTCGATACGGATGGAGAGGCCATCCGCGGCCAAGTCGATGCGAGCGGCCAGTTGTGAAAGGAGCGCAAGGCGACGTGGCGTGCTGCGACCGCTCAGAGCCCCAGCAACATCAGCTGATGACGCAAGAAGCTTTTCAGTCTCTCGAGCGTCCAGTTCTCGGCCCACGGCGCTTGTCAGCGCGCGCTGATCGCCAAGTAGCTGGGGCAGGCGCTCACAGACGACGCGTTCGAGGTCGTGCGCAGAGACGCGCCACGCGGGAGACCCATCGAGCAGTTCGGTGCGCGTCTCGTAATACCGGTAGCGAACCTTCCCCTTGACGGAGTGACTTGGTCGCATCGCGCGCCCTTCGCCGTCGAACACCAGTCCGACAAGCAAACTCGGCTCTTTGGCCTTGAGCCTTCGGGAGTGGCCTTGTGTGCGCTCGCGGATGCAGGCCTGAACCTCATCCCACAGCTCCTGGCTGACGATCGGCTCGTGCTCCCCGGGGTATGCCTGGCCCTTGTGGACTGTCATTCCGCGGTAAACCCGGTTCGTCAGGAGATGGAAGAGCATGCCGCGGCTGAACGGCACGCCGCCACTCGTGTTGCCACGCCGGCTGACCCGTATCTCCGTCCGCAGTCCTGCTCGGTTCAAAACATCGACCAACTCCGCGACGGAGCCGACCTCGAGATATCGACGGTAGATCGATCGTAATACCTCGGCCTGCGGCTCGTTAACAATCAGCTTGCGATCCTTGACGAGGTATCCGGTCGGAACCCCGCCGCCCATCCACATGCCGCGCTTCTTTGATGCGGCGACCTTGTCGCGCACGCGCTCGCCGATCACCTCGCGCTCGAACTGGGCGAACGACAGCAGCATGTTGAGCGTCAGCCTGCCCATCGACGTAGTCGTGTTGAAGGACTGGGTGATCGAGACGAAGCTCGCCCCCGCTTTGTCGAGCACATCAACGATCCTGGCGAAGTCGGCGAGGCTGCGGGTCAGCCTGTCGATCTTGTAGAGAAGAATGATATCGACCTTGCCGCTCGAAACATCCGTCATCAGCCGCTTGAGACCAGGCCGCTCCATGTTGCCGCCCGAGAACCCGCCGTCATCGTACCGGTCGGGCAGGATCACCCACCCCTCGTGGCGCTGACTCACCGCATAGGCGGCGCATGCTTCATATTGCGCGTCGAGGCTATTGAACTCCTGCTCGAGACCGTCCTCGGTCGATTTGCGGGTATAGACCGCGCAGCGCAGTTGCTTCTCAGGCACGGCGATGCAGCCCGAAGAAACGGGGACCCGACCAGTGCGCTCCGGTCACCTCGCGGGCAATCTCGCTAAGCGAACGCCAGGTCCGTTCCTTCCACCAGAAACCGTCCGCGCGGACTTCAACAGAGATGGTCTGGCCATTCCATTCGCGCACCAGCCGGGCGCCCGGGGTGAGGGGCACAGCCTGACGCCCCGGCCGCGCCGGCTCACTACCGCCGGTACGCCCGAGCTCTCGTGCAACTGCAGCCGGCAACGCGCCCAGACGTCGCTCCTGCAGCCGTTGCGCCAGCAGGCGGCGCAGCAACGGCGCTGGTAGCTTGGGAGGGACTGGCGCTTCAGTCTCCATCCAATGTTGCACGAGCTGCGCTGGCATCATCTCCGCCAGCGCAGCGAGCTCGGCCTTCAGCTTGGCATTTGCCTTATTCACGAGGCGGGCCTTGAGATAAAGTAGCACGTCACGTCGTCGCGCTTGGACTTCGAAATGGTGTGACTTTTCTTTTTCAGTCCGGTCAGCGCTGCGCGGGTGGTGTGGGGCAGCCAGCCGGTCGCCTCGATCATTTCGTCGAGAGTGGCGCCCTCCGACCGTTGGAGGAGGGCGATCACCGCAGCGATCTTGGTCTGAGCCGGCACTTGCCTGGCCCCTGACTTCTGCCCGTTGGGTCCGACTACCGCGTTCGCGCTGGGGCTGGGCTCGGTCTGAGGCTCGCGCGCCATGCGGCGCCTTCGCGCCGGCTTACTGGTAGAGCCGCTGCCTGCTGCAGGCGATAGTCTCGGATCGGGGTGCGAACTTGCCTTCATGGGGTGGTTCTCCATCGTGGAGCCGCGACCATCGCGGCTCTCACCACCCGGAGCCCCGATCCCGCGCGGCATCGAGGCAGCAGCCGGTGAAGTCGGCTGCGATTCAGTGACAACAGCAATGCTCGACACGCCAACGAAGTCGAGCGGAATGTGCCAGAATGTGAAAGTCAGGCAGCTACTATTGCGCGTCTGCTTTGCGCCAGTCTCGGCTGTATATCTGAGTTATCCCGGTGCCCGAAAGCGGTCGTTTGGCTCTCCAAGCTTAACGTGGGATTCGAGCGTGTCGGCCTTGATCTGAAGCTGGCGCTTACGTCAGGCAGGGGGCTTGCGCTACGCCTATTCAACTTCTCTGATCAACTGCGTCGTGGTGTGCTGCGCTGTACAAAAATGAGCTGTCAGTGGTGTTAGCGTTGGTTGGGACGGCTTTGGCCGCGACCACCCCTGCGGCGCGAAGCTCGGTGCATAGCCTGCTTGGTCAATTCGATGGCCGCGAAGTAGGCAACCGTGATGACGGCGGACGAAAGCAGCAGAGCGGGACGGAGGGGCGCCAATCCCAGGGCGTCTTGAGCCAGAGGCACATACGGCAGCAGCAGCGCCACCACCGCGATGACCGCCGCGCTAGCCAGCAGCAACGGCGATGGGCAGCTGGTCAGCGCGAAGCGGCTGGTCCTGAGGGTAAACAACGCCGCGAACTCTGTCAGCAGAGAGATTTCGAACCACGCGGTGTGGAATTCGACCGCCTTCGCATGGAACACGAACAGCAACAGTGCGAAGCTGATCATGTCGAAGATCGAGCTGAGCAGGCCGAATCCGATCATGAATCGGCGCACGTTTCGCACGTCCCAGCGCTGCGGCGTGGCGATATGTTCCGGATCGACCCGGTCGCTGGAGATGGCGACCGATGGCAAGTCGGACATGAAGTTATTGAGCAGGATCTGCTTGGGCAGCAGCGGCAGGAACGGCAGCAGTGGCGTGGCGATCGCCATGCTGACCATGTTGCCGAAGTTCGAGCTGACGGCGATGTGGATGTACTTGAGCGTGTTGGCGAAGGTCCGCCTGCCGTCCACCACACCCTGGAGCAGGACCGCCAGGTTTTTCTTGAGCAGCACGATGTCGGCGCTTTCGCGGGCGACGTCGACCGCGGTATCGACCGAGATGCCGACGTCGGCGAGGTGCAGCGCCGGGGCATCGTTGATCCCGTCGCCCATGTAGCCGACCGCGTGCCCGCCCTGCTGCAGCGCGCGGATGATCCGTTCCTTCTGCTGCGGGTCGATCTCGGCGAATACCGCCACGCGCGAGGCGCGATGCCGCAGCGCCTCCGCGGTCATCTTCTGGATGTCACTGCCGGTGAGCACTTGCTTGGTCGGCAGGCCCACAGTCCCGGCCACGTGCGCGGCGACGTAGCGATTGTCGCCGGTGATGACCTTCAGCGAGATTCCTTTGGCGTGCAGCCCCTTGAGCACCTCGGCGGCGTCGGCCTTGGGCGGGTCGAGGAACAGCAGCAGGCCGAGGAACGTCATCCCCGTCTCATCCTCGCGGCGGAACTTCGCCTGGGACGGCACCCGCCGTTCGGCCACCGCAAGCGCCCGGAACCCGGCGGTGCCCTTCTCGCGGACCATGTCCTCGAGCGCGGCACGCGCCTTGGAGTTGAGTGGTACGTCCTTGCCGCCTTTGCGCAGCGATGTGCAAATCGCCAGGACCTCGGCGAAGGCGCCCTTGGTGATCATCCGGTTGCCCTCGGCGCCTGGCTCGACGGCGACGATCGTCAGCCGGCGGCGGACGAAATCGTAAGGAATCTCGTCGACCTTGCGCGCGTCGCCAACTGTGAACTTGCGCTCCGCTCCCGCCGCGGTGATGGCCTCGTCGAGCGGGTTGGCGATGCCGGTTTCGAGCGCGGCGTTGAGGAACGCCGCGCGGTCGACCTCGGCGGAGGGCTTGCCGTCGCAACCGAGCGCCGCGTCGAGCTTCACCACACCCTCGGTCAGCGTTCCGGTCTTGTCGGTGCACAGGACGTCCATGCTGCCGAGGTTCTCGATCGCATCGAGTCGGCGCACGATCACGCCACCCGCGGCGAGGTGGCGCGCGCCGGCGGCCAGCGTCACGCTGATGATCGCCGGCAGCATCTCGGGCGACAAGCCAACCGCCAGTGCCACCGAGAACAGCAGCGAATCGACTAGGGGGCGGCCGAGGAGCTGGTTCACCGCCAGCACTGCCAGCACGATGACGATCATGACCTTGAGCAGCATCATCCCGAAATGGCGGATGCCGCGTCCAAAGTCGGTCTCGGGCTGCGCCTTGCGCAGCTGCCGGGCGATGGCGCCGAACGCCGTTGCCTTGCCCGTCTCGGTGATCAGCATCGTCGCGGTGCCGCTGCGCAGCGATGAGCCCATGAAGAGCATGTTGGTGCGCTGGGCGAGCGGGGTGTCCTCCGGCAGCGCGCCGGGCGCTTTCTCCACCGGCATCGATTCCCCGGTGAGCGCGGATTCAGTCACCTGGCAGTCGCGGGCTTCGAGCACCACGCCATCGGCTGGTACCAGATTGCCCGCGCTGAGCATGACCACGTCGCTGGGTACGAGCTGCTCGACCGGCAGCACGACTTCCTTGCCGCCGCGTCGCACGGTGACCCTGAGCGCCAGTTGCGCGCGGAGCGCCGCCACCGCCTTGCTGGCGCGGAATTCCTGCGCGAAGCTCAACACCCCGCTGCCAGCGAGGATCGCCAGGATGATCGCTGCGTCGAGCCAGTCGCCGAGCGCCAGCGAGATCACCGCGCCGAAGATCAGGATCAGCCCGAGCGGGCTCAAGAACTGCCGCGCCAGCAACGCGGGCCAGCTGGTCTCCTCGTGCTGGTCGATCGTGTTCGGCCCGCTCGCCGCCAGCCGCGCCGCCGCCTCGCCCGCGGTCAATCCAGCCGCGCGGCTTTTCAGCTCGGCGAGCACCGCGGCGCCGTCCATCGTCCAGATCGCCGTCACCGCCGTTTCTCCTTCCCCCGATGGCCGGCCCGCCGCATTTGCCACAAACCGGGCTGCAGCGGCAGCAAAAGATTAGCGTACGCAGCAACAGCGTTGCCGCCAGCGCTTCACCCGCACTCCTAGCATCGCATGCGTCGCGGTGCAGGTGGCCTCGAAGCTGCCGAGCCCGAGCGACAGCGGCGCCAGCGTCACCGCAATGTTCGCCATCATCCCCGCAGGAGACAGGGACGCCCTTCGTCGCGGCCGACATGCCCGAGGCCTGCGAGACCACTGTCGACATTCTCGCTGACATCGCCCGCGCAGAACGCAAGGCGATCTCGCCGCCAATTCCTCGCTTGTTGTGAAAGGAGCCAGTCCGCCTTCGGCCAAACGCCGCCACCGACTTCTTGAAAAGCAACGTCGCGCAATCGCGGCTGACGTTCCTACTTACCCCTCCCGCATTTCGGCGTCGTGCATACCGTCACCTCGTGGATATAACGGTTCTTGCCGCCTTCGACCCGAAACATCTGGCCGGACGGGGTGCCCGGGTCTTTCGGCAGGCCGGCGTCGATCCACGGGAAGTTGTGGAAGACGACGACGGCGCCGTAGTTCTCGTCGATCATGTAGCGGCGGTTGGTCACTTTGAGTTTTTCGGGGAACGCGCCCATGTCGCAGGTATTGCCCGTCGGGTTGCGCGTGCCGGTGAACATCCCGCCCTCGAGCCGGGCGCAAGGGGTGCCGTGCGGTACCGGGAGCGCCGGATCGCCCCAGTTGTCGAGGTATGCGTCGGCCGCCGCCTCGATGACCGCGCGCGTATCGCGCTTGTCCGCTGGGATTTCGTTCCAGTCCTGAGCGCGCGTGACGGCGAGGTACTTGCTCGCGTCGAACGACCAGTCACCCGCGTCCGTCACCACGGATTCCATCTTCGACACTTTGCCCTTCGCGGTCGCCTCCATTCGCGTGAGAATCACGTACGGATGCGGGTCCGTGGCCGCCACTAGCTCGGTGAAGGCGATGCATTGCGTCGTGTCATACAAGTTGCGGGTGAAGTCGACCTTCAGGGGACCGGCCAGGACGCCCTTGCCGACATCCATGACCTTATCGTTCTCGGCGTAGGACGCGCCCTTCGCCAGCGGCAGCACGGCGGACTTCCCGGTCGTTTGCGCCTTCACGTATGTATCGGCGACCTTCCGCAGCATCTCGCGGCTGCATTGCGCCTGGGCATTGGTCGCTAAGGCCGCTCCGGCAAGGACAATCGAGAGCTTGATTGCGGCTCTTAGCGTTTTCATTCGTGCCCCCTTCGCCCCGGTCTTCGCGCCTAGTTTACGGCGACCGAAGTTGGCTTGCTGACGTCGATGTGGGCCTGGGCGCGCAATTGGCCGACTTGCACGACGACCGGACCCTTGGGGGTGGGATCTTCCACCACCAGCTTGACCCACAGGCCCTTGTCATCCTTGAAGTAGGAGGTGGTGCTCGCCGCCCGCAACGCTTCGAGGCTGGCCTGCGGCGTTCCTCCCACCGCGGAAGTGAAGCCCGGCAGTTCGAAGATGACCCAGCTGCCCTTGTCCATTTCGCGCAGGTTCAGCGAGAGCTTGTCCCTCGCCGTCGCCACGCTGATCTCGGCGCCGCTGGGGATGGTGGTCTCGCCGTTATATTCGAAGCGCCTGCCATCGCGCTGGAGAACGACCGGATTTGTGGCCGGTCCCGTGGCGAATTCGGGGAATGCCTTCGTGTCGTCGATACTGAGGCGGCCCATGTCGCCCTTGCATACGGCCGCGCCCCAACTCGCCTTGATCTCGCAGGTCTTCTCGTCATCGGCGATGCCGTTGTCGATGACGATATAGGCACCAGGGATGCCGCCGACCGAGCCGTCCAGATCATGGAACGCTGCGCTCCGATAAGCGGCGCGGCCACTGAAATCGGACGCCCAGCGGCGCTCGACCGGCGGGAAATCGACCGGCTTGGAATTGACGAACTTGAGCCCCTTGACCGTGTTCTCGGTGCTCATGCCGAAGCTGGTGAACAACAGGTAGGAGAGCGCCCCGGCATCGCGGGTGGCGTTCGGCTGATAATTCACGAATGTCGTGTCCACCACGTCGTGACGGTAGTCGTAATATTCGTAACCGCGGATCGGGAAGTCCGCGGCTGCCTTCGGCAAGCTGCGGCCGTAGGCCCTTTCCGCCAGCGTCGTGGGATTGCCGATGTTGGCGCTCTCACCGACGAACAGCGAATCGACCACCCGCGAGGTGAACGGCGCCAGGCCGGCACCGCCGGACGCATGGGTGAAGCCGATCGCGTTATCGGCCAGCTTCATGTTGCGGTACACGTCGTCCTCGCCGCGGGTCCAGATGGCGCCGTTGCGGTTTTTGTAGCCCGTGTAATCGTCGATCTCCGTCACCAGGATCCGACTCTTTGTGTCGTTGGGATCGGCATAGGCGATATGGCCGGCGCCGCCGACATTGAACTTGCCATCGGGGCCGGGACCGCGATCGAACATCACGCCGTCGAAATTGGAGTGGGCGGTGTTGCCCTTGAACTCTCGCACGACTGTGCGCCGCGGCCAGATCTTGTCGCTGCCCGGCTTGTTCAGGAATGCACCGGTGGGATGCTGCGGCAACGCGAACCAGAAGCCGATGGCCTCGGAGCCCGCCGCCACATTGCCCACGTAGGTGTTGTCCGGATTGGTGATCCAGAAGCTCGAGGCGGTGTTGTCGGAGGGGATCAGAATGTCCTTGGCGGACTGGCCCGCCGGTGACTGATGGGTCAGCGTCAGATCCGTCGGCTCGCAAGGCTTTCCGTCCGGATGGCATTTGGTGAGGATGGCGAGGTTGTGGATGAACTGATTGCCGTGCTCGACCGCGTCTTCGAGAAAGAAGCAGTGACCGACGTTGTTGTAGGTCACGTTGTTCTCGACCAGCACGTCGTTGGTGCCGTGCACCGTCAGGCAGCGGCTGTAAGTGTCGTGGATCGAGGAGTTCTCGAAATACTGACCCTTGGCGTCGCCGAGTATGTGCCAGTGCATCGGGTACCGCGCGAGGTGCATGTTCTGCCCCATGCGATTGAGCTCGACGCCCGAGACGTGCACCTGGCTGCCGGCCATCGCCATGATGTGCCCGCCGAAATAGGTCTTCTCGGCGTCGTCCGACGCCTGGATCTTGATGTTGCGGGTCAGCATGCCAACCTCGCCGCGCTCGTCAACGCCGTAGGTGACTTGCCCGAAGTGCATGTAGTCGAGTGGCTTATCGAGCGTGAGCTTATTGCCGCTGACAGCGGCGATCGTCCGCCGCTCAGCCTGGTGAGGATCGAAGTCGGTTGAGGCCAGCACGATCGCGTCGCCCTTGCGCCAGCCGGCGGCATTCAACACCTCGATCTTCGCGCTGCCGGCCTTGGCTGTGCTGGCGAGCTTGGTCCAGGAGTTGGTACGGTCGCCGTGCAGCTCGAGCGTGCCGTTCAGCATCATGATGCCGCGGTCGCCCATCGTGTTGATGTTCTCGTCGGGAACGTTGTCGGTGAGGGTGATCGTGGCCTTGTGCGTATAGGGCTTGGCTTCGCTGCCGACATCGAGCTCGCCGCCGGACAGATAGATCCAATCGGTCGTCAGCGCGAGATCGCGGTCGTCGGCAAAGCTGAGCTTGCCGTTAATTGTCAGGCTGCGCAGCGTCGGCGGATCGACGTCGAGGACGACGGCCTGGGCCCGGCCGATCGTAACCGCGTCGCCTGCGCGCGGGACCTTGCCGTCGGGCCACGATCGGGCATCGGACCAGCGCGACCAGTGGCCCGCCGACGAGGTTGCCCTTGCGGGCATATCCATGTGGGCGTGCGCTTCCTGGGCATTGGCTTGAGCACCCGCTCCGAGCAGCAGCGACACCGGAAGCAGCAGCAAGGAAAGAAAAAGCAGGCGGGGCTGCATGCTCATGACGTCGATCCCTTCGTTCGGGACCCCCGAGTCCCGCATCCTCTTGGTTGGGGCAGACTGCAACGGATAGGCGGGTTTGCCAAGCTACTGGCAGGCGTACGTACGGACTGGCCGAAATTGGAATGCCGAAAGGCGGCAATCGAGTTCCCAGTGACCAAAGGCTGCCAGGCCGCAACCGGCCAAGGAGCGCAGCTGGACTTGCGAACCCGACGCGGTCTCGAACCGCTAAGATGCATTTTCACTTTCCTACACGTACCGATATGGTTATCTGATTCGACTCCAACTCGGAGTCACCCCATGCCACTGACCGATCCGCTCTGGCTGACCGCCCTCGCGAGCCTCGTAACGAGTGTATCCTCCTTGATTTGGGCGATCCGCCGTAAGCGCTAGTGGATGGGAGCAAAGACAAGATCGCATAGCCGTGAGCAGGTAGGAACAGAGCGCAGCATCGGCCGGAGACGCCTTATGTTCAACCTCGATCCCCAGGCGCTAAAGCGCTGTGCCATCTACACGCGCAAGAGCACAAATCACCTGCTTGACCGTGAAATGAACTCCCTCGTGACGCAGAGGGAGATGTGTGCGGCTTACATCGCGAGTCAGCGATACCGGGGCTGGGTGGAGGTGCCCGAGCGTTACGATGACGGCGGTCACTCAGGCAGTGGTCTGGAACGCCCTGAGCTCTCGCAGCTGATGCACGCGATCGAGGCGGCTGAGATCGACTCGGTGGTGGTCTACAAGATCGATCGCCTGACCCGCAGCCTGCTTGATTTCGTCCGCCTCATTGAGCTGTTCGATCAGCGAGCGATCTCGTTCATTTCAGTTTCACAGGCATTCGACACCTCCGATAGCATGGGCCGGATGATCCTCAACGTGCTGCTGACGTTCTCCCAGTTCGAGCGCGAGCTGATCGCTGAACGCGTGCGCGATTCCATCCGCACCCGCAAACGCCACGGCCGCGTTCACGGAGGCTTGGCGCCATTCGGTTACGATTACGCGCCCATTGGGGGCTTGGAGATCGTCGAAGAAGAAGCGGAGATGGTCCGCTTCATGTTCACCGAATTTCTCCGCACGGAGCGCTTCACCGCGGTCATGACTGCCGTTCGCGAAGCCGGCCTCCGAAGCACCGAGAAGGTCACCAAGCGCGGCACGAAGCGCGGTGGCCGGCAGATTTGTGCCGGCCTTGTCTACAACGTGCTCCGCAATCCCATCTATGTTGGTGAGATCCGAGGTCATGATGGAACCTACCCTGGGATTCACGAACCGATTATCACGCGCGAAACTTGGGAAAGGGCTCAAACAATTGCGGCGGCGCGCAAGCGCAAAACGCCGCACGCCAAGGGAACGGACCACTTCCTAGCCGGACTGCTTTGGGACGACCTCGGGCGGCACATGAACCTTGAGATCGATTGGCATCGCGGAACTGCCTATCACTGCTACGCTTCAAGCAATGCGATGTGGTCGCAAGCCGAGTTCCGTCGCGCCTATCGCAGTAATGCCGACCGGCTGGAAAGCCTGGTCATCGCCGGCGTCGCCAACTTCCTGGCGGATCGCAGAGCTCTCCGCACGGCACTAAAGGGGCTCGGACTTTATGGTGACGCTCTGGATCACATTGTACTGATGGGATCGAAGGCGGCGAGTAGGCTTGAAGCAACACCGCGCGAGCAGATGGAGGCGCTGTTCACCGCCCTCGCAATTCGGATCGAGGTGGGCGAGGAACGGGTGGTAATTGATCTGCGCACATTGGAACTCCGACGATTTCTCGAATGGGACGGTTCCAGCACATTCCGCGCTCGGCCCACGGATTGGCCATGCAGCAACGCGCGGCACGCACTGGAGATCGCCGCCTGCGCTGTGTCGGCGGCTCGCTGGCCCGTGATCAACGTCACCCGGCGCGATCCCGCGGCAACAGGCAAGCCTGACAAGCTGCTCCTCAAGCTGCTGCACGATGCGCGCAGCGCTCGCCAGCTTCTCGAGGACCGACGCGACATGACACTAGACGAG
>JANWHA010000077.1 GCA_025450635.1 Croceibacterium sp. | reverse complement strand
CGGTCAGCTCGACCCGGCCCGGCTCCTTGACGTCACCGCTCACCACCACGCTGCGGCGCGGGCCCGCCTCGACCGACACGATTACTTGCGGGTTCTGCGATTGGCCCCGCAGGCGCTGCTGGAAGGCCCGGGCGATCTCGCTGCCGGACCGGCCCGTGACCGGGATGGCGCCGGCGAAGGGAAGCTGGATCGTGCCGCTCTCCGGCACCCGCAGCGGGGGAAATTCGAACACGTTGCCGCTGGTCGGCGAAGGCTTCAGCGAAGCCGGGGCGTTGCTGTTTCCGGTGAATAGCGAATAGCCGACCTCGAACACGCTGATGTGCAGGATGTCGCCGGGCTGGACACCGGGCGCGAGCGCCGGGCCGTCGCCGATGGTCCACGCAGGCAGCGGGGCGAAGTCCGCGGGCAGCGGCGAAGGCGTGCCGGACCGGATGTCGACGACCTTGATGTTCTCCGCCCCTTTCGGGAGGACTTCGGAGACGGTCGGAGCCGCGCGCGGCAGCGCCGCACAGCCCGCCAGCGTGAGGGCCGCGAGAGGCAGGATGCCGAACCTCTTCATCTCATGACCTGCGCGTACATGTCCGCCAGCCGCTGCTGATAGCTCGCCATATCATACTCGGCGGCGCGAGCCTTGCCCGCTTGCGACAGATCGTTGCGCAACCCCTCGTCCCCATCGAGCCGGCGCAGCGCGTCGGCGATCTCGCCGACGTTGTAGGGATCGACCTTGATCGCCGCCTCCCCGACCACTTCCGGCAGCGAACTGGCCGTGCTCGTCATCACCGGCGTGCCGAGCATCATCGCTTCGAGCGCGGGCAGGCCGAATCCTTCGTAGAGCGATGGAAAAGCCACCGCCTTGGCCCCGCGGACCAGCCGCATCAGCAACTGGCGCGGCAGGTAGTCGACCCGGCGGACGTTCCTGAAGGTCGCCTTGAGCGGCTGCACTTCATCCTTCTGCAGCAGGCGCAGCTCAACATCGCCGCCCCACGCGCGGGTGCCGACCACCACCAGCGGCGTCTTCGTGCCGATCGTCAGGTAGGCCTCGATCAGGCGGGCGACGTTCTTCTTCGGCTCGATCGCCCCGAAGTAGAGGAAAAAGCCCTTGTACGGCAGGTTGAACATCGTCTTCAGCGAGGTCGCGACGTCGTCGTCGCTCGCTTCGATGATCGACGGTGGGATGTGCACCGCCTGGTAGGTGTTGGTGATCCTGCCGCGCGCCTCTGGGAACAGCATCTCGATGTCGCGCCGGCTCGCCTCCGAGACCGTGCAGATGTGGTCGCCCTTGCGGATGCACGCCCGCACCAGCTTGTAGTAGTGCCGCTTGTTGTCGAGCGTGGTGTGCGGCAGCCGCAGCGGAACCATGTCGTGCAGCGTGTAGATATTGCGCGCGCCGGCGAGGCGCACAGGCATCGGGTACGTCCAATGCGCGATCTCCGGCGGATGCGGCACCCGCACGGTCAGGAACAGGCCATAGCGCTTGTAGTGGCGGACCGCCTGCTCGAACAGGTCCGGCGAGGTGAACAGCCGGTCGAAAGGGGGCAGGCGGTGGGAGAACTGCTGGGTTTCGACCCGGCTTCTTTCCCGCAGCGGAATCTCGCGCGCCGACTTCGGCCGCACGAGGAGCGAGGTTTCGCGCAGGCCGCGCAAGCTGAAGCTGCGCGCGGGACGGGTCACGTACTCGCCGCCCAGGCTCTCGTAGAACACGATCTCGCGCAGCCTGCGGTTGAACGGCGCGCCCAGGCCATAGACGCCTTCCACGCCGATACCCGTTCCGCGCAAGGCCCGGGCGAGGTTGAAGCCATAGGTCGCCACCCCCGTGCCGCGCGGCAGCGCGAGGTTGAACCCGTCGATCATCACCCTGGAAGGAAGCGCCAAGAAACCCGTCCAAACCCCGTGGGCCGACTATAGGCGGCCAGCTTGGCAAGGTGCAAGCCTTCGGATAGGCCGAGCGGATGATCGTTTTCGAAGGCGTCTCAAAGAACTATCGCACGCGCGATGGCCGCCGGACGATCCTCAAGGACGTCGATCTGACGCTGCAGCGCGGCCAGGCTCTGGGTATTTGCGGCCATAACGGCGCCGGCAAGTCCACCCTGCTGCAACTGATCGCCGGGGTCGAGAGCCCGACCCGCGGCAAGATCCGCCGTTCGATGAGCGTGTCGTGGCCGATCGGCTATGCCAGCGCCTTCCAGTCGAGCCTGACCGGGGCCGACAACGTACGCTTCATCGCCCGCATCTATGACCGGCCGATCGAAGAAACGCTCGCATTCGTCAACGACTTCGCGGAGCTCGGCACTTACCTCGCCATGCCGATCCGCACTTATTCCGCCGGGATGATGGCGCGGCTGGCGTTCGCCGCCTCGCTCGCGGTCGAGTTCGACTGCTACCTCGTCGACGAGGTCACCGCGGCGGGCGACGCGCGCTTTCGCAAGCGCTGCCACGAAGCGCTGATGCAGCGGCGCGAGAGCGGCACGCTGGTGATGGTGTCGCACGACCCGGCGACACTGAGGGAATATTGCGATTGCGGGGCGGTCGTGGCGGACAGCCAATTCATCCGCTTCGCCAGCGTGGACGAAGCGATCGAGCGGCATTTCGGGCCCGGCGTGTGACCGCTTAGTCCGCGTGGTGCTCGCGAATGCCGGCCAGAATAAGCCAGCCGATCGCGAACGCCAGGCACAGGCTGAGAAACACGATGAGGGTGGTCCTGAAAGGCGTCGGCGCAACCGGCTTTTCGGGCATGTTCGGAACCACCACCGGCACCAGGAACAGCCGCTGCTCCGCCGCCTGGGCCTGGGCCTCCTCGAGCCGGCTGCGGGCGGCGTCGTAGCGCTTGGCGGCGAATTCCTGCCGGAGCGTCAGCTTCTCGTATTGCGACAAGCGCCGCGTCAGAGCATCGGCATCCCCGGCGAGCTTGGCCTGCATCCGGCCGACCGCGGATTGCAGGGCGGCGACGCGGCTGTTCGCAGCCTGGACCAGCGGGCTTGAGGCCGAGAGATGCTGGCGCATGCTCGCGAGGTTTGCCTGTTCGAGCGTCAGGTCGGCCTGGGTCGATTCCAGCTGTCCTTCCGAGGCCTTGCCCTTGGCGCTCGGGTCGAGATCGCCCGAGATATCGCGGAAGGCGGTCATTTGCCCTTGCACCGTCGCCAGCTCGTTCTCGGCGTCGGTCAGCTGCTGGCGAGCGAGTTCCTGCCCGGCGGCGATGGCGCGTTGGTTGTAGGTATTGATCTGCTGCTCGCCCAAAGCCATCAGCGCGGTGGCGAGCTTCTTGGCCTCGCCGGGCGTGTAGGCGCGCGCGGCGAGCCGCGAGATGCCCTCGCCACTGTCGTAATCGACGTCGACCATCGAGCGGTAATAGTCGCGCACCCCTTCGGCCCGGCGGTCGGAATGGTACAGCGACGCCAGCGGATCGGCGTGGGGCCCATAGAGCAGGCTATCGACATTCACGCCGCGACGCCTGAGATCGCCGATCGCCTCGAGCGAGAGCATGTAGTCCTGCACCGCCTCGGCTTCGCGCGCAGCGCTGTCGAGCTCGGTTCCCGCTCCGACGAGCTCGGCGATGCCGCTGACCGGCGGCTTATCCTTGTCCATGCCCTTGATGATGAATTCGGCGCGGGATTCGTATTCCGGGCTGGCGATCAGCGCGGTGTAAACGAACACCAGCAGCGTGGGCAAAAGCACCACGGCAGCAAAGATCGCCCGGCGGGTGCGGTACCACGGCGTCTTCTCTTCGCCCTTGTCGACTTCGAGCCGATAGGTTTCGCTCTGCGCGTCCATGGCCGCTAGTTACCCCAAGTTTCCGGGCCGGTCAGCCATGTCATACCTGCACCCGTTTGCGCATCAGCCGCAGGCCGGCGAGCCCGAGCACCGTCATCAGGCCGCAACAAGCGAGCGGATAGGCGAGGCCGGCATATTCCAGCGGGTAGCCGTCGAACTGACCGGCCCGCATCAACTCGAACATCGGCACCGTCGGCACCCACGCCAGGAGGTGCTGGATCGGGGCGGAGAACCACAGCATCGAGAAGAACGCCCCCGACAGCGGCAACGACAGATACAGCGCCGGATGCACCAGCCGGGCGAACGCATGGCTTTCGTGCGACAGGAACGCGACCAGCAGCGAGAAGCCGAACGAGAACCATGCCATCAGCAGCAGCGCCGCGCCGACCTTGAGCGGATCCGCCGGCCATTCGCCGAAGCCGAACGTGGCCACGGCGGACAGCAGGATGACAAGGACGACGGTGGTGCTGGCGAGCTCCAGCGCGGCGCGGGCGATCAGCATGTCGAGGATGGTCACCCGCCGGTGATTGAGCAGCGGGCGGTTGGCCTCGAGCAGCGTCTCGGCGCGCGACACGGTCGAGCGGAACATGATGAACAGCGTATAGCCGGCCACCGCGAAGGGGATCGTGCGAATGTTGCCGGTCAGCGGGTACTGGCTCCGCGAATGGAGCAGCCCGACCGCCACCGCGAGCAGCAACGGCTCGGCGAAGATCCACAAGTAGCCGATGTTCTCGCGCCCGAACCGGGTGTGCAGCTCGCGCAGGATCAGCGCGCCGATCACGTTCGACTGCACGCGCAGGGCGGCAAGATCGCTCGCCATCAGTCGAGCTCCTCGAGCAGGCCTTCGACCCGCCGGAAATGGTCAGCCCAGGTCGGCGGGCGCCACGCGCGCAGCCGGGTGAGCTGCGCGTCCCGCCGCGGCGATTGCGCCTGCGCGTAGTCAAGGATCGCGCTTTGCCAGGCGGGGCCGTCGAGCGGATTGCAATACTCGGGAATTCCGCCGGCGACTTCGCGATAGACCGGCAGGTCGCTGGCGATTACCGGGGTTCCGGCCGCCAGCGCCTCGGCGACAGGCATGCCATAGCCTTCGGCGAAGCTCGGCATCAGCAGCGCCCGAGCGCCGGCCATCAGGCGCCACAGTTCGGCGTCGCCGATGGCGTTGCGCTCCTCGACCAGGCCGCGCAAGCCCCGGCTGCGCTCGAGCAGGTCGACCACCTGCTCGTTCTCCCAGCCGCGCCGGCCGACGATCACCAGCCGGGGAAGCGCCGGCAGGCCGGCCTCGGCCATGTGCCGCCACAGCAGCAGCAGGAGCATGTGGTTCTTGCGCGGCTCGATCGTGCCGAGGCACAGGAAATAGGGCCGTTCGGCAGGCGTTGTGACAGCGGCGGCGCGCCCGATGCGCGTACCCAGCGGGGCGACGCAGAGGCGCGGCTGGCGATGGCCGTTGGCGCGGGCAAAGCGGGCCAGCGCATCGCCGGTCGCCTGCGAATTGACGATCACGGCGTCGGCCATTTGCAGCGCGTGGGTCAACCGCTGGTCGTGGCGGCGGGCTCCGCCGACGCGGGCGTATTCCGGATAGTCGCTGGGAATGGCATCGTGGAGGAACACCACCAGCCGCCCGCCGCGCCCGCGGCGCTGCTTGAGCCACGGGAGGCGATGCCAGTTCTGGTGCGACGGAATGATCGTGATGCCCCGGTCCGGATTGGGGGCCAGGCGCGACCGGGCGAGCAGCCGGGCGAGCGACGCGAACGGCCGCGCAGCGCGGCGATCGGACCAGTCGCGGTCAAGGTCGTCGAGGAAGGCGCGCACGGCCGACCGCTCCAGCTCCCTGCCGCCGAGCGCGTTGATTCGGGCAACGAAGCGGGCCGGCCGGCTGCCGTGGTCGAGAAAGTGACGGGCATAGGCAAGCTCGACCCGGTCGATGCCGCTCGGCGTCAGGTGCCGCGCGCGCCACACCAGCCGGCTGATATCGATCCAGACGGCGCGTTTCGGGCCGGGCTCCGCCCAGGGCAGGCTGCTCGGCTCACTCGCCGCCCGGCCGTAGTCTGTGGAAGTGAAGTCCATCTCGCTCGGCAGCTATTCGGCGGCGGCGACCGCTCCCGCGTTCCCGCCGGATTCGCTGACCAGCCGGTGGATCGCCAGGATGTCCTCGATCAGAATCTCGAATTCGGCCAGCGGCCAGGCCGTCGCCGCATCCGACTGGGCCCGCGCCGGATCGGGATGCGTCTCGACGAACAGGCCGTCGATTCCCACCGCCGCCGCCGCGCGCGCGAGCACCGGGACCATGGCCCTGTCGCCGCCGCTGCAATGCCCGTCCGCGCCGGGGCGTTGGGCCGCGTGCGTAGCGTCGAAGATCACCGGATGGCCGAAGGCGCGCATGATCTCGAGGCTGCGCATATCGACCACCAGGTCATTGTACCCGAAGCTGGTGCCGCGCTCGCACAGCATCAACGCATCGTACGGGAGCGGCGCGCCGCCGAAGGCCGCCTGGGCCTTGGCGACGATGTTCTGCATGTCGCGCGGAGACACGAACTGGCCCTTCTTGACCAGCACCGGTCGCCCGGTGCCGACCGCCGCTTGCAGCAAGTCGGTCTGGCGGCACAGGAACGCGGGGACCTGCAGAATGTCGACCACTTCGGCGGCCCGCTCGACCTGCGCCGTCTCGTGGACGTCGGTCACCACGCGCAGGCCGGTGAGGGCCTTGACCTCGGCGAGGATCGCCAGCCCGCGATCCAGCCCGGGCCCGCGCGCTGAGGCGGCGGAGCTGCGGTTGGCCTTGTCGAACGAGGACTTGTAGACGATCTCCACGCCCAGCCGGCCGGCCGCGGCAGCCAGATGGCGCGCGACGTGCAAGGCCTGCACTTCGTTCTCGATCACGCAGGGGCCGGCAAATACCCGCATCGTCCAATCCGATTCGAAGGCGAAATTCGCCCGTAAACCGCCTCTATACACGCAGTTACGGAACCCTCCCCAACTCAGGCAGCGTAACGCATCGCACAATACCCGCAAGGCGAAAGTTGCCCTTTTCGGCAGTTCGACGGGGCGCCAGGCTCCCGTTGGACTTGCTCCGGCGGGCTGCTAATCGACCGCGATGGAGATACTGGTCGTGATTCCGGCGCGCAGCGCTTCGACCCGCTTCCCCGACAAGCCGCTCGCCGAATTGACCGCCCCGGACGGGACGCGCCGTCCGCTCGTCGAATGGACCTGGCGCGCCGCCTGCGCCGCCGTCGACCCTGCGGCGGTGCTGGTCGCGACCGACAGCGAAGCCATCGCCGAGCGGGTGGAGCGCTTCGGCGGGCGCGCCGCGATGACCTCGCCCGATTTGCGCAACGGCACCGAACGCTGCGCCGCGGTGCTCAAGCAACTCGAGCGCGAGCCGGAGGTGCTGATCAACCTGCAAGGCGACAGCCCGCTGGTGCCGCCGAGGATCATCCACGCGCTCGCCGCGGCGTTGGCCGACCGGCAAGTCTCGGTCGCCACCCCGTGGGTCGTGTGTGACGGCGAAATGACGTCGCGCATCCTCCGCGATGCCGCCGATGGCCGGGTCGGCGGCACGTGCGTCGTCACCGGAGCGGCGGGACAGGCGCTCTATTTCAGCAAGTATCCGATCCCGCACGGCGCGACACCGAGCGCTCCGCTCAAGCTTCATCTTGGCGTCTATGCCTATTCGGCGGCGGCATTGCGGGCTTACGCGAGCTGGCGGCCGGCCGCGCTGGAATTGGCCGAGGGCCTCGAACAGCTGCGCTTCCTCGATGCCGGCTGGCCGGTTCGCGTAATCGAGGTCGATCTGCCGCCCGGCGGAATATGGGAAGTTAACAACCCGGACGATATCGCCCTGGTCGAACCGTTGCTGCGCTGACCGGCGCACAGGCGGCTGAAGGACCGGGAGAAGCGGTGAGCGGACCGGCGAAGAATAACTTCACCGCGACCCCGCGCATCGCGCGCACGAGCTCGGAAGGAACTTGCCTGCCGCCGGTCTTCACGCCCGCGCCGAGCGCACTCCGGCAAGGAACTCGTCGAGCGTCAGCGGGCGGCGCCCGGTGACTGTGCGGTAGTCGTCGCTGACGAGGTCGAACTGCCCGGCCTCGATCGCGCGCATGGTGCCGATCGTGCTGGCGGCGAGCGCCGGCGGCAGGCCCCACTTTTCGGTCATGTAGGCGGGCCAGTCCTCGGCCGCGACGCTCTCGTAGCGGACCGGTCGGCCGAAGCATCGTGCGATCGCCTCGGCCACCTCGTCGCCAGTGTACGAACGCTCCATCGTTTCGTTGAGGATGCGGTTCTCGTAGCCGCCGCCGGCGAGGATGGTGGCGGCGGAGAAACCGAGGTCGTCGCGCGCTATATAGGTGCACGCCGCCGTGCCGCCGCAGCGGTGCAGCACGCCCGTCGCCAGGGTGTCGTCGAGATCGCCGACGAGAATCTCGGCGTAGAGCGCGTGGCGCAGGATCGTATAGCCCAGTCCGGAGGCGGTGATCGCCTGCTCGGTCGGCCAGTGGACGCGCTGGCTGTGCTCGGAAAGATGGTCGGGCCCGGCGCCGAGAAAGCTGGTGTAGAGGACATGGCGCACCCCGGCCGCCTTCGCGGCTTCCAGCGCGGCGAGGTTCTGCCGCAGCCGCTCCGAATTGTCGGCATAAGTCGAGATCAGCAAGGCGCGCGTCGCGCCGGCGAATGCCGGGCCGAGCGTTTCGGGCGCGTCGAAATCGCCATGGCGCACGGTCACCCCGCGGGCGGCGAGGTCGCGCGCGTGGGCCGAGTCCGGATCGCGCGTCATCACCAGGATATCGGCCGCATCGGCCATCCGCAGCAGGTTGGCGATCACCGACTTCGCCAGGTTGCCGTTCGCCCCGCTCACCAACAGCATCGTCAGATCCTTCCGTTACGGCTCGTCCATCGACGGCCGCCCTGTCGCAAAATCAGCTAACGTGCCTTCGCCGTGGCATCAAACGAGAACTCGAGCGCCACGGTCGTGCCCAGGCTCTCCCCCGCCTCGCCGGTGCCGATGCCGAACGCCGTGCGATCGATGGTTGCGCTGCCCGCGACGTGGCGCTCCCGGTCCTTGCCGGTGAGCGTGAAGGCAATCGCCTGCGGCCGGCTCCGGCCGCGTATCGTCAAGGTGCCGCTGGCGTGGTAGCGGCCCGGGCCGGTTCGGGTGACTTTGGTCGAGCGCCAGGTCGCCGTCCGGTTGCTCGAGCTGGCGAGGAAGTCCGCGCCGCGCAACATCGCGTCCCTGGTGGCATCGCCCACCGTTGCGCTGGCAAGCTTGATGCCGATGCGGATGTCGGCGCTCTCGGGATGGTCGGGGTCCATCGTCACCGCGCCGTTCCAGTCCGTGAAACGGCCCGCCACGCGGCTGCCGCCGTTGGCGACCGAAAAGGCGAGACGCCTGCCCCCCGCGATGGTCCACTCCGGCGGCGGCCCCGCCTCAACCGTGGCGGATGCGGCCGGCTCGGGCGTGGACGTCGCCTCGTCGCTGGGCCCGGCGGCGGGCGTCGGGGCCGGTGCGGGAGGAGCCTGCTCGCGCGCTCGCATCGCACGGAAATCCGCCATCGCCGGCACGAGGTATGTCTGCGCCACGTATGAGCCCACCGCGAAGTAGATCGCGATCGTGGCGACCAGCAGCGCCATCGCCGCGGCGACGGACCCGGCGGGCGCGATGCGCGCGATCACCGGGTCCCGCAGCAGGAACTGGTGCCGCAGCGCCCCGGCGACGTGGAGCACGAACAGCCCGATGGCGATCCACGCCAGCGCCTCGTGAACTTCCTCCATCGGCTCGTTGAGCGCCGCCGGCACCGGCAGGTGCGGCCACGGCAACACACCAAACAGCACGGTCGGCACGTGAAGCGAGGCGGTCGACACGATGATCCATCCCGTTACCGGCCCGAGCACGAGCACGGCATAGAACGCCCAGTGGACGATTTTCGCGGCCAGGGCCGTCCATCCGGTCTCGACGGCGGCGGGAGGCCGTCGGAAGATTCGCCACGCCAGGCGGACCAGCGTCAGCAGCAGGATGGCGATGCCGACCGACTTGTGCAGTTGCATCGGCGCGAAGCTGTACGGCCCGCTGTGCGGCATCGCGAAGCCGACGGCGACCTGGAACGCCATTGCCAGCGCCAGCAACCAGTGCAGCACGATGGCGCCGGTGCTGTAACGCGCCTGGGCGTCGGCAAGGCGGCTGTTCGGGTCGATGGCGTTTGGCTTCGACATTCGTCTTCATCCAGTCCGCTGCAAAGTGTAGGTGCAAAGCTTTAAACCTCCCGGTTCTGAAGCCGAAAGATGCCGACGATGTCGATCTCGTCGTCCATGACCCGGTAGGCAATCTTGAAGCGATAGCGGGGACTCAAAACCTGGTGAAGGTCGCCGATCGCAATCCGCCTACCGCTTTTTGGAAAATGTCTGAGACGCTCGATCCTTGCTCGGACGTCTTCAACTATCCGTGCCGACAGACCGGGCGCGATATCCTCGTAGTAGCGGATGATCGAGCGCATGTCGCTCTCGGCGCGCGCGGTGAAGCGAACCGGCTTCAATCGCGGAACGTGGTGCCGAAGATATCTGCGATATCCTTTGGGTCCGCATATTCCGCATTAGGGTCGGCCACGCGGCGATCGAGTTCCGCCAGCTCGTCGGGCGTGAGATCGGATTCGGGCGAATCTGATTCCATTAGCGAGGCCAACAGGTCGTCGATCTCTCTCCGCCGTTCGGGCGGCAAAGCTTCCGCGTAGGCGTTAAACTTCTCGAGAATGGTCATGTGCGCAATATAACACACGCGCATCTGGTTGCCATACCAACCGGTCCCGCAATGGAGCTACTTGACGAGCTCGACCTCTTCGAACCCGAGCTCCACCGGGGTCGCGCGGCCGAAGATGGAAACGCTGACCTTGACCCGCTGCTTCTCGTAGTCGAGCTCTTCGACCACGCCGTTGAAGCTGGCGAACGGCCCGGCGTTGACCTTGACCTGGTCGCCGATCTCGTAATCGACGTGGATTTCGCGCTTGGGCTCCGCCTTGGCCGCCTCGACGCCGCCGAAATAGCGCGCCGCCTCGCGCTCGCTGATCGGCTGCGGCTTGGCGCCGGAGCCCAGGAAGCCGGTCACCTTCGGGGTGTTCTTGATCATGTGGTAGACGTCGTCGGTCAGGCGGAGCTTGGCGAGCACGTAGCCGGGCATGAACTTGCGCTCGACCTGGACCTTCTTGCCGCGCTTGACCTCGGTCACGGTCTCGGTCGGCACCTCGACCTGCTCGACCGCTTCGCTGAGGCCCATGCGCTCGGCCTCGGCGATGATCGAATCGCGGACCTTGTTCTCGAACCCGGAATAGGCGTGGATGATGTACCAGCGAGCCATGATGTCTTTCCGTTGGGGTGAAGCGCGCTCAGGCGATCTTGAGCAGCCAGTTGACCAGTGCGCCGAACAGCGAATCGATGCCGAGGAAGAACACCGAGAGCAGCGTCATCATGATCGCGACGAAGATCGCCGTGGTCACGGTTTCCTGCCGCGTGGGCCACACGACCTTGCGCATTTCCGCCTGGACCTGGCGGATCCATTCGCCGGGATTTGCCTTGGCCATCGTCTCGCCTTTTGCCTGCGCTTGAAGCCTAATCTCTTCCGCCAAGGGCTCATCGCCGCCCCGGTCGCCATTGACCGGGAGGGGCTCTGAAACTCCGATGTCGGAAGCCGCGGCCCAGATAGCGAGGGGGCGGCGGCAAGGCAAGGGCGGCTCACACCTTTCGGATGGGCCCCGGATACCGGCCGACCACCTCGTCGCTCGTCAGCAAGGTTATCCCCTCGACCGTGGCCTGGGCGACCAGCAGTCGGTCGAACGGGTCGCGATGGATCGGCGGCAGGCCGGCGATGGCGACCGCGTGCTCGCTGGCCACCGGCAGCTCGCCATAACCGTTGTCGATCAGGCCGCGGCGAAGCAGCCGGGCATCGGCGCTGAAATCCTCGCGCCCGAGGCCGCTCTTGATCGCAATCTCCCACAGGCTCGCCGCGCTGAACAGCAGCGCGTTGTCCTCGTCGGCGATCAGCGCGCGCGCCTCCGCCGGCAGTCGGTCAGGATCGCCGGCCGCCCACAGCAGCAGATGCGTGTCGAGCAGCAGCTTCACCCGGTGAGCCTCACTGGCCCACGCCGAACAACGCCTCGATCTCCCGCTCGCCCATCCGGTCGAAATCGGCGGGCACGCGCAGCTGGCCGGCCATGAAGCCGAGGCGTTTCGCCTTGCCCCGCTCGGGCGCGTCGATCGGCACGAGCCTGGCGACGGGCTTGCCGGCCTTGGCGATCACTACGCTGCCGCCTTTCGCGACCCGCTCGATCAGGCGCGAAAGGTGCGTCTTCGCCTGATGGATGTTCAAGGCTTCGATCATCGGGCCGCCTCGACTTAGTTTACCAAACTTAGTCTAGGAACGAGGCCCGATAAGTCAATCCTCTCCGAGCTTGCCCGGCGGAATAATAGAAAAGGGCCGGCCCACCGGACCGGCCCCTCGCGTGACTACCGCCAATCCTCAGTAGCGCCCGAACAGGCGCGTGAGCAGGCCCGGCTCCTCCATCGGCTGGATCGGCCCGTGCTTCAGGTAACGAAGCGAGGCATCCTGATGGGGGCGAGGCTGAACCCAGGGATCGGGGCGGCTGCTGCGATAGCTCAGGCTCGACATTAGCTGCTCCTCAAACAAGGTCCCGTCGGCGCG
>JANWHA010000076.1 GCA_025450635.1 Croceibacterium sp. | reverse complement strand
GATCGATGTCCACGCGTTCGGCTTTGCCAGCTTCGCCGCCTTGCAGGCGAGCTTCCACCAGGTTGGCGGCGATGGCGCCATCGACCTCGGCGGCGGGGACCTCGTCGTGCTGCAGCACACCACCATGACTTCGCTGGATGCCGGGGACTTCGCGCTGTGACGACGCGCTCGCCGCACTCCGCCTGAGCGACATCCGCCCGTTGACCGGTTCCGCGCGCGGCTTATGGCAGCGCCGATGGATTCGGCCGCCACGCTTTCCACACCGCCGCCGCTGGCCGAGCTGGGCCGCGAGGGGCCGCTGGCGCTGTTCCTCGATTTCGATGGCACCCTGATCGACATCGCCGATACCCCTGAGGGTATCATCGTTCCCGAAGACTTTGCCGCCCGGCTGAAAGCGCTGTCGGACAGACTGGCCGGGCGTGTCGCGCTCGTCAGCGGCCGTGCCGTCGCCAATCTCGAGGAGCATTGCGGTCCGCTGGATATCGCCCTCGCCGGTTCGCATGGGCTGTCGCGCTTTTCCGCCGCACACCAGCGGCTGGGCAAGAAGCCCCGGCCGCTCCCTGAGAGCGTGTTCGAAGCCTTCACCGAATTCGCCGCCGGTACCGATTTCCATCTCGAAACGAAAGCCTATGGCGCCGCGCTGCATTACCGCGCCGATCCTTCGCTGGCGGAACGGGCGGAGGCCTTCGCCGGTTCGCTTGCCATGCAACACGGATTGATGGTCAAACGCGGCAAGTACGTCGTCGAGCTGGTTCCGCCGGGCGCCGACAAGGGCCTCGCCGTGGGCGCGTTCATGGCCGAGCCGCCGTTTGCCGGCGCTTGTCCGGTGTTCGTCGGCGACGACGTGACCGACGAAGACGGCTTCGAAGCGGCCAGCGAACTCGGCGGGTTCGGCGTGCTGGTCGGCGGCCGCGTGTCGAGCGCTGCCCGTTACGCGCTTGCCGATCCCGCCGCCGTGGTCGCGTGGCTCGAGCTGTGACCATTTCCGAGCCCAGCCTCGCTCTCTGGCCGATCGGCAATTGCCAGGTCTCCGGCCTGATCGACGCCCGGGCGGGCCTCGTGTGGGGCTGCGTCCCGCGTGTCGATGGAGACCCGGTGTTCTGCGCGCTGCTCAATGGCGAGCGGCAGGATGAAGGCGTCTGGCGGTTCGAGCTCGCCGGTCAGGTCTCGGCCAGCCAGCACTATGTCCGCAATACGCCCATCCTGATCACCCGTCTGGAGGCCGAGGACGGCAGCGCGGTCGAGATTTCCGACTTCTGCCCGCGCTCGGAGCGCTCGGGGCGGATGTTCCGCCCGGTCACCTGGTGCCGCATCGTGCGCGCCGTGGCCGGCTCGCCGCGGCTCAAGGTCACGCTGCGGCCGATGCGAGACTACGGCGCGGCCGTTGCCGCGACCACGCGCGGGACCAATCACATTCGCTACCTGGTCGGCGACCAGGCGTTGCGCCTGTCGACCGACGCCCCGGTCGGCCACGTGCTCGAACAGCGGTTCTATCGCGTCGAGAGCGACCAGCACTTCTTCCTCGGCCCCGACGAGCCCTTCAGCGGCAACCTGCGCGCCGAAGTCCGCCTGATGGAGGAGCAGACCCGCAAGTACTGGCAGCTGTGGGTCCGCGGCCTGGCCACGCCGCTCGAATGGCAGGACGAGGTGATCCGCTGCGCGATCACGCTGAAGCTGTGCCAGCACGAGGAGACAGGCGCCATCGTCGCCGCGCTGACAACCTCGATTCCCGAGGCGCCGGGCAGCGAGCGCAACTGGGACTACCGCTACTGCTGGATCCGCGATTCCTACTACACCGTGCAGGCGCTCAATCGCCTCGGCGCGCTCGACGTGCTGGAGAATTACCTCTCCTATCTGCGCAACATCATCGACAATGCGCGGGGCGGGCAGGTCCAGCCGCTTTATTCGGTGATGGGTGACGGCTCGCTGCACGAGGGCTTTGCCGAGCACCTCGCCGGCTATCGTGGCATGGGCCCGGTGCGGGTCGGCAACGCCGCCTACACGCAGATCCAGCACGACTGCTACGGCCAGATAGTTCTGCCGACGGTGCAGGGCTTTTTCGACCGTAGATTGCTGCGGATCGCCGACGACACCGATTTCGCCAGCCTGGAGGAAGTCGGCGAGAAGGCCTGGGCCATGCACGACCAGCCCGACGCCGGCTTGTGGGAATTCCGCACGCGGCAGGAAGTGCACACTTATTCGGCGGTGATGAGTTGGGCCGCCTGCGACCGCCTCGCCAACGCTGCCGCCAAGCTCGCCAAGCCCGATCGCGCGGATTTGTGGCGCGAGCGTGCGGAGGCGATCCGCGCCAGGATCGAAGCCGAAGCGTGGAGCGGCGACGACAAGTCCGGCCATTACGGGGCCAGCTTCGAAAGCGATTACCTCGACGCCAGCCTGCTGCAGATGGTCGAACTGCGTTATCTGGCACCCGACGATCCGCGCTTCGTGACGACATTCAAGGCCGTCGAGAAAGCGCTGCGCCGAGGCGAGCACATGCTGCGCTACGCGCACGAGGATGACTTCGGGGCGCCCGAAACGGCATTCAACATCTGCACCTTCTGGCTGATCGACGCGCTCGCCCGCTGCGGCCGCGCGGACGAGGCGCGCGCGCTGTTCGTGACCATGCTCGGCCACACGACTCCCTCGGGTCTGCTGTCGGAGGACATGGATTTCGAGACCGGCGAGCTGTGGGGCAATTTCCCGCAGACGTACTCGCTGGTCGGGGTGATCAACTGCGCCGGGCTGCTCTCGCAGAGCTGGAACACAATCCGCTGAAGCGGCTTTGAAAGCCGTGCCTCGCCTCATCGTCATATCGAACCGGGTCGCGGTGCCCCACGCGCGCGGCAAGGCGGGCGCGCAAGGCGGGCTGGCGGGCGCGCTTACGGCGGCGTTGGAAAAGGCCGGCGGCCTGTGGTTCGGCTGGTCGGGCAAGGAAGTAGACGATCCGAGCGATCAGCCGAAGGTCGGTGAGTTCGGCGGCGTCACCATGGCGACCATCGACCTCGCGCCGCAGGACGTCGAGGAATACTATAACGGTTATGCCAATTCGACGCTGTGGCCGCTGTTCCATTACCGGATCGACCTGACTCAGTACGAGCGCGACTTCGGCCTCGGCTATGAGCGGGTCAACGAGCGTTTCGCCGCCAGCGTGGCGCCTATGATTCAGCCGGACGATCTGATCTGGGTGCACGACTATCACCTCATCCCGCTCGGCGAACGGCTGCGCGCGCGTGGGTTCAGGAATCGCATGGGGTTTTTCCTGCACACCCCGTGGCCGCCGACGCGCCTGTTTGTCTCGCTGCCGTTTCACGAGCGGCTGGTGCGGACGATGCTCGAATACGACCTGATCGGCTTCCAGTGTGGCGAGTGGCTCGAAAGCTTCCTGCATTACTGCGGCAAGGAGCTGGGCGCCGAAGTGGACGAGGCAACCGGTCGGATCGAACTCGACGGCAAGTGCGTCATTGCTCGCGCGTACCCGATCGGCATCGACTATGAACGCTTCACCGCGCTCCGCGACGACGGCGAGGCTCGTCAGACGGCGCAGCGGGTGCTCTCGAGCACACGTCGCCGCACGGCGATGATCGGCGTCGACCGGCTCGACTATTCGAAAGGCCTGCCCGAGAAGCTCGACGGCATCAGCCGCTTTTTCGACCATTATCCCGAGCGAGTGCAGGACCTGGTGTTCATCCAGATCGCCCCGCCGAGCCGGGCGGACATCGGCTCGTACCAGGACATCCGCGAGACGCTGGAGCAGAAGGCCGGGCAGATCAACGGCGCGCGCAGCCGCATCGACCTAGTGCCGGTCCGCTACGTCAACCAGGGCCACACCGCGGCCGAGTTGTTCGGCATCTATCTCGCCTGCAAGATCGCGCTGGTGACGCCGCTGCGCGACGGGATGAACCTGGTGGCGAAGGAATACGTTGCCGCACAGGACCCGGACGATCCCGGGGTGTTGATTCTGTCGCGCTTCGCCGGCGCGGCGCAGCAGCTCGATGCCGCGCTGCTGGTCAACCCCTACAGCCCGGACGACATCGCCCACAACATCCACCTGGCGCTGGAAATGGACCCCGCCGAGCGGCGCGAGCGCTGGCAGCGGCTGATCGTCACGGTGCGCGACGACAACGTGCAGCGCTGGACCGAGAACTTCACCGGCGACCTTGCCGCGACGCGAGGGTGAGCGGCTCAGGCCACGGTGCGCAACGGGGCTGGGGCGGTCCCGGCCAGGTACGGCGGGTCGTCATCCCGGATGTCGTCGAGCGACAGCCGGCGGCGGGGGCGCGTTTCCAGCGCGTGGTTGACGCGCCATACGAGGTAGCGCGGGTCGAACGGCTTTTCGATGTAGTCGACGATCGAGCGGTCGTGCGGCTCGGCGACGGGGCGGGATGTCAGCAGGACGATCGGCAGGTCCGACACGCCCGCGGCGCGGCGCAGTGTCTGCGGCAAAGCGCCGCCGTCGGCGCCCGGCAGGCCCTGGTCGAGCAGGATCAGGTCGGCCGCGCGCCAGCGCAGCAGGGTCACCGCTTGTCCCGCTGCGAGCACCCAGCCGCACGCGTGCCCCGCCGCGTTGATCGCGTCCGAGGCCCGGCCGGCGACCGTCTTATTCGCCTCGATCACCAGGACGAATGCCATTCCCAATACTCCGCGGTTCCAGGTCCGGCGGTCACGATAGCCGGTGGGGCTGCGGGCCACCCTAAGAGCGGCCTAGGGATTTCCGCCTACTAGAGCGTCGCCAGCAGCGCCTGCACGGCGAGGATGCCGAGCGCTATCGTGGAAACGAGGAACAGGATTGCGCGCATCGGCTGGCTGTTGACCGTCGCCTGCCACACCGAGTGAACGATCCGCAGGACGACATAAACCCACGCCAGCAGCGCCTCGACCGGGCCGTAACCCGACAGCACGAGGATGAACACCGCGGCGTAGAAGATCGTCGGCTGTTCAAGCAGGTGGGCGTAGTTGTGCGCCTTCCAGTTGACCTCCGAGGGGATTAAATCCTCCAGGTCCTGCCCCCGCGCGCCGTGCTTCAGCTTGTCGGTGCCGAGCTTGCCTAGCGCCGGCCCGCGCGTGGCGGCCATCCAGATGCACATGGCGATTGTCCAGACGACCAGCACCGCGGCTGGGGTGAGAATATTGGCTGGCATCGTGTCCTTCCCTCCTGGTTAGTCCTGGCTGCCGATCACGCGAGCGAACGCGGCGGGATCGACGTTGCCGCCGCTCAGCACGATGGCGGTGCGCCCGTCGAGCGCGGCCTTGCCCGCCAGCGCCGCCGCCAGCGCGACCGCCCCGCCGGGCTCGACCACCAGCCTGAGGCGGGCGAACGCGAAACGCTGCGCGGAGCGGACTTCGGCTTCGGAAACGGCAAGGCCCTTGGCCACGCGCTCGCGAAGGACAGCGAAGTTGATCGGCCGCGTGGCGAGCGTTTGCAGCGCGTCGCAGGCGGTCGCCGGGGGATTGGGGCCGACCGGGACGATCTCGCCGACGATGAGGCTGCGGCAGACATCGTCCCAGCCCTCCGGCTCGACCGGCACGATCTCGGCGTCGGGGCAGGCGCGAGCGAGGCCGGCCGTCAGGCCGCCGCCGCCGCACGGGCAGACGATCCGTGTCGGCGGGCCGCCCGCCCATTGTTCCATCTGCGCGGCGATCTCGATCCCAGTGCTGCCCTGGCCTTCGATCACCCACGGATCGGCGTAGGCGTGGACCAGCGTGGCGCCGCGTTGCCCGACCAGGTGCTCGGCGACCTCGTCGCGGCTTTCGCCGCCGGGGCGGTTATAAAGGACGATCTCCGCCCCGAGTGCGCGGGTGCCGGCCAGCTTCACCTCGGGCGCGTCGTTGGGCATGACGATCGTTGCCGCGATGCCCAGCCGCCGCGCGGCCCAGGCCACGCCTTGCGCGTGGTTGCCGCTCGATACCGCGACCACGCCGCGTGCGCGCTCGGCCTGCGATAGGTCGGTCAGCCGGTGCCACGCGCCACGAATCTTGAACGCGCCGACCGGCTGCAGGCACTCCGCCTTGGCCCACACCGTCGTGCCGCCGATCTCGATCGGCAGCAGCGGCGTCGACGGGAGGATCGCGGCGACTTTCGCCGCCGCCCGCAGCACCCCCTCGCGCGTCGGCGCTCGCATGGCTGTCCGGTCCGTCATAGCCTCGCCACGTGGCATATTTACGCGCGCCTCTCCAGCGTCTAACCGCCGCGTCTTTCACGGGAACCGGCCGTTCGAAGCGCCCGTTGCCCGGACATCCCCATGCCGAAGGACGGATCGATGAACGACAACTCCATCAACGACACGCGCAAGGCGGAATTGCTCTCGACCACCGTCGAGCACATCGACATCCGCGAGTACGACGCGCGGCCGTTGATCGACGCGATGGGCAAGATGAGTTTCACCAGCCGCGACCTCGCCCGCGCGACGCGCATCTACAACCAGATGCTCGAGGATCCGGACTGCACGATTTTTCTGGTCGTCGCCGGCTCGACCAGCGCGGCGGGCTGCATGGACCTTTATGCCGAGCTGGTCCGCTCCAACATGGTCGATTGCATCGTCGCCACCGGCGCCACCATCGTCGACATGGATTTCTTCGAAGGCCTTGGTCACAAGCACTACCAAGCGCTTGAAATCCCTGACGACGATACCCTGCGCTCGCTCTACATTGACCGCATCTACGATACCTACATCGACGAGGAAGAGCTCCAGCACGTCGATAACACCATCTACGAACTGGCTGAAAGTCTTGCGGAAAAGCCTTACTCCAGCCGCGCGTTCATCCGCGAGATGGGCAAATACCTCGTCGCGCACGGCAAGAAGGACAACAGCCTCGTCAAGCTCGCCTACGAGCACGACGTGCCAATCTTCTGCCCGGCTTTCACCGACAGCTCGGCCGGGTTCGGGCTGGTCAAGCACCAGGTCGAGCGGATCGCGGCGGGCAAGCCCTACCTCACCATCGATTCGGTGGCCGACTTCCGCGAGCTTACGCAGATCAAGATCGAAGCCGGCGAGTCCGGCCTGCTGATGATCGGCGGCGGGGTGCCGAAGAACTTCGTCCAGGACACAGTCGTGTGCGCCGAGATCCTCGGCCACCACGACGTCGCGGTGCACAAGTACGCGGTGCAGGTCACCGTCGCCGACGTGCGCGACGGCGCCTGCTCGTCCTCGACGCTGCAGGAGGCGGCCAGCTGGGGCAAGGTCTCGACCGCGATCGAGCAAATGGTCTTTGCCGAAGCGGGCAGCGTGATGCCGCTGCTGGCGAGCGACGCCTGGCATCGCGGTGCCTGGAAGAACCGCGAGCCGCGGCGGTGGGCGAAGCTGTTCGAGTGACGCCGACACGGGCCGTCTGGACATCGGGGCGTCGAATGTGACACCTTTCCGCCGGGGAGGGTGTCCGCATGCTGTTACCTTTGTTCCTGCTCGCCGCGGTGCCCGCCGCCGCGCCATCGCCGGTGGAGCGCATGCTCACACTCTACGACGAGGTGTGCCTCAAGGCCTTTCCCGACGACAAGGCGATCGATGCCCTGATGGCGGCGGAGGGCGCGGTTCCGCTGACGCCCGAACAGGTGCGGGTGACGTTCAACGACGATCCCGGGCGCGGCTGGCTGCTGGACGATGGCGACCGAAAGATCCAGATCATGCTCGAATTGCCGCCGTACCATGCTTGCTCGGTTCGTGGGACGACCCCGAACGGCTTCGGCGACTTGACTGCGTATCGCGACCTGACCGCTGCCTTCAAGCAGACGCGGCCGGGCTTCGAGCCGGCCGGCCCGTACGATATGGACCGGCCCGAGCTGCAAATCCACATCCACGCGATTGGCGAGGCGCGCAAACTCCAGGATGGCATGAGCGAGACCCTTCTACTGTTCGATCAGCGGGTTACCGATCCTCAGCGGCGAGCCAACGGCGAGACCGGGGTAGACATCCGGTTCGTGCACCAGATCATCGACAAGGGCGCCAGATAACGCGTCCGCCGGAGCCCGCCGACTGCCGCCTGCGGGTTCGGCGGGCGGCAAACGACTTACCCACAGCCGCCCACGTTTCACGTGTTTTCACTTGCAGTTCAGAAGCAGCAGAATATATGCGCGCTCGCTGCCCCATGGGGACTTCCAAACCGCAAGGCAGCTTTCCGCTAACGACAGTTCTGGAGGTCCCTTGAGTTGCACATCTACCCCGACGCAACGACTGTAGCCCGCGAATTTTCGCCGGATCAGCCAGTCATCCTCAATCGCCCGCAGGCTGCTGCGCGCGCGGCCCGTTTCTTCGCCGAGAAGTTCCCGGGCAAGTCGATGTACGCGGTGAAGGCGAACCCCTCGCCGGATCTGCTGCTGGCGCTGTGGGACGCCGGGATTACTCATTTCGACGTGGCCTCGATCGCCGAGGTGCGGCTGGTCCGCTCGCTCCTGCCGCAGGCGACGCTGTGCTTCATGCACCCGGTCAAGACGAAGAACGCGATCGCCGAGGCCTATCACACGCATGGCGTGCGCACGTTCAGCCTCGACAGCCACGAGGAGCTGGCGAAGATCGTCGAGGCCAGCGCTGCTGAAGGCGGCACTCCCGCCACCGACCTCAACCTGCTCGTGCGCCTGCGCGTCTCGTCGGAATACGCCGAATACTCGCTCGCCTCGAAGTTCGGCACCGACCTCGTCGATGCCGCGCCGCTGCTGCAAGCGACGCGCCAGCATTGCGACGCGCTCGGCATCGCCTTCCACGTTGGCAGCCAGGCGATGACGCCGTTCGCCTACGTCCAGGCGCTCGAGCGCGTCCGCGCAGCGATCGCCGAGGCGGCGGTGACGGTCGACATCGTCGATGTCGGCGGCGGGTTTCCGAGCAGTTATCCGGGGATGGAGCCGCCGCCGCTGGAGGATTTCTTCGCCCTCATCGCGCGCCACTTCGAGGCACTGCCGATCTCGTACTCGGCCGAGCTGTGGTGCGAGCCCGGCCGCGCGCTGTGCGCCGAGTATTCGAGCCTGATCGTCAAGGTCGAGAAGCGCCGCGGCGACGAGCTGTACATCAACGACGGCTCCTACGGCGCGCTGTTCGACGCCGCGCACCTCGGCTGGCGGTTCCCGGTCCGCGCGCTGGAGGACGACCTCACCCAGCCGTTCGCCGAGTTCTCCTTTTACGGCCCGACGTGCGACGACGGCGACTTCATGAAGGGCCCGTTCATGCTGCCGGCCGACATCCAGGCGGGCGACTACATCGAGATCGGCATGATCGGCGCTTACGGCGCGGCGATGAAGACCGGGTTCAACGGTTTCGGCGAAGCCATCGCGGTGACGGTGAGCGACGAGCCTATGGCGAGCCTCTACACCGGCCGCCCCGACCCGCGCGCCAGCGATAATGTCGTCTCGCTGCGCTGAGGGGCGGGGCCTTACGCCGGCGCTGCCATCTCCCGGTCGCTGTC
>JANWHA010000075.1 GCA_025450635.1 Croceibacterium sp. | reverse complement strand
GGCCAGGCCGACAGCGCGCCGGCGAACTTTCGCCCGCTCAGAGTCGTCGCCTACACCACGATCGTGTCGCTGGTAATTTGCGCCTTGTTCGTGCTGAACTACAACGAGGGCTGGATCACCTTCAAGGACGTCGACTTCTTCGACAAGCTGGTCACCGCGCCGACCGGCGAGGGTTAGTCCCGCAACCGGTCGATCGCCTGCGCCAGCGCGACGTACAGCTTGCCCGGATCCGACGAGAGCAGCGTCACGCCCAGCGCGTGCCCATCGCGGGTCGACAGCACGCTGCGCAGCATCGCTTCGAAGTCGTGAATGTAGCGGTTTACGGTCTCGCGGAAGTCGGTGTCCGCCCGATAGATTTCCGAAACTTCCCGGGCCGCCTGGTTGTCGAGCAAGCGCACCGCGCGGCGGGTGAATATGCCGCGGTCGCCGCGCAGGTAGCTCGACCAGGCGGTGTCGGTGACTTCGTTGTCGAACGCCTTGGAGATGTCGATCGCGCTCGAATTGAGGCTTTCCGTGATCAGCGCCATGCGCCGGGCGAAGTCGTTGTCGACCTGCTCCTCGGCACGGCGGCGGGCATGGGCGACGCGATGCTCGAGGTTGCCGGCGAGCTCGTTGACGGCCGATAGCTGGTCGCGCAGTTGCAGCGCGGTCTCGCGGGTCACTTCGCCGGCGCGGCGGGCGGCCGCTTCCAGCTCGGCGATGGTCGCGTCTGCATGCTCGCGCAGCGCGCGCTCGATCGCTCCGGCGCTATCTTCGGCAAACCGATCGGTCATGCCCTCGAGCGCTTCGCCGATCGACCCCCGCGCCGCCTGGGCAAGCATCTCCGAGCGAGCGGCGATGTCTTCAAGCGAGGCCTGCAGCGCCGTCAACTCGGCGGCATGCGCGCGGTTCGCTTCCGCGATCCGTTGCTCCAGCGCCTCGAGCTGCTCGATCGATCCGGCGCCATCGCGCTGCGCGGCGGCGACATGGCCGGCCAGCTCCTCGCCTTTGCCCAGCGCTTCGCCGATCAGGCCATGCGCGCTCTGGACCCTTTGCTCGAAGCGTTCGAGGTCGTTCGCCGCCTGGTTGAGCGCGCGCGGCAGGGTCTGCTGCGAATGTTCGGCTCCCGCCCGGATCAACTCGAGCAGGCGCACGCTTTCGTCGGTCAACTTGGCGATGCGCTCGCGGTTGCCGTCGAGCTCCACACGCGCTTCGGCGAGCCGTGAAGCCAGCGCGGCCGAAGCTTCGTCGAGCGAGCCGCCGGCTTCCGCGCCTTGCCCGGCGATCCGCTCCATCTCCGCCGAGAGCGCCGCCATTCGCGCCGCCAGGGCGTCGCCGCGCTCGGCCAGGCCGGAGACATGCGCGAGCTGTTCCTGCTGCCGCTCGCCGATCTTTTCGTCGAGCGAGGTGAGGCGCGCTTCGAGCGTCTCGGCGGCGGCCTTTTCGCGCTGCTCGGCTTGAGCGCGCCGCTGGGCGACGTGCTGCTCGAACGCATCGGTGCGCTCGATCATCACCCGGTCGACCCGCTCCGCCTCAGCGGTTAGGGCGGCGAGCCTACGCTGCGCGCCGTCGAGCGCGTGGGCATCGACCTCGCTGATCTTGCCGATGGCGTGGCTCAACCGCTCCTTCAGATCTTCGATCGCTTCGGTCCACCGGCGGGCCGCGTCGTCCTGCGCGGCGCGCAACGATTCGGTCAGCTGCGTGCCTTCGGTCGCGGCCGTGCCCAAGCGTTCCCGCAGCAGCGCGATCTCGTCCTCGGCCCGGCGTTGAAGCTCGCTGTGGCGGGCATCGAGCTCCTCCGCCAGTCGATCGGCCCGGCGGCGCAGGGCGGCCAGCGCTTCAACTTCGTGCCCATCGAGCTCGGTCCGGAACTCTCGGCTGCGCTCGCCGAGCGCTTCGAAGCGCGTCTGGGCGATGCCGTCGAGGTGCTCGGCCTGGGTTTCGAAATTGGCCAGCGCCTCGTCAATGCGGGCGCGCAGCGAGGCCACCTGGCGCTCGCTCGCCTCGCCGAACTGGTTGAGGCGGTTGAAGCCCGCGATCAGCTCCTCGAGCTGCCCTTGCGCGGTGTTGCCGGCATGGCCGATCTGACTGGCGACATCGCGCGCGGAATTGGAGATCACCGGCAGTTCGCCGCGCAGCCGGTCCATGTTGTCGAGCGCGCTGGCGCTGACCCGGCCGATCGTCTCGACCTGCTCGCCGTTGTCGCGGATCAGGCCTTGCAGGCGGTCGGCGTGTTGCGAGATGCGCTCGCTGGCGACCCGGCCGAGCGATTCGAGATCGCGCGACTGGGCGGCGATGAAGTCGCGCGCCAGGCTCAGTTCGCGATTGACGGTCGCGAGGCGCTGTTCGAGACGCGCGCTCTCATGGGACAGCAGTTGCGCCACGTCGCCGAAGCGCGCCGCCTCGCGCCGCGAGTGGCGCATCGCCAGCAGCCAGAGCGCCACCACCAGCAGCACCGGCACCGACCACGCGACGATCCATCCGCTCCATTGCTGGGGTGTGCCGCCGGCGAGGATCTCGCGCTGGTTGGCCCAGCCGAAAAACGCCGTCCAGCCCAGCACCGCCAGTACGGCGAGCGTAGGTGCGAGCCAGCCGAACCGGCGCGGGCTCGGCTCATCCTTCCATTCGTCAGCGACCGGTTGGTCGAGCAAAAGGGTGTCGTCCGCCACGGCCTGTTGGGCGACGGCTTCCTGCGCGTGCTCGGGATCGGACCCGACCGCCACGAGAGTGTCCCTGCTCGTCATGCCGGGGGAAATACCACACCTTTGGGCGTGATAAACCCCGCCTTAACCGCCTTTCCGCCACTGTCTCACAGTCATGGCATTTTCCGACGGTCATCTCGATGCAACCTTCGCCGCCGCGGCGGGTGAAGACCCGACGCTGCTGGCCGAATTGCGCGCGGTGTTCGGCGAGAGCCTCGACCGGCAGATCGACCTGCTCCGCCGCGCCCGCTGCGACGGCAACTGGACCGTCGCGGCCATGCGCCTGAAGAGCCTCGGCGCCAGCTTCGACGCGCCCGATCTGGTCGGCCTTGCGGAGGAAGCGCTCGACAGCGCACCCGGCGAGCCGGTCGTGATCCGCAAGCTCGAGCGCTTCGCGACGGAATTCAACGCCGCCTGACACCGCGGCTGCTGGACAGGCCGCTTCTTTTTCCGGAAGACGGGCGGGTGCGGATCGCTCTTATCGCCACGGCCGACCGCGCGAGCGGCGATGGTGCCAGCCCGGCAACGGTCGCCGGCAAGCCGATCGCGCGCCACCAGCTCGACCTGGCGCTGGCGCTCGGTTGCGAGAAAATTCTCGGCCTCGGCAACGGGGCAACGCCCGAGGCCATCGCCTTGCGCCATGCGGCGGAAGCGAGCGGAGCGCGGTTCCAGGCGATGCGCGGCGTGCGCGACTTGCCCGCGGCCGTTCACGGCGACGACCTGCTGCTCGTTCTCGCCCACGGGCTGCTTCCGGAATCCGCGCGCGCCTTCGCTTTGCTGAAGGAAGGCCAGGGTGTCCTGGTGCTCCCGGCGGAAGCGGGCTGGGGCGCGGGTTTCGAAAGGCTCGACCTGACCGCGGCCTGGGGCGGGGCGATGATCATTCCCGGCCGCCTGGTCGACCGGCTCGACCAGCTGCCGGAGGACGCCGAACCGATCGCCGGCCTGCTGCGCATCGCGCGTCAGGGTGGCGTTCCCGAGCGTGCCCTGGCGGAGAGCGAGCTCGCCGAAGGGCGCTGGCAGATCGTTCGCACCCCGGAAGCCGCGCGTGCGCTGGAGCCAGCCTGGCTCCGCCGCCGCCTGCCGCCGGTCTCGCCCTTCCGTCCGACCGCCTGGCTCGCGCGGTTTGCCCTCCGCCGGTTCGGATCGTCGCTTATTGGCGGACGACGGGCCATTGCCATCGTTTCAGGGGTTTCGCTCGGGCTGCTCGCCGGGGCGCTCGCCGCAGGGTGGCTTGGCTTCGCCTGGGCCGGATTTGCCGTGTTGGCGATCGCCGCCCTGGCGAACGAGGCGGTCAGTGGGCTGCTGCTCCTCCAACGTTCCATTTTCGCTGTCGAAACAAAGCCCTCTCGCGTAAACTTCGCCCTTCGTGTGATGTGGGACGTCGCTTTCGTCGGGATTGGAGCGTTGGCGATCGACGCGACGCGGGCCGAACGCCTGTTTCCTCCTTTGGCCACCGCCGGGTTGTTGCGGATCACGCCATCCTGGCCCGAAACCGGCTGGCGCGCCCTGGCGGCGGATCGAGGGCTCGTCGCCGCGCTGCTCGCGCTTGCGGCCGGCTTCGGCCTGGCCGAAGCAGCGTTCATGGCGCAGACCCTGGTGCTTATCCAGTTGCGGATCGCGCCGCAACCAAACAGCGCGGATAACGCGGGTTTAACCCTGAGCGCGTAAGGGCTTGGCGATGGTGAGCGCGACGATGACTGAGGCGACCGTCGAATCGGTTGAAACGCTGCTGCGCGACGAACTGGCGCAGGGCGACGTCATGATTTCGACGGCGACGCCGATCCTGCGCCACTTGCTGGTCAACGAGGACCAGGCGCTGTTCAGCGACGAAGTGGTCGCGCGGGTGCGCGGGATGGTCACCGACGTCGCCCGGCAGCTTCTCCACGCTCAGGCGGAAGCGGCCGTCATCGTCGACCGGGCCGCTTTTCTTGCCGAACGCGAGGAGGAGCTTGCCGCCGCGTTGATCGACGATCCGGCGTTCCTCGGCCATGTCCATGCGTTGACGCTCGAGGCCAAGCTGGCGCTGCAGCTGCAAGCGCGTTGCGCCATCGATGCGGTGCTGTCGCCGCTGCTGCAGGAGCTGGTCGCATCGAAGGACGATGTGCTGGCGGGCTCGGCGATGGCCGTGATCGCCGCGCAGGCGCGCTTCGTCCAGCACCACCGGCGCATGTCTCTCTCGCTCGGCGAGTTGCCGGGCGAATTGTTCCACAAGGCGCTGCTGGCGCTGCGTTCACAGGCGGGCGAGGGCGACGAAGCGTCCGCCGCGGCCGAAAGTGCGTTGCGCGATGCTTACGACGAGGCTCACAGCCGCCTCGGCTTGCTGTCGCGCCTGATCATGCGGATGGGCAAGGCCGCGCCGCGCACGCTCGACCTCGACAACGCCGGGGTGGCGATGTTCGCGACCGCGTTGGCCATGGCGACCGACCAGGACCGGGGGCTCACTGTCGTGTCGTTTTCGGACCGCCAATTCGCCCGTCTGGCGCTGGCGCTGCGCGCGGCGGGCCTCAAGCAACCGGCGGTCGAGGAGCAGTTCCTTTTCTTGCACCCCGGGGTTTCGCTTCCCGAAGGCTTCGACAAGCTGAGCGCCGATCGGGCATCGCTCCTGCTGGCCTCGTCCGCACCGCAAGGCCTTTAGGCGATGGCCGCGGCCGCTGCGTTCTTCGCCATGGCCCGCACCGACGGGCGCGACTGGCTGATCGAGGCCGACGAGCCGCTCGCCAGCCTGCAACTGCGCAGCGGCGGCGAGCTGCCGGGCATCGTCGCCACCCCGGCCTTGCTCGAGCTCGTGCGCAAAGCCCGCCTTTACGGCCTCAAGCTCGCCCGCGCCATCGAGGCGCAGGATGACCGTGAGCAAGTGACCGCGTGGGTCGAGGTCGAGCCCGAAACCGGCGGCGAGGGCTGCACCATCGGCCTGGCGAACTGGCAGGCCGAGCCGCTACCTCCTGAAGACCAGGCTGCGGCGGAAGACCGGCGCGCCGCCATCGAGCGCCACGTCGCCGAACTCAGCGCTCGCCTGGGGCCCGATCAGGAGGTCTTGTCCGTAATTTGCGAGAGCGGCGAGCTGGCGGAGATTGCCGCCAGGCTGCGCGAAGGGCACGGTCGGCGCTGGACGGAGCTGGTCGAGCTGGGAGGGGACGGCCAGGGTCAGGCACAGCACTGGCGCCTGCTTAGCGGCGCGGCGGTAATCGTGCCGCAGTCACCCCGAAACTGGAAGGCGGTGCTGTTGCCGCTCGGCCGGCCCGAGCCGGGGCAGGACGGCTTCGATTTGCTCATCGTCGCCGACCAGCCGCCGGCGAAATCGACCGACACCGCCGCCGCCGCGCAGGCCATGCCGAGCGCCACGATCGGCCGCGAAATCGCCCCGGTGCTGCGCCAGCCGATCGCCCGCATCATCGCCAATGCCGAGACCATCCGCACCCAGCTCGCCGGACCTTTGTCCGAGGAATACAGCAAGTACGCGGCTGACATCGCCTCGGCGGGCGAGCACTTGCTGGCGCTGATCGACGACCTCGCCGACCTCGAGGTGGTCGAGGCGGACGACTTCTCCGCTGCGCCCGACAAGATCGACCTGGCCGACGTCGCTCGCCGTGCGGCGGGCATCCTTGGCGTGCGTGCGCGCGAGCGGGGGATCGAGATCGACGCCCCGAAGGAAGGCGAAAGCGTGCCCGCCATCGGCGAATTCCGGCGGGTGCTGCAGATCCTGCTGAACCTGGTCGGCAACGCGGTGCGCTATTCGCCCGAGGGATCGCAAGTCTGGTTGCGCGCAGAAGCCGAGGACGGCCGCGCCCGCATCACCGTCGCCGATCAGGGCGAAGGGCTCAGCGCCGAGCAGCAAGCCAAGGCGTTCGACAAGTTCGAGCGCCTCGGCCGCAGCGGCGACGGCGGCTCGGGGCTGGGGCTTTATATCTCGCGCAAGCTCGCGCGGGCGATGAACGGCGAGTTGGCCGTCGAAAGCGCGCCGGGGCAAGGCGCGCGCTTCACGCTCGAGCTGCCCGCCTTGCCCGAACGGCGCACCAGGCGCCGGTAGCTCGCCTTAGCGCTGGTCCAGCGGCACGTAATCGCGCTGCGTCGGGCCGGTGTAAAGCTGGCGCGGGCGGCCGATCACCTGGCTCGGATCGGAGATCATCTCGTTCCACTGCGCCACCCACCCGACCGTGCGGGCGAGGGCGAACAGCGCGGTGAACATCGTCGTCGGAAAGCCGATCGCGGAGAGGATGATGCCAGAATAGAAATCGACGTTGGGGAACAGCTTCTTCTCGATGAAATAATCGTCGTGCAGGGCCATTTCCTCGAGCCGCAGCGCCACCTCGAACACCGGATCGCTGACCTTCATCGCGGCGAACACCTCACGCACGGTCTTCTGCATCACCGTCGCCCGCGGGTCGTAGTTCTTGTACACCCGGTGGCCGAAGCCCATCAGCCGGAACGGGTCGTTCTTGTCCTTGGCCCGTTCGATGTAGTGCGGGATGCGGTCGGGGGTGCCGATCTCGTGCAGCATGTTGAGCGCCGCCTCGTTGGCGCCGCCGTGCGCCGGGCCCCACAGGCAGGCGATGCCGGCAGCCATGCACGCAAACGGGTTGGCGCCCGACGAGCCGGCGAGCCGCACCGTGGAGGTCGACGCGTTCTGCTCGTGGTCGGCATGGAGGATGAAAATGCGGTCCATCGCCTTCTCGACGATGGGATCGACCACGTATTCTTCGGCCGGCACGCCGAAGGTCATGCGCAGGAAATTGCCGGTGTAGCTGAGCGAGTTCATCGGCGACATGAACGGCTGGCCGACGGTGTACTTGTAGGCCATCGCCGCGAGTGTCGGCATCTTGGCGATCAGGCGATGGCTCGCGATCCTGCGCTGCAAGGGATCGGAGATGTCGGTGCTGTCGTGGTAGAAGGCGCTCAGCGCGCCGACCACGCCGCACATCACCGCCATTGGATGGGCGTCGCGCCGAAAACCCTGGTAAAACTGGCGCAACTGGTCGTGGACCATGGTGTGGCGGCTGATGGTATAAACGAACGTGTCGTACTCTTCCTTGCTCGGCAACTCGCCGTTGAGCAGCAGGTAGGCGACTTCCATGAAGCTCGAATGTTCGGCCAGCTGGCCGATCGGATAGCCGCGGTGGAGCAGCACGCCCTCTTCGCCATCGATGAACGTCAGCGCGCTTTCGCAGGAGGCGGTCGACTTATAGCCGGGATCGTAAGTGAACATCCCGGTGCTGCCGTAAAGCTTGCGGATGTCGACCACGTCGGGGCCGCACGTGCCGGACATGATCGGAAGATCATGGGTCTGCCCATCTACCGCCAGCTTCGCCTGCCTGTCCGCCAAATCGCGTCTCCTCAAACGTCCGTCGTCCCGCTGCGCCGATCCGCTAGGCCGGTCCCGCCTGCGCATCGATCCGCGCAAGGCTCTCTTCCCGGCCGAGCAAGGCCAGCACGTCGAAAATCCCCGGGGATGTGGTCTGCCCCGTCAGCGCCGCGCGGAGCGGCTGCGCAAGCTTGCCCAGGCCAAGCCCCAGCCCTTCCGCATAGGCTTTCAGATTGGCCTCCAACCCACCGGTTGTCCAGTCCTGTTCGGCGTGCAGGCGCTCGGAAATGCCGGCAAGCAGGGCCCTCGCATCGGCGTCGAGCAGAGCGGCCGCTTGATCGTTCAGAGCCAGTGGCCGGGTCTCGAACAGGAAGGCGGCGCCATCGGCGAGCTCGTTGAGATCGCGCGCGCGGGTTTTCAGCACCGGCATCGCCTGGGCGAGCAGGTCCACATCGGCCTGGGGCCCCATCTTCGGAGCGATCAGTTCCGCCAGCCGGCGGTCGCCGGCCGCACGAATGTAGTGCCCGTTGAGGTTCAGCAGCTTCTTCATGTCGAACCGCGCCGGACTCTTGCCGACGCCTTCGAGCGTGAACGCCGCGATGGCTTCCTCGTGGGTGAATTCCTCCTTGTCGCCGTGCCCCCAGCCGAGCCGCAGCAGGTAATTGAACAGCGCCTCGGGCAGGATGCCCATGTCGCGGTAATCGTGCACGCCCAGTGCGCCGTGACGCTTCGAGAGCTTGGCGCCGTCGGCGCCGTGGATCAGCGGCACGTGGGCATAGTGCGGCTCTGGCCAGCCCATCGCGCGGATAATGGCCAGCTGGCGGAAGGCGTTGTTCAGGTGGTCGTCGCCGCGGACGATGTGGGTCACGCCCATGTCGTGGTCGTCGACCACCACCGCGAGCATGTAGGTCGGGCTGCCGTCGGATCGCAGCAGCACGAAGTCGTCGAGCTCCTCGTTTTTCACCGCGACGCGGCCCTGGACGAGATCCTCGATGACCGTCTCGCCCTCGCGCGGAGCCTTGAGGCGCACGACGAACGGCTCGTCCGCCGGCCAGTCGCCTTCACGACGCTCGCGCCATTCGCTGTCGATACGGAAGGGGCGGCGTTCCGCGCGCGCCTTCTCGCGCCGCGCGGCCAGTTCTTCCTGCGTCAGGTAGCAGCGATAGCCGGCGCCGCGGGCGATCAGCTCGTGCGCCACTTCGGCGTGCCGGGCTTCGAACTGCGACTGGTAATAGGTGTGGCCATCGAATTCGAGCCCGAGCCAGGCGAGCCCGTCGAGGATCACGTCGATAGCTTCCTGCGTCGAGCGGGCCTTGTCGGTATCCTCGATCCGCAGCAGCGCCTTGCCCCCGCAATGGCGGGCGTAAAGCCAGCTGAACAGGCCGGTGCGAGCGTTACCGATGTGCAGGAAACCCGTGGGCGAGGGCGCGAAGCGGGTCACCACCGTTCCCTCGCTGCCGCTTGCCATAGAGTTGCGTTTCCTATCCAATGACTTGCGATGGCCACGCGCACTCTGGTTCCGCTGGGGGAGGAGCCTGGCGATGCTGCGTTGCAGCAGACGCCTTGGCGAAACCGCGTGCGCTTGTCCAGCGTGGCCGATGCCGCCGAGGGCTTCCTCGCCCGCGCCGGGTTCGATCGGGGACCGTGGCTGGCGATCGCCCTTGCCGGCGGGATCACCGCCTGGTTCGTGCTGCCGAATGCAGGCTGGTGGGTAGCGGCCATTGCCACCGGCCTGATCGTCGCTCTGGGCGCGCTGGCGATGTGGCGCGGTCTCGACTCGCGGGCGAACCTGCTGCTGGCCTGGATCGGCATGGGCCTGGCCCTGGCCATCGGCGTGGCGCTGATCTGGGTCCGATCGGAGCTTGTCGGCGCGAGGCCGATGGATCACGCGGGCTCAGTTACGCTGGCGGGGACGATCCTCGAACGGGTCGAGCAGCCCGCCGACCAGCGCGTCCGCCTCGTCCTGGCGACCCGCGACACCGCCGGCAAGCCGATCAGGGTGCGAGTCAACCTGCCGCTGGAGCAGGACGATCCGGCCCTGCGCGAGGGCGCGGTGGTCCGGCTCAAATCGCGCCTCATGCCCCCCGCGCCGCCGATGCTTCCCGGGGGCTACGACTTCGCCCGCGCCGCCTGGTTCCAGGGCTACGCGGCGACGGGCAGCGTGCAGGGACCGGTAACGGTCGTCACACCGGCGCACGGCGCGCCGCTGCTCGCGCCGCTGCAGCGCCGGCTGTCGGAGCATGTGCGGCGCCAGCTCGGCGGCTCTCCGGGGACGATTGCCGCCGCCTTTGCCAGCGGCGACCAGGGGGCGATCCCGGAAGGCGACCAGCAGGCGATGCGCGACGCCGGGCTGACCCACTTGCTGTCAGTCAGCGGGCTCCACGTGAGCGCGGTGATCGGCGGGGCCTACCTCCTCGCGATCACCGTGCTGGCCCTGTGGCCGTGGCTGACGTTGCGTGTGCGCCTGCCGCTCGTCGCCGCCGGCATCGCTGCCCTGGCCGGCATTGCCTACACCCTGCTGACCGGGGCGCAGGTGCCGACGGTGCGCAGTTGTGTCGGGGCGGTGCTGGTGCTGGGCGCGCTGGCGCTGGGGCGCGAGCCGCTGAGCTTGCGGATGGTCGCCGTAGCGGCGGTGTTCGTGATGCTGCTGTGGCCCGAATCGCTCGTCGGAGCGAGCTTCCAGCTGAGCTTTGCCGCGGTCATCGCCATCGTCGCGCTGCACGGCTCGGCGCCAGTGCGCGCCTTTCTCGCGCCGCGCGAGGAAGGCCGGACGGTCAGGATCGGTCGGCACATGGCGATGCTGCTGCTGACGGGCTTCGTCATCGAGCTGTCGCTGATGCCGATCGTGCTGTTCCACTTCCACCGCGCGGGAATCTACGGGGCCTTCGCCAACGTGATCGCGATTCCGCTGGTGGAGCTCGTTTCGATGCCGCTGATCGCGCTGGCGCTGGCGCTCGACCTCGTCGGTCTCGGCGCTCCGGCGTGGTGGCTCGCCGGCCAATCGCTTCAGCTGCTGCTGTGGATCGCCCACCTCGCCGCGGCGCAACCCGGAGCGGTCAGGCTGATGCCGCAGATGGGCTTGGGGACGTTCGCGCTGTTCCTCGGCGGCGAGCTGTGGCTGGCGCTGTGGCGGGGCAAGGCGCGGTTGTGGGGCCTCGCGCCGGCGGCCCTGGCGGCGGGCCTGATGCTGGCGACGCCCGCGCCCGACCTGCTGATTGCCGGCGATGGGCGCAATGTCGGCATCGTCGCCGACGACGGCAAGCTCCTGATGCTGCGCGAGAGCCGCGCGCAGTTCACGCGCGACAACCTGAAGGAGCTCGCCGGAGTGGCGGCGGAGCCGGTCGTGCTGGCGGATTGGCCGGGCGCGCAATGCAATCCTGACTTCTGCGCCCTCACGCTCCATCGCGCCGGCCGCGACTGGCGCGTGCTGATGAGCCGCAGCGATTATCCGGTCGACACGAAGCAGCTGCAACCAGCCTGTGCCGGCGCCGACGTCGTGATCTCCGACCGCTGGTTGCCGCGCACGTGCACCCCGCGCGTGCTCAAGGCCGACGGAAAGATGCTGGCGCAGACGGGCGGACTTTCGGTGAAGCTCGGCAGCCCGCTGCGCATCGACACCGTCGCCTCGAGCCAGGGCGAGCATGGCTGGTGGCATGGCCAGGATACCGGTCCGCAAGAACGGCATTTCTCCGGCAGGTGGCGATCCGGAGGCAATTCCAGGCACCCGCAAGCTTACTCCGGCGCGGGTTCGCGTTTCACTCGAAGCGCTGCCGCGAATTCCTCCGGGACAAGCGGAGAGGGCAAACCGAGGGCCGCGCCTCAGTGATAACGCCGCAGGAGTCCGGCGAGCCTGCCTTGAACCTGCACTTCCTCGGGCCGATAGATCTGTGCATCATAGGCGCCATTGGCGGGATCGAGGCGGATCATGCCGTTCTCGCGCCGCAGGTACTTGAGGGTCGCTTCTTCGTCACGGACGAGCGCGACGACGATCTCGCCGTCGCGCGCGGTGTCGGTGCGCTTCACGAGCGCGAAGTCGCCGTCGAGAATGCCCGCTTCGATCATCGAGTCGCCCGAGACTTCAAGCGCGTAGTGCTCGCCGGCGCCGAGCAAGGCGGCGGGCACGGGCAGGGTGCGGTCGGTCTGCATGGCCTCGATCGGCACACCGGCGGCGATGCGGCCGTGGAGCGGGATCTCGACGACGTCGTTGGCCGCGGCAGGCGCCGTGCGCGGCGGAGCCGCGACGCGCGAGACCATGTCGTTGGCCGGAGCCGGAGCTCGCCTGCCCGAAGTCACGTCCTCGGGTTGACGCGTGACTTCGAGCGCGCGCGCCCGGTTGGGCAAGCGGCGGATGAAGCCGCGCTCCTCGAGCGCCGAGATCAGCCGGTGCACGCCCGACTTGCTCTTGAGGTCGAGCGCTTCCTTCATTTCCTCGAACGAGGGAGAAATGCCGGTTTCTTCCAGGCGGCGCTGGATGAACAGCAGGAGTTCGTGCTGCTTGGCGGTCAACATCGGGCGCTCTCCCAAATAACTTGACGTGGGCAATGTTCCGTTCTGGAACGAACGCGGAACAATTAGGCAACTTCCGAACGTCCGTCAAGCCACCCCGCCATTTTCAAGCCAATAGGCCCTGACCAGGTCTCCAATTGAGGCGGCCGATGCACCGGCCGGCCGCTCGATCAATGCGTCCGCGCCGGCCAGCGCGGCGAGCGCGCTGCTGTCCTGTTCGGCGGCGGGGACCAGCGATTCGCCGTCGAGTCGCGCCCGGACGAACTCGGTCCGGTTGCCGCTCGCCGGGAGCGAGGCCCCAAGGCGCATCGTTACCGGGCGCGGCAACGGGCGGCTCGCGCCGCCGAGCGCGCGCAGCAGCGGCAGCAGGAACAGCAACGCGGTGACGTAGCTCGACACGGGGTTGCCCGGCAGCCCGACCACCCATTGCTGGCCGCGGCGGGCGACGAGGAGCGGCTTGCCGGGCCGGATGGCGACTCGCCAGAAGTCGATGGCCGCGCCCCACTGCTCGAGCGCCGGGCGGACGAGGTCGTGGTCGCCGACCGACGCACCGCCGCTGGTGACGATCACATCCGTATCGGAGGCTTGCTCGAGCGCGGCGAGAATCGCCTCGAGGCGATCGGGCACCGGGCCGAGTCGCAGGACGGAGGCGACGTGCGGCGCGGCCATCGCGGCGAGCATCGCGCCGTTGCTCGCGGGAACCTGGTGCGACGCACAATTCGCCGGGTCGGCGGACAACTCGTCTCCGCTGTCGAGCACGGCGAGCGAGGGCAGACGATGCACGGGCAGCTCGCCGTGGCCGGCGGCGAGCGCCAGCGCCAGTTGCGCCGGGCCGATGCGAGTTCCAGCGGGCAGGACTTCGTCGCCGCCGAGGAAATCGAGCCCCGCTCGGCGGATGTGGCGCTCGCTCGGCTCGCCTTCACCGTTGGGCGCGAGCGTGGTGGCAGTGCGGTTGGCGTTCTCCTGGAGCAGCACCGCGCAGCGGCCATCGGGCATGATCGCACCGGTGGAAATGCGGATCGCTTCATTCGCGGCGAGTTGGCCAGCGAAAGGATGCCCCGCCGCGCTCTCGCCGACGATGTGCCAGGGTCCGGCGAGATCGTCGGCCCGCATTGCGTAACCGTCCATCGCCGAGAGGTCGGCGGCGGGCTGCGTGCGCCTCGCGAGCAGGGGCTCGGCGAGATAGCGGCCGATTGCACGTTCGGCCGGCACGGTTTGGCCGACGAGCGGCTCGACGTGCGCCAGCAGCCGGGCCTGCGCCTGGGGGAGCGGCAGCGGCGGCGCCGGGGTCATTCCGCCGCGCGCCAGGCGCCGCTCTTGCCGCCGGTCTTCTCGAGCAGGCGCACGCCTTCGATCACCATGCCCTTGTCGAGCGCCTTGGCCATGTCGTAGATTGTCAGGAGCGCGACCGAAGTCGCTGTCATCGCTTCCATTTCCACACCCGTGCGTCCTGTCAGAGAGGCGGTGACGGTGGCGCGAACCGCGTCCTCCTCGAATGCGAAATCGACGCTCACGGCGTCGAGCGACAACGGGTGGCATAGGGGGATCAGCTCGCCGGTCTTCTTGGCCGCCATGATCCCCGCGATGCGCGCCGCGGCGAGGACGTCGCCCTTGGGCCCGCTGCCTTCGCGCACCGCCACCAGCGCTTCGGGCGACAGGCGAATGCGGCCGGTGGCGGTGGCGGAGCGCGCGGTCTCGGGCTTGCCGCCGACATCGACCATCCGCGCCGCGCCCTGCGAGTCGAGGTGGGTCAGTTTGTTCATCCCGGCGACCCTGTTGCTGACGAAGTTGACAACTCCGACAGGGCCCGGAGGAAAACCGCCAGCTTGCGCGCAGACACCGGAAAAATGGCGGAATTCCGCGATTTCAAACGTTCGTACATGCTGCTTTCATGACAGATCGGTGCCGAATAGGACAGATGAAATCAGCCGTTCGGGAACGCCTTCGCCCTGGCGAGGGATTGGCTCTTCGGAAGAATGGCGGCAGGAGATCGGCATGTATGTGATCGTGGTCGATATCGTCGCCGTGCTGCTGGTCGCGGGCGGGATCGCCTTGCTCGCCAAACGCTCGGGGGCCGGCGGCAGTGACGCCGGCACTTACGCTCGCCGCATCGGCGGCACCATGATCGCGGCGTTCGGGCTGGCGCTCGGCCTGATGGTCACCGTGTTCCACTTCGCCGGCGGTTGAAGCGCGATGGCCGACCCGCTGCCCATCTGTACGATCGGTCATTCAACCGCGACGGTCGCCGAGTTCGTTGAGCTCCTGCGCGTCGGCGAAGTGACGATGGTCGTCGACGTGCGCACGGTCCCGCGCTCGCGCCACAACCCGCAATACAACCTCGACGTGTTGCCGGAGGAGCTCGCGGCCTTTCAGGTGGGCCATGAATACATCCGCGAGCTCGGCGGCCTGCGCGGCAAGAGCCACGCCATCGCGCCCGAGGTGAATGGCCTGTGGCGCAACCAGAGCTTCCACAACTACGCCGATTACGCGCTGTCCCGCGAATTCGCCGACGGGCTCGCGCGGTTGGTCGAGCTCGCCAGCGGCCAGCGCTGCGCGATCATGTGTGCCGAAGCGGTGTGGTGGCGCTGCCACCGGCGGATTATCGCCGATTACTTGCTGACTCGCGATTATGCGGTCACCCACCTGATGTGGCCGCATCGCGCGGAACCGGCGGGCCTTACCCCCGGCGCGTTGGTCAACAGAGAAACGGTGACTTACCCGGCGGCTAGCTCCGCCGGGTGACGCTCCAGATCACCTGGCAGACGCCGACGATCGCCAGGATCGCGCCGTAGATCGCCCAGCGCGGGTCGCCGGCCATGAAGCCGACCTGGAAGGCGATGCCGGTTCCCTGGAGAAACCACACCCCTCCCATGCACACCATCAGCACGCCGATCAGCGTGCTGACGATCTTCATCACTGTGTTGAATGCACTGCCCACGATGTTGTCTCCCGCTCGACCCCGGGCCGCTCAATACGCCTAAGTGCGGCGGCGCGCCACAACGGTTCAGCCGGCGAGCAACGCGCGCGTCGCCCCCTCGACGTCGGGCTGGCGCATCAGGCTTTCGCCGACGAGGAAGCAGCGCACGCCGGCCTCGGCCAGGCGCAGGCAGTCGTCGTGGCTGTTGATGCCGCTCTCGCCGACCAGCAGCGCGCCTGCGGGCGCCAGCGGGGCGAGGCGTTCGGTGGTGGCGAGATCGGTGCCGAAGGTTTTGAGATCGCGGTTGTTGATGCCGATCAGGCGCGAGCGGAGGCGCGCGGCGCGTTCGAGCTCGGCTTCGTCGTGGACTTCGACCAGCACGTCCATGCCGCGTTCGAGCGCGGCAGCCTCGATCTCCGCCATCGCGCCGCCATCGAGCGCCGCGACGATGATCAGGATCGCATCGGCGCCGATCGCGCGGGCTTCGGCGACCTGCCACGGGTCGATCGTGAAGTCCTTGCGCAGCACCGGCAGCGAGCAGGCCGCGCGGGCGTCCATCAGGAAATCCTCGTGGCCCTGGAAATAGCGCGCGTCGGTCAGCACCGAGAGGCAGGCCGCACCGCCCTGCTCGTAATCGATCGCGTGCTCGGCGGGCCGAAAATCGGCGCGGATCAAACCCTTGGACGGTGAAGCTTTCTTGATTTCGGCGATCAGTCCGAAGCCCCTGGCGGCCTTCGCTTCAAGCGCTTTGCGGAACCCCCGTGGCGGACTGGCCGAAGCGGCGGCGCGATCGAGGTCCTCGATGGTCGCCAGGCCCTTGCGGGCCGCGACTTCCTCGCGCTTCCAGGCGCAGATCTCGGCGAGCTTGTCCATCGCGCGCCGCCTATGCCGACGGCTGGAGGGCGTGTCGATAGGCGGAAGTGGACTCACGCGGCGGCGGGGGAGCGGAGCATGCCTGGAGTTCTCCAACCACCGTCATCCCGGGCTTGACCCGGGATCCCGCTTCCTGCGGCGCCGAGTGAGAAAGCGGGACCCCGGCTCGAGGCCGGGGTGACGACGGAGGAGGGGTGTTCGTAACCGTGCTATGTCAACGACTACCCGCAAGTGAACTTCTTGATCCGGCCGTCCGCGCCGATCTCGGCGGTCACCCGCTTCGATTCACTCATCGCGGGAGCGGGCTTCAACGGGACGTAGCGGATGCGGGCATGGCCGAGTGAGCGCGCGATCTCCTCCTTGGCGGTAGAGGTCGGGATCAGGTTGAGGTAATTGAACAGCTTCTCGGCTCCGCAGGGCGTCGGCGGGGGGGTGACGGTCAGCGTCGTCGAGCCCTCCGCCAACGATATCGTTGGGGTCGATGCGCCGGCGCTCGGGGTTGGTTGCGGTGCAGGGGCAACCGTTATCGCGGCAGGCGCGGGCGCCGGGCCTTTGGCGTTGCCCGCAGGCCCCGGCACGACGACCGGCGCGGCGGTGCCGGCGGCACTCTGGGCTTGCTGGTGGCACGCCGCGAGCAGGGTGGCCGCTGCCAGCGCAAAGACAATCCTCGGCATTCATCGTCTCCGGCTGCGCGTTTACCGAACGGCGCCGCCGGAGCGAAGGTTCCGCGCCTCAGTTCTTGTCCTTGTCGACCAGCTTGTTGGCGCCGATCCACGGCATCATCGCGCGCAAGCTTGCGCCGGTCCGCTCGATCGGGTGCGCCGCGGCGGCCTTGCGGCTCGCTTTCAGCTCGGGCTGGCCGGCGCGGTTGTCGAGGACGAAGTTCTTGACGAAGCGGCCGGACTGGATGTCGGCCAGCACGCGCTTCATCTCGGCTTTGGTGGCGTCGGTGATGATCCGCGGGCCACTGGTGATGTCGCCGTATTCGGCGGTGTTGCTGATCGAATAGCGCATATTGGCGATGCCGCCTTCGTACATCAGGTCGACGATCAGCTTCACTTCGTGGAGGCATTCGAAATAGGCCATCTCGGGCGCGTAACCGGCCTCGACCAGGGTTTCGAACCCGGCCTGGATCAGGTGCGTGAGGCCACCGCACAGCACGGCCTGCTCGCCGAACAGGTCGGTCTCGCATTCCTCGCGGAAGTTGGTCTCGATGATCCCCGAGCGGCCGCCGCCGACGCCGCTGGCGTAGGCGAGGGCGACGTCATGCGCATTGCCGCTGGCGTCCTGGTGGACCGCGATCAGGCAGGGCACCCCGCCACCGCGCTTGTATTCGCTGCGCACGGTGTGCCCGGGGCCCTTGGGCGCGATCATGATCACGTCGATGTCGGCCGGCGGCTCGATCAGCCCGAAGTGGATGTTGAGCCCGTGGGCGAAGGCGAGGGCGCTGCCGGGGCGCATCTTGCCCTTGATGTCGTTCTCCCAGATCGCTGCCTGCTGCTCGTCGGGGGCGAGGATCATCAGGATGTCGGCCCATTCGGCGGCGTCGGAGTTCGAGAGCACCTTGAACCCGGCGGCTTCGGGCTTCTTCGCGCTGGCCGAGCCCGGGCGCAGGGCGATGGCGACTTCCTTGACGCCGCTGTCGCGCAAATTCTGCGCGTGGGCGTGGCCCTGGCTGCCATAGCCGAGGATGGCGATCTTCTTGCCGGTGACCAGGTTCAGGTCGGCGTCGGCATCGTAGTAGACTTTCACGTTTCGGTTCCTTCCATCGGCGCTTGCCGCGCCTTTACTCCTGTTTTGTCATCCCGGACTTGTTCCGGGATCAAGCTTTCTTCTGCGACCTCGCGAAAGGAAGCTGGGCCCCGGAACAAGTCCGGGGTGACAGTGAATTTGGTCAAGCCCCCTCGGCCCCGCGCATCATGCCGACGACGCCGGAGCGCGCCGCCTCGACCAGCCCGTGCTCGCGCATCTGGGCGACGAAGCTGTCGATGCGGTCGCTCGTCTCGGTCAGCTCGAACACGAAGCTCTCGGGGGTGGTGTCGATAACACGCGCCTGAAAACCCTCGGCGATGCGCTGGGCCTCGGCGCGGCTACCGCCCTGGCCGGCGACCTTGACCAGCGCCAGCTCGCGCTCGACGTGCGCGCCGGTTTCGGTGAGGTCGACCACCCGGTGGACCGGCACAAGCCGCTCGAGCTGGGCGGTGATCTGGTCGATCACCGGCGGCGGGCCGTTGGTGACGATGGTGATGCGGCTGAGCGCGTGGTCCTCGCTGATGTCGGCCACCGTCAGGCTGTCGATGTTATAGCCGCGCGCGGTGAACAGGCCGGCGATCTTGGCGAGGATGCCGGCCTCGTTGTCGACCGTGATCGTCAGCACGTGACGCTCGGTGTAGCCTTCCTGGATCTTCATCATGCTTCTCCCCCCTCCTCTTTAGAGGAGGGGAAGGGGGTGGTGGCGCCGCGCGAAGCGTGGCGCGTGGCCGCGCACCACCCCGCTGCGACTAAGCTCGCCCCGGAACAGGTCCGGGCCTCGCTAAGTCTCGCTGCCCCTCCTCTGAAGAGGAGGGGTGGTGTAGCTCTATGACCCATCACACCAGCGCCTTCGCTTCGTCGTCCATCGTGCCGGCGACCATGTCGCCGTAGAGCAGCATCTCGGTATGCGCCGCGCCGCTGGGGATCATCGGGAAGCAGTTGGCTTCCTGTGACACGCGGCAATCGACCATCACCGGGCCGTCGTGCTCGATCATCGCCTGGATCGAGGCGTCGAGGTCGGCCTCGTCCTCGATGCGGATGCCCTTCCAGCCATAGGCCTCGGCCATCTTCACGAAGTCGGGCAGGCTGTCGGAGTAGCTGTTCGAATAGCGGCTCTCGTAGGTCAGCTCCTGCCACTGGCGGACCATGCCCATGTATTCGTTGTTGAGGATGAACACCTTGATTGGCAGGCGGAATTGGCTCGCCGTGCCCATTTCCTGGATGTTCATCTGGATCGAGGCTTCCCCGGCGATGTCGATCACCAACTTGCCGGGATTGCCGAGCTG
>JANWHA010000074.1 GCA_025450635.1 Croceibacterium sp. | reverse complement strand
TTGGAGGCGCCGCCGCTATCCCCAGCGCGCCCGCGGTCCCAGGGTAGAATTCCGACCGGGTGTGATCCCGCTTTCAGCCCGATCTCCGCACCGCAGCTCGGGCACATTTTCCGGCGCTGCGTGGTCTGACCGGAACGCCTCGGAACGCCGGCGCCTCGGCCGGGTTTACGCGCCGCACGACGGCGCATCGGCTTTCAAACAACAAATCAGTAGCGCTCGTCTGCCTGCGCCCGGCCGCCCGGCCGCCCGGCATGAAGCAGGGTGGAACCTTTCAGCGGCGCGGCGATTGACGAGCGGGCACTTCATCAGCGGAGACTTCCAGCAGCGGAGAGTGTGTCATGTCAGCGAGCACGCTGTCACGGCGCGCCTGCACCGCGATTTTCTGTGCAGCCTGTGCGTTCTTCCCTAACGTTCCCGCCTTTGCTCAATCTCTCTCCTACATGCCTGTCGATCGCTTCGGCACGCTCCTGCCCGAAGTGATGCAGCCGCCCGGACAGCAGAGCGAGACGCCATACGGCGGACAGGAATCTCCCGCGCTCCGCCGCCAGGTGGTTTCCCATGCAAGCGACGAGCCGCCCGGCACGATTATCATCGATACCACCCACGCCTTCCTCTATCTGACCCTCGGCAGCGGCAGGGCACTCCGCTACGGCATCGGCGTGGGGCGCGCCGGCTTCACCTGGTCCGGGATCGAGACCATCTCGCGCAAGACCGAATGGCCCGACTGGATTCCGCCGGCCGAGATGATTGCCCGCCAGCCCTATCTGCCGCGCTGGGTCGGCGGCGGTCCGGGAAATCCGCTCGGCGCACGCGCGCTCTACCTCGGCAACACCGCCTACCGCATCCACGGCACCAATGATCCGAAATCGATCGGCAGGCACGTCTCCAGCGGCTGCATCCGCTTGCGCGACGAGGACGTGATCGACCTCTACGATCGCGTCGGCGTCGGCACCAAGGTCGTGGTGCTGCCCAACGATCCGCGCGCCGTCGCCGCCGGCGATCGGAAGAACGCGCCCGCCGAAGGAACGGCCGGCGTCCCCGTGACCAGGATTTCGGCGCAGCCGGCCGCGGCGGATCAACCCCGTCCGCGGGGCGATTGGAGCAGCAATCCGGCGCTGTTGGGTCTCTATTGATAGGACATTTGGTCTCAGGCCGGCGTCGTTCCTCCCTATTTTTCATCGTTCAAGCGAAACCGAACGTGCTCAAGGACCGTTTCGCCTAGATAGCGCTGTTTCGCGTACATAGTTCGAAAGGCGACCTTGACCGCGCGGGGAGGAGGTCGAAGTCTTACACGCATGGACCGGCCTGCAGGAAATTCGTCGACCAAGGAACCGGAACGCATTCCGGGCGAGGAGCCCGCGACCGCCTTCTTTCCCGATTTCGCCACGGTTCGGGCTGCGCTCGAAGCCGCGCAGATCGGCATCTGGTCCTGGGACCTCGCCGCCAACGCGGTAACGTGGTCGAGCAACGTTGAATCGATTTGCGGTTTCTCACAAGCGGGCTTCGACGGCACCTTCGCGTCCTTCGAGCACCACATCCACGAGGAGGACAAGGCCAGAGTTCTGCAGGCGTTCGACGAAACGCGCCGGACCGGCAGTCCCTTCCGGCTGCGCTATCGTGTCGCTTCCCGCCAGGGCGGCGACGATATCTGGATCGAAGCGACCGGCACGCTAACGTTCAAGGACGGCGCGCCCGCCCGCATGATCGGGCTGTGCCACGACGTCACCGAACCGGTGCGGCTGCAGGACGAGATCCGCAGCCGCGCCAGGCAGCAGGCAGCGCTGGCCCAGCTCGGCGAGCGGGCACTCATTGAAACCGACATCGAACGGCTGCTCCAGGACGTGGCGAACACGATCGCACGCACATTGTCGGTCGATTTCGTTGAAGTCCTCGAGCTCCTGCCCGGCAACACCGACCTGCTGCTGCGCGCCGGTTTTGGCTGGAAGGAGGGCTGCATCGGCTCGATCGTGACCTCACGGGAAAACAGCAACTATGCGCGGCACATCCTCGATTCTGCCGCGCCCATCGTCGTTGCCGACTTCGCCAGCGAGTCCCGCTTTGCCGTTCCCCGGTATCTTCAGGACCATTGCTGCGTCAGCGGCATGAGCACGATGATCGCCGGGCGCGACGGCCGCGCCTACGGCATTCTCGGCGTCTGCACCAACAGGGCGCGCACGTTCAGCGCGCAGGACAGCTCTTTCCTCGCCGCCATCGGCAACCTCATCGCCGGCGCCATTCAGCGCCGCCAGCTCGACGAGCGTCATGAGCTGATGATCCGCGAGCTGCGCCATCGCTCCGGGAATCTGTTTTCTCAGCTTCTGGCCTTGTTCTCGCAGACGGCGAAGAACTCGAAGACCATGGCCGAGCTTACGAGCAAGTACCAGGCGCGCGTGCTTGCCTTGGCAAATGCCCATCGGCTGATTACCGAGGCGGGCTGGAAGTCGACGCCGCTCGACGAGCTGCTGCGCGTGGTGCTCGGACCCTATCTCGACCGCACCACCTTAAACGGGCCGAACGTGGACGTGGCGCCGGACCCGACCTTCACGCTCAGCGCGGCGCTGCACGAGCTGGCCGCCAACGCCATCAAGCACGGCAGCCTGTCGCGGTCGAAGGGCCGGCTCGAAGTGAGCTGGTCGGCAAAGCGCACCGAGAGCGGCATGACCTTGACGCTGGACTGGGTCGAGCGGAACGGGCCGCCGACGCGGCGGCCGCGGCGGGCCGGGTTTGGCTCGCGCCTGATCGGCCTTGTCATCGAGCGGCAGATGAACGGGGAGGTGCAGCGCACCTATTCGCAGCAAGGCTTGTCAGTGCACATGATCGTCCCGCTGACGCACGAGCGCTGGCCGACGCAGCTGCCACCGGCGGGAACGCTGGAACCGGCCGCGCGTTGATAGGCCGACGCAGGCGCAGGGCCCGGTTGCGCAAACTCCGGCGACGCGTGAGGCAACGGCCGTACCCCCGTCCCAGAGCATGATCCGGAAAAGTGGAAACCGGTTTTCCAGCAAGATCATGCGCCATTTAGGAAAACTGGAGCGCAATCGATTCAACTTGAAACGATTGCGCGCTGGGCGCGAGCCGGCGTGGCGGATGTGCGCCCGCCCGGGGCTGGCATCCGTCCTGCTCGGATCGGCCCTGCTCTGCGGCGCCGCCTCGGTCGCTTTGGCCGCGGAAGGCCAGGTTTCGGGCGCCTCGGCGGCGATCTTCTTCGCCCAGGTCGGCGTCCTGCTGCTCGTCGGCCGCGCGCTCGGCGAGCTGATGCAGCGGTTCGGCCAGCCGGAGGTGATGGGGCAGCTTCTCGGTGGGCTGCTGCTCGGCCCCTCCCTGCTCGGCCTCGTTTCCCCGCATCTGCAGCACACGCTGTTTCCGCCGACGGCCGAGCAGAAGGGCATGCTCGATGCGGTTTCGCAGCTCGGCATCCTCCTCCTGCTGCTGCTCACCGGCATGGAAACCGACCTCCGGCTGGTGCGCCGGGTCGGCCGCTCGGCGATGGCGGTCGCCGCCGCCGGGGTGGCGCTGCCCTTCATGTGCGGCTTCGCGCTCGGCGCGCTGCTGCCGGATTCGCTGCTGCCGCATGCCCAGTCGCGCTTCGTCACCGCCCTGTTCCTGGCGACCGCGTTGTCGATCTCCTCGATCAAGATCGTGGCGGTGGTGGTGCGCGAGATGAATTTCATGCGCCGCGACATCGGCCAGATCATCGTTGCGTCCGCGATCCTCGAGGACACCGCCGGATGGGTCATCATCGCGATCTCGTTCGGACTGGCCTCGTCCGGCACGATGGACTTGCGTTCGGTCAGCTTCGCCGTCCTCGGCACATTGGCGTTCCTGGCGGTGAGCCTCACCATCGGCCGGCGCGTCGTGTCGGACCTGATCCGCTGGGCCAACGACCACTTCGCCAGCGACTTTCCGGTCATCACCATGATCCTCCTGATCACGATCGCGATGGCGCTGACGACGTATCTGATCGGCGTGCACACCGTGCTCGGCGCCTTCGTCGCCGGCGTGCTGATCGGCGAATCGCCGATCCTGACCCGGCACATCGAGGAGCAGCTCCGCGGTCTCATCGCTGCGCTGTTCATGCCGGTGTTCTTCGGGCTGTCCGGGCTGAGCGCCGATCTCACCATCCTCAAGGACCCCGAACTGCTGCTGCTGGCGATCGGGCTGATCGTCATCGCCAGCGCCGGAAAGTTCGCCGGCGCCTTCGTCGGCGGCAAGCTCGGCCGCCTCACCGGCCGCGAATCGCTGGCGCTCGCCAGCGCCATGAACGCGCGCGGCTCGACCGAGGTGATCGTCGCCTCGATCGCGCTGTCGGCGGGCGTGTTCAGCAAAAACCTGTTCACGCTGATCGTGGCCATGGCGATGATCACCACTATGGCGATGCCGCCGATGCTGCGCTGGGCGCTGCGCCGGCTGCCGCTGCGCCATGCCGAACGGCTGCGGCTCGAGCGCGAGGAGCTCGACGCCCGCGGCTTCGTGCCGAACCTGGAACGCCTGCTGCTCGTCGTCGACGGCAGCGCCCACGGCAAGTTTGCCTCGCGGCTCGCCGGGGTGATCGCCGGCTCGGGCGACAAGCCGACCACGATCATCGAGCTCGCGCCGCAGCGCTGGCCGGCGGAGACCGTTCGCCGCAACGAGGAGCAGGCCAAGGAGCAGGTGCGCAGCGCCGCCGCCGGCACGGTCACGCTGGCGGCCGACCCGGACGAAGAGACCCGCGGCAGCGTCGACGTGACCATGCGCACCCGCCGGGCGGCGAGTCCCGAAGCGGTCGCCGACGAGGCGCAGAAAGGCTACGACCTGCTCATCGTCGGGATGGAGAAGACGCGCACGGTGCGCGGCGGATTCAGCCGGGAGATTACCCGCGTCGTCGGCGGCTTCAACGGCCCGCTTGCGGTCGCGATCGCCGGCGGACCGGTTGCCACCGGGAACGAGCCGATCGGCAGGATCCTCATCCCGGTCAACGGCACCGACGTTTCGCGGCGCGCCGCCGAGACCGGCTTCGCGCTGGCAAGGTCGACCGGGTCGCGCGTGAGCGCACTCTACGTGGCGACCGGCCGGTCCAATGGCGCCGGCCGCGGCCGCATCCGCCGCGGCGTCGACACGCGGCGCAACGAAGAGGCGGTGCTCAAGGACATCGCCGAGCTCGCCGACCGCTACGACGCCAGGGTGCGCACGGCGCTGCGCGTCGATGCCGCCGTCGAGGAGGCGATCCTGCGCGAGGCCAAGCGCGGGAGCTACGACCTCGTCGTGCTCGGCGTCACCCGCCGCCCGGGCGACACGCTGTTCTTCGGCAACATGGCCGCCGCCCTGCTCGAACGCTGCGACACCGCGATCCTGTTCGTCGCGAGTTGAGCGTCGGGGTCAGCGGCGTAGCCCGGATTGAACGAAGCAGGCGTAGCCCGGATGAACGAAGTGAAATCCGGGAACGGTCTATCGGCTTGAACGCCTGCCCCGGATTTCGCTGCGCTCATCCGGGCCACTTGCTCCTGCGATCCCCTGCACCCCAGCG
>JANWHA010000073.1 GCA_025450635.1 Croceibacterium sp. | reverse complement strand
GTGATGGACATCACGGGCGGCAAAGGCGCCTACGTCGCGTTCGATCCGGTCGGCGGGCCTTATGTCGAAACGCTGGCGACCGCGCTGCGCCCGCGCGGCATCCTGTTCGTTTACGGCGGCCTCAGCGAGCAGCCGACGCCCTATCCGCACTGGCAGTGCGCGTTCAAGGGGCTGTCGATGCGCGGCTGGGTGGCGAGCGAGATCTGGAACCACCCGCACCGCTTCACCCGGGCGAAGGAGACGATCCTCGCCGGTTTGGCGGGAGGTCAGCTCAAGCCGGTGATCGCGAAGGAATTCAAGGGGCTGGAGGCGCTGCGCGACGCCAACGCGTTCCTCGAATCGAACCAGCAGATCGGCAAGGTCGTCGTGACGCTTTGACCTTGATCTCCCGTCCCGCAAGCGGGAGGGGGAATCACGAACTACTGGCCCGTCGGCACTTGCCCATGCGCTTGTGCCTGCGCGTACATCTGCTGGATCAGCGCATCGAGACGACCTATGCGATCCTCGATGACCTTGCGCGCGTCGCTGCCCTGTGGCGCTCGCTGCGCGGCTTCGCTCCACAGCTGGCGCGTATTGGTGAAGCGGCCCTGGTTGAGCTCGGCGACGCCGATGAAGAACGGTACGCCGGGACTGTCTGGCACAGCCGCCTCGGCATGGCGGTAGGCGAGTTGCGCCGCGGGCGTCATCGCCCCGCCGGCCTGGGCGACAAGGACGTTGCCGAGCGCCAGCCAGGCTTCGCCGTCATCGGGCTTGTCGCGCACCGCGTTGAGCAGGAAGCCCGCTGCATCGGCATACTGATCGTTGCGGGTAAAGCCGTCGGCGGTGACGAGCGCGTTCTGCCGCGGCGTATCCTCGCCGAGCAGCGCGCGGCGCATCTCGACCAGGTTCTGGCCCTCGCCCGGCACGCGCGGCGCGGCCTCCGTCGGCGCGCCCGGCAGGTTGGGCGATCCTTGCGCGGCATAGCCGGCGAGGCCCAGCGCCAGCGCGGCGGCCGCGGTCGTCCACGCCGCCCGCGGCAAGTGAAACGCGAAAGCGATGAAGGCAAAGGCGACCACCGCCAGGCCGATGACAAGCGCCCAGATCACGCGCGCCTCCTCAGCCGCCGTGCGGCGATCAGCACCGCCAGCAGCAGCAGCAGCACGGGCACGACGAACAGGGGCCAGGTGGTGCGGGTCACTTGCGGCTTGTAACTGATGTACTCGCCATAGCGGCCGATCAGCCACTGGCGGATGTGCTCGGGGCTCTCGCCGGCGGCGATGCGCTGGCGAATCTCGCTGCGCATGTCGCCGGCCATCGAGGCGTCGCTATCGGCGATCGACTGGCCCTGGCAAGTGAGGCAGCGCAGCGTCCCCATGAGGCCCTCTGCCTTCGCCTCGAGCTGCGGATTGGCGAGCTGCTGGTACGCATACGGCGCGGGCGGCATCGTATCCTGCGCGATCGCCGGCGCAGCAACGGCGAGGACGAGAGCGACGAACCACCTCATCCTCGCGCGCCCTTCAGGCGACTGAGCAGGTCGGGAATGTCTTCGGGCCGGACCATGCCGATGTGCTGATGGCGGATCACGCCGTGGCCATCGACGACGTAAATCTCGGGCACGCCCGACGAGCCGATCAGGAACTGCAACTGACTGACCTTGTCGGCGCCCACACGGCTGAACGGGTCGCCATACTGCTGGTAGAACGCGGCGAGGTCGTCCGCCTGGTCGCGCACCGCCACCCCGACCAGCGGCGCGCCCTCGCGCTGCAGCTCGGCCAATTGCGGCGCCTCGGCCGCGCACGGCACGCACCAGCTGGCGAATACGTTGAGCAGGTGCGGCTGACCGTTCGTGAGGTCGGCGCTCGACAGGCCGGGGTTCTGCGCGGTCGCCGCGGGGAGGTCGAACGCTGGAATGGTCTTGCCGACCATTGTGCTCGGCACGGTGTCGTCCTTGGGCCGCGACAGCTGCAGCGCGAACAGGCCGAGGAGCGCGGCGAACGCGGCCAGGACCCACAAGCTCCAGCGCACGCCGCTCATACCGCGGCCATCTCGGCCCGGCGCGCGGCGATCTTGCGGGTGGCGACGCGGCGGCGCACGTCCACCGACACGCGACCCACCAGGGCCAGGAACCCGCCAAGCGCGATCAGGAACCCGCCTAGCCAGATGCACGTGACGAACGGCTTCCACCACAGCCGCAGCTGCCAGCGGCCGTCGGGCGTACCTTCGCCGATTACTGTGTAAAGCTGGCCGTTCCAGCGCGTCAGCAGCGCGGATTCGCTGGTCGTCTGGGGCGGCGCCCAGAAAGTTCGGGACATCGGAGTCAGCTCATGCTCCGCGCCGCCGTGGTAGCTGGCCGAAAGCCTGCCGGAGAGCGCCGTCCAGTTCGGCCCGGCGACCGGCTCGACGGCATCGAGGCGCACTTTCCAGGGGCCGACGTCGATCGTCTGCCCGACACTCGCCGCAGTCAGCGTCTCGACGGTAAACGCGCTATCGACCGACATCCCGAACAACGCCACGGCGATGCCGAAATGGGCGACGCACATGCCCCATACCGGGAGCGGCAGGCGCTTCAGCGAGCGGCCGCGCAACGGCAGGAATGCGGCGACGGCGACGACCGCCGCCAGCGTCAGCCCAAGCAACTCCAGGAAGGCGATCCCGGCAATCAGCCACAGCGCCAGCAGCGCGGCCAGCCCGACCGCGGCGACCGCAATCGCCGGCGTCTTGATCCGAGCAAGGCGATCGCCCCGCCACCGCAACAGCGGCCCGACCGCCAGCACCACCAGCATCGGGAACACGAAGATCGCGCTCACCGGATTGAAGTACGGCGGCCCGACCGACACGCGCACGCCGAACGCCTCGGTCACCAGCGGGTACAGCGTGCCGAGCAGCACGATCCCGAGCACGGCCGAAAGCGTGACGTTGTTGATCACCAGCGCTCCCTCGCGGCTCAGCGCCGAGAACCGCTCGCCTTCGGCGATGGTGCCGGCGCGCACGGCGAACAGGGCCAGCGCGCCGCCGATGTTGATCGCCAGCAGCACCAGGATGAACATCCCCCGCGTGGGGTCGACGGCAAAAGCATGGACACTGGTCAGGATGCCCGAGCGCACCAGGAACGTGCCGATCATGCTCATCGAGAACGCGACGACCCCGAGCATGATTGTCCACGTGCGCAGCGCGTCGCGCGAGGCGAGCACGCTCACCGAATGGAACAGCGCGGTTGCCGCCAGCCACGGCATCAGCGAAGCGTTCTCGACCGGGTCCCAAAACCACCAGCCGCCCCAGCCGAGCTCGTAGTAGGACCAGTAGCTGCCGGCGGTGATGCCGATGGTCAGGAATATCCACGCGCCGAGGATCCACGGGCGCATGACGCGGGCGAACTCGGGCGTGACCTGGCGCGTCAAGAGCGCGCCGACCGCGAAGCTGAAGGCGATCGAAAGGCCGACGTAGCCGCAGTAAAGCGTCGGCGGATGGAACGCGAGGCCGGGGTCCTGCAACAGCGGGTTGAGCCCCCCGCCCTGCGGGGCGGAGGCGAGCCGGTTGAAGGGATTGGAGGCAAACAGAATGAAGGTGTAGAACCCAAAAGTGACGAACGCCTGCGCCCCCAGGGTCGCCGACATCGTGCGCTCGGGCAAGCGCCGTTCGATCAGGGCGATCAACCCGCCGGCGGCGGCCATGATCGTGACCCACAGCAACATCGAGCCTTCGTGATTGCCCCACGCGCCGGCGATCTTGAAGATCAGCGGGCTTTGCGCATTCGAATTTTCGGCGACCAGTAGCACCGACAGGTCGGTTCGCGCGAACACCCACAGCAGCATCAGGAACGCCAGCCCGCACAGCAGCGCCTGCGCCACCGCGGCCGGGCGCACCAGCAGCGCAAGCGTCTCGCCCCCCTTGCGCTGGCCGAGTACGGCAGCGATGAGCTGCAGCGCCGCGAGCGCGGCGGCAAGCCACAGGGCGGCGAGGCCGAATTCGGCGATCATCGAGTCTCGGCGACCGTCTGGCGGGCTTGCTGCTTGCTCATGTCCTGCAACTCGCGCGGGACGTAATTCTCGTCGTGCTTGGCGAGCAGGTTGTCAGCCACGAACGTCCCGTCCTTCATCATGTGCCCCTCGGCAACGACGCCGGAACCCTCCTTGAACAGGTCGGGGGCGATGCCGGCGAACGTCACCGGCACCTGCGCCTTTCCGTCGTCGACCACAAAATGCATCGTTATCCCGTCAGCTGCGGTCTTGAGCGAGCCGGCCTTGACCATGCCGCCGAGGCGCACCCCGCGATCCGGGTCGGGCGGATTGGCGACGATCTGGCTCGGGATGTAGAAATAGCTCGCCTGGTTCTTGAGGGCCCACGCGGCGAGCGCGCCGGCGGCGAGGATCGCCACCAGAGCCAGCACGACCAGTACCAGCCGTTGGTGTTTCGGCTTGAACCCCGCGGTCATCGCGCCTTCGCCTCCTCGCGGCGCCGCTCGGCCGAACGCATCGCCCACCAGCTCCACGCGACAAGGACCAGCGTCGCGCCAATGCCCAGGGCATAAGCGGCGATCACGAACGGCCATGGATCGAGCCCCTCGCGCATCAGCTTTCCAACGCCTTGCGCCGCAAACGCGCCTCGGCCTGGATATCGGCGAGCAGCGCGCGCATCCTCGCGAGCACGACCCCGGCGAAGATGAGCGTAAAGCCGAGCGTGGAGGCCAGCAGGCCCCACAGGAACGGCGCCGCCATCGCCGAGGTGCCCCACCCCAGGCTCGGCGGCTGGTGCAGGCTGTTCCACCAGATCACCGAGTAATGGATGATCGGGATGTTGATCGCCCCGACCAGGCCGAAGATCGCCGGGATGCGGCTTGACCCGCCCTCGCGCTGCACCGCGGCGGCGAGCGCGATATAGCCGAAATAGAGGAACAAGAGCACCAGCATAGAGGTCAGTCGGCCGTCCCACACCCAGTAAGTGCCCCACGCGGGCCGGCCCCACAACGAGCCGCTGGCGAGACACAGCGCGCAGAACACCGCCCCGGGCACGGCGCTGCCGCGCGCCGCGAGCGCGGCCAGCGGATGCCGCCAGACCAGCTCCACCAGGCTGGCGAGCGCAATCCCGCTCCACCCAGCCATGCCCAGCCAGGCGGCGGGGACGTGGATGAAGAGGATGCGCACGGTCTCCCCCTGCAGCCGCTCGGCGGGCGCGTAGAACAGGCCGTAGGCCAGCGCCGCCGCCGTTATCGCCATCCCCGACAGCAGCAGCACCGGCGTCAGCGGCCGGGCGATGCGCAGGAAGCGGGCGGGATTGGCGAAGGCGTGCATCTGTCCAAAGGCCGGAGATCGGCGAGCGGGGGGTTAGAGCACCGCAACGCCGCGCTCAAGCAGCGACGCGGTAGCGCAAGAATCATCCTCCGCTCAAGGGTTGACGCGGCCAAGATGCAACATTCCGAAACAACAGCCGCGCTTATCCCACGGGAATGCTTCGGATCAGCGCAGAACGTTTGACTTTTGCAAACGCAAAGGAGAATTTGGCGCAAACAGAACAGAGGCCGGGGCAACGCGGTCTCGCGAAAAGGGGAGAGCAATGATGAGCCGCACGGTTTCCCGCAAGCACCTGTCACGCCTTGGCCTCAGCACGTTCGCGCTGGCGGCAGGGCTGTTCGCCGGCGGTACGGCATTCGCGAAGGACGCTGCCGCGGCGGCCGATCCGCAAAACGACGGCAACGTACCGGGGAACGCCCAGACGGCCAGCGACACGAACGTTCAGGCGAACGGCCAGGCGGCCAAGGACAAGAACGCGATCATCGTCACCGGCTCACGGGTGGCGCGCAGCACCTTCGACACCCCGCAGCCGGTGACGGTCCTCAATCAGAAGGACATCCAGACCCTCAACCTCAACAACGTCGGCGAAGTCGTCGCGCAGATGCCGTCGAACTCGAACTTCTTCGCGGCGAACAACGTCGGCCTCGGCAACTTCAACGTCGGCGCGCAGCTGGTCAACCTGCGCGGTCTCAATCCGTTCTTCGGCACCCGCACGCTGACGCTGATCGACACCAAGCGGGTCGTCCCGACCACCACCGGCGGCGGTGTCGACATCACCCTGGTCCCGTCGATGCTCGTGGCGCGCACCGAAACCGTCACCGGCGGCGCGTCGGCGGTGTATGGGTCGGACGCAGTCGCCGGCGTCGTGAACATCATTCTGGACACCCAGCTGGAGGGGCTGAAGGCCCAAGCCGACTTTACTGCCACCACACACCACGGCGATGGCAAACAGTACCACGCCTCGTTGGCTTACGGCACCAGCTTCGCCGAAGGGCGAGGTCACTTCGTGATCGGCGGCGAATACCAGAAGACCGATGCGATCGGCATCTGCTCCACGGTGCGCGGCTGGTGCGGGCAGGAATACGGGTTCTTCACGAACCCGGACTACCTGACCAACAATGCGCCCCATTATATCATCGGCCCGAACGCCACGGCGGCGAACACCAGCCTGACTGGCGTGCTTGCTCCGTGCACCGTATTCGTCGCCGGGCCGGGCGTGTGCGTCAACGTCGCGCCGGTCAGCGGACCTCCGGTGCAGTTTAACGAAGCCGGCACGGCGCTAATTCCGTTCGATCGCGGCAATTATTCCGCCGGCGCCAGCATCTTCGGCTTCCGTCAGGGTGGGGACCAGTACGCCGTCGGGGCCTACGACACGACCACGATGCGCCCGAGCGTGAAGAAATACACCGGTCTTGCCCACCTGACCTTCGACATCAGCCCGTCGGTAACCGCGTCGCTCGAAGGTTCGTACGCGCGCAGCGAGGCGGTCAATCCAGTCGCGAACGGCGCCATTGGGCCCTATGCCCTTGAAGTGGCCAACGGTACCTATGTCGGCTTCCACATCGCACCGGACAACGCTTTCCTGACCCCGGCCGAGGCGGCGGCCATCGGTCCGAACGGTGCGGAATTCGGCCGCAATATGCTGAATGTCCAGACCGCCCGGAACGAGACCAACGACTCGACCTGGCGAGTCGTGGCCGCGCTCAATGGCGACATCGGTAGCAGCAGTTGGCATTGGGACGCCTATTACACCCACGGCGTCAACAAGAACGACCAGCACCTTTATCACAACGTCGTCAGCACCTTCCTCAAGTATGCGCTGGATGCCGTCCAGACGCCGAGCGGCATTGTCTGCGGCGTCACGATCCCCGGCCGGATCAACCCGAACACGGGCTTCCCTTACTCCGCAACGGACGTCGCCAAGGCGGCACAGGGCGGCCCCTGCGTCCCCTTGAATCTGTTCGGCACCAGCAACGCCAATCCGGCGGCCGTCGACTACGCCTTCCGTACGCTCGAGGAGTTCTCGACCTACAAGCAGGATGTTGCCGCTGCGAACTTGCGCGGCGACCTGTTCGACGGTTTCGGGGCCGGTCCGGTCAAGCTGGCGACCGGCATCGAGTGGCGGCGCGAGCACGGCAACGTCACCCACAACCTACCCAACCAGCCATTTTACACCGATTACTTCCTTAGCTACGGCCTCGACTACGGCGGCACGCAGGAAGTGCTGGAGGGCTATGGCGAGCTCAACGTGCCGGTGTTCCAGGATTCGGCGATCGGCAAGTACATGGAGTTCGACGGGGCTGTCCGCGAAACGCGTAACAAGGCCACCGGCACGGCCGGCGCCAATGCCGGATTGTCGAAGTCCCACAGCTTCCTCACCTGGAAGATCAGCGGCATCTGGGACGTTACCGATTGGCTGCGCTTCCGCGGCACCCGCTCGCGCGACGTGCGCGCGGCGCAGTTCCGCGAGCTGTTCCAATCCTATGCCGTCACCGCCGGCGGCCCGTTCGGGACCATCAACAATCCGTTCCCGGGAGGCGGCGCCGCCGACCAGGCGAACATCTCCAGCGGCGGCAACGTCAACCTGAAGCCGGAAACGGCCGACACCTGGACGTTCGGCCTCGTGCTGTCGCCGAAGGCAGGCGTATTCAATCGCTTCCGTTTCTCTGCCGACTGGTACCAAATCAAGATCAAGGACGCGATCGTTGGGCCACCGTTCGGCTTCGGCGCGCAGAACATCGTCGCCCAGTGCTTCCAGGGCAATCAGGCGTTCTGCGATCTCATCACGTTCACCCAGCCGGGCGACCCCGGCTACGATCCGGCCCACCCGATGGCCGATATTGCCACGGTCAACAACGCCGCCGCTAACCTGCAGGGCTTCACCACGCGCGGGATCGATTTCGAAGCGGACTACACGGTGCCGATCGGAACGGGTTCGCTGAGCCTGCGGGCGCTCGCGTCGTATCTGTACGACCAGCTGTTCACCACCGGCACCGGCAGCCCGACCCGTAACTATGCGGGTCAATCGGGCCCGACTGCGGCGTTCGGCAGCTTCAACACCACGCCGAAGTGGCAGGGCAACTTCTTCGCGACCTATTCGCAGGGGCCGTTCAGCGGAACCGTGCAACTGCGCTATGTCGGATCCGGGCGGTATCTCACTGTGCTGCCCAACGGCGATTTGCCGATCGGCCCGGGCGATACGGGATACGCGACGACCAATCCCGACAGCATCAGCAACAATCACGTGAGCTCCGCAACTTACGTGAACCTCGACGCGTCGTACAAATTCCTGGACGACCGGTTCGAGCTGTTCGGTTCGGTCAACAACGTGTTCGACAAGAACCCGGTGATCGCGCCGGGCGGCAACGGCTATCCGACCAACCCGGTCTATTTCGACACCTATGGCCGCACCTGGCGCGTGGGCGTGCGGGTGAGGTTCGGCAACGAGGCATCGCCGCCACCGCCGCCTCCGCCACCGCTGCCGGTTGCGGCACCGCCGCCACCGCCCCCGCCTCCGCCTCCGGTCGCGGCACCTCCGCCGCCTCCGCCACCTCCGCCGGCGGTCGCTCCGCAGGGCGAACGCGGCTGAGAATGCAAAAGGAGGGACCGGTCGCTGGCCGGTCCCTTCTCTTCTGGCTCGCCCGACAGGATTGCTCCGCGCTTCGCGCTACGCCAGCTTTGCGCCTGCGGCGCTGCGCTTCCGATCGAGGTTCGAACCGCCTGGGACACAGGAAAGAGCGGACCGGCCGCTGGCCAATCCCTGTTTGGTGCGCCCGACAGGATTCGAACCTGTGGCCCCCAGATTAGGAATCTGGTGCTCTATCCTGCTGAGCTACGGGCGCCCGCGCGCGGTTTAGGGGCGCCGGTGGCGACTGGCAATCAGTTGAGTTCGTCAGGCGGCGGCGGCACCGGAAACAGCAGCGGGGCAATGGCGATGCCCTCCTCGACCAGCGCGAGCGCCTCCTCGGCGCTTGCCTGACCGTGGATCGCCTCGACCTCGCGCTCGCCGTAGTGGATCGCGCGCGTGCGATCGGGGAATGCGTCGCCGACCCAGGTGGAGCTCTTGAGCGCTTCGGCCTGGATCTCGGCCAGCTTGGCAAGCATCTCGGCTGCTTCGGGCGGCATCGTGCCGCCGGTAAACGGCCGCTTCGCTTCGGGCTGCCGGTTGCCCTTGCGGGGCACTGCCGGCGCCATCGGCGCCTTGTCGACCACGCCCGAGCCGCACTGCGGACAGGCGACCAAGCCACGCTCGCGTTGCCCGGCGTAGTCGGCCGACGAACCGAACCAACCTTCGAACCGATGGCCGGCAGCGCACGAGAGGTCGTAAACGATCATTCGCCCTGGAATCTAGGGATCGGCCGGCGATTGGCAAGGCTCGGCAGTTGGGCGCGCACTTCGGCGATCCGCGCCGGATCGATCTCGGCGAAGCCCAGCCCGGGCGCATCACCACCCATGTCGAGCAGCACCTCGCCCCACGGATCGACCACCAGCGAATGGCCATACGTCCGGCGCCCGTCCTCATGCTGACCGACCTGCGCGGCGGCGACGACGTAGGCGCTTGCCTCAATCGCCCGGGCACGCAGCAGCACGTTCCAGTGGGCGCGTCCCGTCGGCACCGTGAAAGCCGCCGGAATTGCGATCACATCGCAGGTTTGCCTGCCAAGCTCTTCGAACAGCGCGGGAAATCTAAGGTCGTAGCAGACCGACAAGCCAAGCTTCCCGAGCGGCGTTTGGGCCGTCACCACCGCTTCGCCCGGAGCATAGGCGGCCGATTCACGCCAGCTTTCCCCGGTCCCCAGCGTGACATCGAACATGTGAATCTTGTCGTAGCGCGCGGCTATCTCACCCGTTCGATCGATAAGAAACGAGCGGTTGGCCCAGCGCCCGTCGTCGCGCTTGACCGCCAGCGAGCCGAGCGCAACCCACAGTCCCGATTTGGCGGCGGCATCGCGCACCTGCGCCAGCACCGTGTTGTCGCCTTCGGCCACGATCTTGTCCGCCGCGCGGGTGCGGTCGCGGTCGATCATCCCCGACATCTCCGGCGTGAACAGCATGGCCGCGCCGACCTTGCTGGCCTCACCGATGGCGTCCCCCAGCGTGGCCGCATTCGCTGCCGGATCGATGCCCGAGGTCATTTGCAGGAGGCCGATGCGGGTCATGTGCCGCGCGTGGTACTCAGAGGCCCAGCAGGCTGTCCAGCTTCCCTTGCCGATCGAGCAGGGCCAAGTCGTCGCTGCCGCCGATCGGCCGGTCGTCGATGAATATCTGCGGGACGGTCCTTGCTCCCGGCGCGCGAGCGATCATCTCGTCGCGTTTGGCGCCGTTCATCGTGATGTCGAACTCGACATAGTTCACGCCCTTGGAATCGAGCAGCCGCTTCGCCCGGTGGCAGTAGCCGCAGAACATCTTGGTGTAGATCTCAACCCTTGCGGCTGCCACGCGTCGTTCCCTTCGATCGACCGCATTCCTATCTCTTGAAGTGGCCCGACGCCAACATATCTTAACCGCGGGATGCCGCCTTGCGGGTCCCGCAACAGTCTCAAATTGCTCAACAAGAGGATTTGTTTCGATGGAACGCTTCGACTTTACCCCCTATCGCCGTTCGACCGTGGGCTTCGATCGCCTATTCGACCTGCTGGAAAACCAGGGCCGCGCCAACGGGGGCGACAACTATCCCCCGTTCAACATCGAGCGCCGCGGTGAAGACAGCTATCGCGTCACCCTTGCGGTCGCCGGCTTCCGTCCGGACGACATCGACATCACCCAGCAGCACAACCTGCTGGTGATCCAGGGCAAGAAGCGCGACGAGCAGCACGCCGGTGAAATGCTTCACCTCGGCATCGCGAATCGGGGCTTCGAGCGCCGATTCGAGCTTGCCGACTATGTCCGCGTCGACCACGCGGACCTCGCCGACGGGCTGCTGGTGATCGACCTCGTGCGCGAGATTCCGGAGGCGATGAAGCCCAAGAAGATCACGCTCGCGGGTCAGCGCAAGCTCGAGGTTGTCGAGCAGGGCAAGAAGCAGGCCGACGCGGCCTGATCGGCCAAGCGTCGGATTTTCTGCTACAATTTGATACAATTTGGGGGCGGAACCGGGATGGGTTCCGCCCCCTCGGCGTTTGTGGCGCCGATTCGCCCCTCAAAATGACCGCCCGGGTCGCAGAAGACGGCCAGGTCCAAGCGGCGAACTAAATATGGAAAAATGTGTGGCCCCGGTGCCATGCTTCCCTGAACAGCATGGCGATTTCATCACGACCCCGACGCAGGGCTAAGGCCGCAGGGCCTGCGCTGGCAAGTGTTTTCCTCTAACGGGACAATATCGTCCCGCGATTACACAAGCCGCGACTGGTGCACCGCCGCAGCTATGAAGCCCGAAAACAGCGGGTGCGGATCGAACGGCTTGCTCTTCAGCTCCGGGTGGAACTGCACGCCGATGAACCACGGGTGGTCCGGCCGCTCGACGATTTCCGGCAACAGCCCGTCGGGCGACATGCCGGTGAAGATCAGCCCCTGCTTCTCGAGCGGATCGCGATAGCCTGAGTTGACCTCGTAGCGATGACGATGGCGCTCAGAGATCAATGTCTCGCCACCATATACCCGCGAGACGTGGCTGTTGCCGGCCAGCACCGCATCGTAGGCCCCCAGCCGCATCGTCCCGCCCAAGTCGCCTTCAGCAGTGCGCCGTTGCAGCCCTTCCTCGCTCATCCACTCGGTGATGATGCCCACCACCGGCGCTTCGGTTGGCCCGAATTCGGTCGACGAAGCGTCCTTGACGCCAGCCTCGCGCGCCGCTTCGATGCAGGCCATCTGCATGCCGAGGCAAATGCCCAGGAACGGCACGTTGCGCTCACGCGCGAAACGCACCGCGGCGATCTTGCCTTCCGAACCGCGCTCCCCGAACCCGCCGGGCACCAGGATCGCGTGCATCGGCTCGAGCTGGGCGGCGATCGCGGAATCGTCCTGCTCGAAGATCTCGGCGTCGATCCAGCGGATATCGACCTTCACCCGGTTGGCCAGGCCGCCATGGATCAGCGCCTCGTTCAACGACTTGTAGGCGTCCGGCAGGCCGACGTACTTGCCGACCACCGCGATCGTCACGTCGCCCTCCGGATTGAAGTAGCGCTCGGTCACGTCGTCCCAGCGTGACAGGTCGGGGGCCGGCGCGTCGGCGATGCCGAAACACCTCAGCACCTGCGTGTCGAGCCCCTCGGCGTGGTATTGCAGCGGCACCGAATAGATCGAGGGCGCGTCGAGCGCGGGGATGACCGCTTCCGGCCGCACGTTGCAGAACTGGGCGATCTTGCGCCGCTCGCTGTCCGGCAGCGGATGCTCGAGCCGGCACAGCAGCACGTCCGGCTGGATGCCGAGCGAAGCGAGCTCGCGCACCGAATGCTGGGTCGGCTTGGTCTTCAGCTCGCCGGCGGCAGCGATGTACGGCACCAAGGTGACGTGGACCGACAGCGTCTGCCCGGGCTCGAGCTCGTTCCTGAGCTGGCGGATCGCCTCCATGAACGGCAGGCTCTCGATGTCGCCGACCGTGCCGCCGATCTCGCACAGAACGAAATCGTGGCCGTCGGTATCGGCGAGGGCGAATTCCTTGATCGCGTCGGTGACGTGCGGGATCACCTGCACCGTCGCGCCGAGATAGTCCCCGCGCCGCTCCTTGGCGATGATGTCGCGGTACACGCGGCCCGAGGTGATGTTGTCCGCCTGGCGGGCGGAGACGCCAGTAAAACGCTCGTAATGCCCCAAGTCGAGGTCGGTCTCCGCCCCGTCGTCGGTGACGTAGACCTCGCCGTGCTGATAGGGGCTCATCGTCCCCGGATCGACGTTGAGGTACGGGTCGAACTTGCGGATGCGGACTTTGTAGCCGCGCGCCTGGAGGAGGGCCGCGAGGCTGGCCGCCATCAAGCCTTTGCCGAGCGAGGAGACCACGCCGCCGGTAATAAAAATAAACCGCGCCATGGGAGTCGGGCCTTAGGCGCGGTTCCGGATTCGGCGCAAGCGCCGATCAGCCGAATTGCACAGTTGCCCGCGTTACTGCGCGACGTTCTTCAGCGGATCGTTGTTGGCGGGGGCCGATGGAGGGGGCGCCGACGGAGCCGGGGCCGGCGCGGGTTGCGGCTGCGCCCCCGCCGCGGGGACGGGCGTCCGCTTGAGCGAGGTGTCGACGGTGTTGCCCGACGTCGACTTCACCGCGACCGCCGCCATCACGATCGCCAGCACCACGAAGACGATGGCCAGCCATTTCGTGGTCCGCGTGAGGAAGTCGGCCGCACCCCGCGCGCTCATCAAGCCGCCGGGATTGCCGCTGCCGCCGCCAACGCCGAGCCCGCCGCCTTCGGAGCGCTGGATCAGCACGATGCCGACAAGCGCCGCGGCGACGATTGCCTGGACGACGGTGAGGAACAGGAACAGGCTCATGACAAGATCTCGAATGGGCTTTGCGGTCGCGCGCCAGATAGCGGGCGACGCACAGGTTTACAATCGCGTGCGCTAGGCCTCGATCGCTTCGTGCGCGGCGGCAACGATGCCGAGGAAGCTTTCAGCGGTAAGGCTTGCGCCGCCGACCAGCGCGCCGCCCACCTCGTCCGCCGCAAGCAGCTCGCCGGCGTTGTCCGGCTTTACCGAACCGCCATAGAGAATGCGCAGCGCGGCTCCATCCTCTCCGTAGATAGCCTTCAGCCGCTCGCGAATGGAACGGTGCATCGTGCCAATGTCCTCGACCGTTGGTGTGCGGCCCGTGCCGATCGCCCACACCGGCTCATAGGCGACGGTGACCTTGGCCGCGGCAGCTTCCCCCTGGGGCAGCGATCCGTCGAGCTGGCGGGCGACGACGGCTTCGGCCTTGCCGGAATCGCGCTGCGCCTCGGTTTCGCCGACGCACACGATCACCGCCAGCCCCGCCGCCAGCGCAGCTTCGGCCTTGGCCCGCACGTCGGCGTCGCTTTCCGCATGATCCGCGCGCCGCTCGCTATGGCCGACGATAACGAACCCGGCGCCCGAATCCTTGAGCATCGCAGCGGAGATGTCGCCGGTGTGCGCCCCGCCCTCGGCGGCGTGACAATCCTGGGCTCCGACGCCGATCAGCGCGGCTTCCTTGCGAGTGGCGTGAAGCAGTGTGTACGGCGGCGCCAGCGCGACCTCGACCTTCATCAGCCGCTCGGCCGCGCGGTCGATCGCGCGCGCTTCGGACAGCATCGCGCGCGTGCCGTGCATCTTCCAGTTACCGACGATATACGGGCGCATGGGTATCGTTGCCTAACAACACGGACCTGTGAGAGAGCCTGATGGGCAGGCGGGGTTGAGGCGCGCTAATCGGCGAGCGCCAAGTTGTCAAAGGGCCATTCACCTTGGCGGGGAAAGCGGCGGGCGACTGTTGCGGCAGCGCCGCAGCCCGGATATGGCGCGGTGCCGATCCGCCACAAGAAGCCTCGCAATGCTCCAGTTCTTCCGCAATTTCTTCAAGTCCAAGTTCGGCGTGGTCTTCACGCTGGTGTTCCTCGTCGTCATCGCCATCGCTTTCGGCGTCGGCAGCGTCGAGATCACCGGGGCGACGGGCGGCGTCTCCGGGGGCGACAATGTCGCCGTGGTCGGCAACCAGAAGATCAGCCCGTCGGACCTTTCCGCCGCGGTGACGACAACCTTCGACACCCAGCGGCAACAGAACCCGACGCTGACGATGCAGCAGTTCATCGCCGGTGGCGGCCTGAACCAGGTGATGGAGCAGATTATCCAGCGCACCGCGATCGCCGAATACGCGCAGAAGAACGGGTTGCGCGCGGGCAAGCGGCTGGTCGACAGCGAGCTCGTGCAGATTCCCGCTTTCCAGGGCGCCGCCGGCAACTTCGATCCCAACCTGTTCAAGGCCGCGCTGCGCCAGCGCGGCTTGAGCGAGGACTTGGTGCGCAACGACATCGCCGCCGGCCTGTATGCCAAGCAAATGGTGACCCCGATCAGCTTTGGCACCGTAGCGCCCCTGGGCGTGGCGGCGCAGTACGCGACGATCCTCAAGGAGCGCCGCAAGGGCGCGGTCGGTGTGCTGCCGAGCGCCGCGTATGCGCCCAAAGGCAACCCGAGCGACGATCAGCTCAAGGCGTATTACAGCGCCCACCACGCTGCCTACACGCGCCCGGAACGGCGGGTGATCCGCTATGCCTCGTTCGGCGAAGAAGCGCTGGGCAAAGTGCAGCCCCCGACCGAGGCGCAGATTGCCGCGAACTACAACCAGAACAAGGCCAAATACGCGGCGAAATCGACCCGGACCTTCACCCAACTGGTGGTGCCGACCGAAGCGGCGGCAAACGCCATCGCGGGCGAGGTCAAGAGCGGGCAGTCGCTGGCGGCGGCGGCCATCAGCAAGGGCCTGGCCGCGACCACCGTCGGTCCGATTACGCTGGCGGACTTCACCGCCCAGACTTCCCCGGCCGTCGCCAATGCGGCGTTCGCCGCGGCTCAAGGGGCGCTCGTGCCTCCCGCGCGCGGAGGCCTCGGCTGGTACGTGCTCAAGGTCGACAAGATCGAGAACACGCCGGCGCGGAGCCTCGCCGAGGTCCACGACCAGATCAGCAAGGCCCTGGCCGAGGAACAGAGCAAGCGGGCCTTCATCGATCTCGCGTCCAACGTGGAGGACCAGCTCGATGGAGGGGCCGGGCTCGAAAAGGTCGCGCAGAAGCTCAACGCGCAGATCCAGACCACCGAGCCCCTGACGGCCGACGGCCGCGTCTACGGTAAGCAGGAGACTGCCCCGCCGGTGCTCACTAAAGCGCTCAAGACCGCGTTCGAAATGGAACAGGGCCAGCCGCAGCTTGCCGAGATCGATCCGGGCAAGACCTACCTCATCTTCGAAGTATCCAACATCACCCCGTCCGCGCCCGCGCCGCTCGCCGAAATCAAGGATCAGGTCGCGGCCGATTGGCGCCGGTCCGAAGGCGCAACTGCTGCCAAAGCGGGGGCCGAAAGGGTGATGCAGCGCATCCAGGGCGGGCAATCCGTCGCCGATGCCCTCGCGGCCGAGAAGATCGCGCTGCCGCCGGTGCAGCCGGTCGAAATGGGCCGCGACGAGCTGGCCAAGCAGCAGCAGGTCGCGCCGGTGCTGGCGCTGTTGTTCAGCATGGCCAAGGGCACCGTCAAGCGCCTGGAGATGCCGCAGAACGCCGGCTGGTTCGTGGTCAAGCTGGACGACGTCACCGAGCCGGTTCTTGCCGCCAACGATCCTGCCATCGCCGGCACCCAGCAGGAGCTCGGCAGCCTGTACGGCGACGAGTATGCCCAGGAGCTGGTCAACGCTGCCGAGCGCGAGGTGGGCGTGAAGAAGAACCAGGCGGCGATCGACGCGGTGGCGAAGCAGCTCACCGGCCAGAGCCAGTAGAAGTGCAGGCGTCGTGGCCGCTGGTGCCCTCCCCGAAAACGCTGCCGCCGCGCGCCGGCAGCTGGCCGCTGGCCGCCCGGCGCTCGTCTGGCGGCAACTGGTGGCCGACACCGAAACGCCGGTCGGCGCGGCGCTCAAGCTGATCGAGCCCGGCCGCGGCGACTTCCTCCTCGAATCCGTCGAAGGCGGCGAGGTGCGCGGACGCTACAGCCTGCTCGGCCTCGATCCGGACCTGGTCTTCCGCGCTACCGGCCCCGCTTGCGAGGTCAACACCGGCTGGCGGCATGACAGGGAGACTTTCGCCGCCCTGCCCGGCGACAGCCTGGCCGAGCTGCGATCGCTGGTCGACGGCTGCCGCATCGAAGTGCCGGAGAACCTGCCTCCGATCGCCTGCCTGGTCGGTTACTTCGGCTACGAGACCATCGGCCTGGTCGAGACATTGCCGCGCGCGCCGCGAAGCGAGCTGCCATTGCCCGACATGCTGTTCGTGCGGCCGACGACGATCCTGGTGTTCGACAACCTGTCGGACGAACTGTTCTGCATCGCCCCGCTATGGGCTGGCGACAGCGATCCGGACCAGGCCATCGAGGCGGCTGGCGAGCGGATCGACAGCGCCCTGCGCAGGCTTGCAAGCGCGGCGCCTCACAGCGCGCGCGAGAAGCATCTGCCCGAGCTCGCGCTCACGCCGGTCATGCAGCCCGGGCAATATGAGCGCATGGTGCTGGCAGCGAAGGACTACATCGCCGCCGGCGACATCTTCCAGGTCGTGCTGGCCCAGCGCTTCACCTGCCCCTTCCCGCTCCCGCCGTTCGCGCTCTACCGTGC
>JANWHA010000072.1 GCA_025450635.1 Croceibacterium sp. | reverse complement strand
CACAAGATCGACGTCGAGCAGTATCTCCAGCCGACATTCCTGGGGCAGCGCTCGGGCGCTTACCAGGCATCGATCGGGTGCCCGTTCGGCTGCAACTTCTGCGGCGTAATCGCGGTCTTCGGACGGCGGGAAAAAGTACAGGCACCCGCTCGCGTGGCCGCCAACCTCGAGTTCCTCGTTCGCGAACACCGGATGGATTCACTCCATTTCTATGACAACAACTTCTTCCTCAACGAACGTCATGCTCGCGAGCTCGCGGCCGCGCTCGCTCCGCTGCGACTGCGGTGGTGGTGCGAGGCGAGGGTCGACACCCTGTTCCGCTTCTCCGACGAAACCTGGCGCATGTTGCGGCGCGCCGGGCTGACGATGGTGTTTTGCGGAGCCGAATCCGGGTCCGACGAGGTGCTCGCGAAGATGAACAAGGGCATCACTACCGCGCAAACTCTCGAGGTCGCCCGCCGCACGCGCGAGCATGGGATCATCCCCGAATTCAGCTTTGTGTTCGGCGATCCGGACGATCCCGATGCCGAGATCGACAACACCCTGCGCTTCATTCGCCGGCTGAAACGGGCCAATCCGTCAATGGAGCTGGTCAGTCATTTCTACACCCCGACTCCGCAGCGCGCCGGAACCTACGGCGGGGTCGATCCGCTGTCAGGCACGCCCGACCGGCTCGAGGAGTGGATCGAACCCGAATGGGTCGATTGGATGACGCACGCGAACCCGCACACTCCGTGGCTGAGTGCCGCCGCGCGGCAGCGGGTCGCGGACTTCGACATGGTGCTCAAGAGCCGGTTCCCCTCGGTTCACGACAAACTCACCAAGCCGTGGGGAAAAGCGCTCGGCAGCTTTGCTGCCCGGCGGCGCTGGGCGCGCGAAGAGTATGACGACCCGCGGCTGTTGCGCTCGATCCGGCAGGCCGCTCGCATTACCCCGGACGACTCTCAGGCCTACGGCCATCTCAGGCCCTCGGCTAAGTGACCTCGCGGTTCAACAGCCCGCGAGCCCGGGATGCGTGAATCGCCGCCGTCCTGCGCAGGGACCGCGGTTCGGGCAGGATATCGGCCGCAAGGCGCCGCAGCCAGCCGCCGGGGCCGCTGGTCCAGGCGAAATGCTCGCGCAGTGTCGGCCGGTCGATGCGATGCGCGGTCGCCGGGCGCAACCGATCGACGAGACGCCTGATCCGCGGCGGCGCCGCCTGCGCGCATCGCTCGACGATTTCGCGCGGTATGTCATCGGGCGAAAGCTGCCGGGCCAGCGCGAGCGCGGGAAAGGCGAAGGCCAAGCTCCCGGTCGCCGCGCCCAGATCCGCAAAATCCTCCCACGAAAGCGAGCCGTTCGCCGCGTCGACCCGAGCGACCAGGACCACTTCAAGCAGCCGCAACAGTGTGAGGTTGTGAAATCCGGAACCTGCATGAGCGGCCAGGTGCAACAGAAGCATCGGCTGAGCGAGTTGCTCCGCGTCCGGCAGCGCCTCGCAAGGCTTGGTCGCATGCCGCGCCTGCGATAGCCGCGCCGGCGCCGATCCGGGCGGCCCGGGAATGTCGAGCGAAAGGTGCAGGTCGATCGCCCAGGGATCGTCGGCCTCGAGCGAGCGCATCGTGCGCGGCTCGACAGCAGCGTTTGCATGAACCCACGTGGTCTCGAGCGAAGTTCTCGCGGTTTGGCGATAGGCGAGCGCCTGGAGAACGCGCTGGGCGGTATTCGCGTCATCGGGCGAGATCAAGATGTCGATGTCCGACATCGGCCGGCAGCCGGCTTGCGGGAAGTACGACGAGGCGGTGTAGGCGCCCTTGAGCACCGTCGCCCTGACCCCGCCAGCGGCCAGGCGCGCCGTCAACTCCTTGGCATGACCGAGCAGCCGCTCCATCCGCACCGTGTTGGCGCATAATTGATGCTCGCACGCCTCGGCCGGGGCCGTAGGAAGGTGAATCAAGCCCTGCCCCAGCCAGTGCCCGAGCATCGGCCCCATGCCGGAGGTGTAGCCCGCGAGCGCCATCGCGGCAGGCTCTGCGGTGAGCGAAGACGGGTGCTTCCCGCCGAGCACCGCGGCACAGGCGCGCTCGATCTCCAGCAAGGCCCACCGCCAGTCCCGTTCGGCGACTTCAGGCCACAACCACTGCGGATTGCCTTGCCGCAAAGCCCAAGCCTTGCGTTCCGCCAGCGAGAGCGGGGGGCCGGCGCCGGTTGGTGTCGGCCAAGTCAAAATGAGAGACGTCCGCTGCGAGATTCCACAGCCGGTTGGAGGCTTGGTTCAAACGGTTCGGTTCAACTCCGTGGAATCCGCGCAACCACCGGCGCGACCCTTTCCCGGCGCCGCCGTCAAATCACGCGGGTCATGCAGCCGACCTCGGCAAAATAGCGCGCCATGCCCCCGGCAGCGGCATCGCTCAGCGCAATGAAGGCGCGGCGGCGGTCGGTCTCGTCCTCGACCCGCTCGAGCAGCCCGGCAAAAGTCATTTGCCCGATCCACCTGAGCGCAGTCGTCGGCGGCACGCCACTGGCGATGCACAGCGACGTAACCGAGACGCGGTTATGCTCGGCGCGCGCCGCCGTGAGGTCCAGCAGCATGTCCCATGCCGGATCGGCGAACAGCGCGGCATCAAAGAACCTGGCGCGCATCTGCCGCTGGCGGATGATCGCCCGCACAAGCCGCGGATCGGGCAACGGCGGACGCGGTGTGCGGGCGAAGCGATCACCGACGTCGTCGACTTCCGGACCGGCGTAAGCCGGCGCCGGGCTTTCGAGACGGAAGGCGCCCCATGCGCCGGGCCTCGGTTCGTCGGCGCCCAGCCGCTCGAGCCGGTCGGCGATCTGGCCGACCTGCTCCGTCAGCCGCAGCAGAGTCAATCGGTCGTCCTCGGCCAGTTCGCGCAGGCGGAGGTTGGGCACGCGCGCCAGCACTCGACCGAGCGCGATGACTCGCTCGGCCCGGCTAGGATCGACGAGGATTTGCGGGTTGGACTGATCACAGCAGGCGAACACATCATCGAGCGCGGCGACCGTGGTCGAGATGACGAGGTGCGCCCCCGACCGCGCGGCGCGCACGTCGAGCCGGCTGAGCGCGGCCAGCTCGGCACCGGAAACCTCGGGGCAATCGAGCAGCACGACTTCGCCCAGGGGCTGGGGCTCCCCTTCGAGCAACATCGCGAGCGAGCCGCATTCGCGCAGGGCCAATCCGGCGGCGAGCACGTCGTCGCGAACCTCGTCTCGCAGTTGCGCGCGGTCGGCGAAGATCGACACGGCGAGCGGTGTGCCCGCGGCATCGTTCGCTGGGTGGTAGACGAAATCGGCTTGCGGCATCGGCGCGACTCCTGTTCCGTTCAGAACAGGATGAGAACAAAGGAGGATCAAGTCAAGCCCGCATTCCCGACCACAAAGCACGCCGCCGCCACCAAGGCACCGGCCAAGCGATTCGAGCGAAAGCGCGCGAGGGCGCCGGCGCCGTCGGCCGGTTCGAGCGTGAAGCCCTGCCACAGCAGCTGCACCGCGGCCGGAAGCAGCGCGCACAACGCCAGCCAATCGTGCCGCAGCAACCAGAACGCGAACGACCACAAGGCCAGCGCGAGGAGGTAAAAGGCGATCACCCCGGCGCGCACATGCTCGCCCAGCCGCAAGGCGCTCGAGCGCACGCCGACGAGCGCGTCGTCCTCCTTGTCCTGCACCGCGTAGATCGTGTCGTAGCCGACGCACCAGCAGATCGATCCGGCGTAGAGCGCCGCCAGCACGTCGAGCCGATCCGAGCGCAGCGCCGCCCAGCCGACCGGCGCGCCCCAGGTGAACACCAGCCCGAGCCACGCCTGCGGCCACCAGGTGATGCGCTTCATGAACGGATAGACGGCGACCAGCGCGAGGCTGGCAAGCGCCACGATCTCCGCCTGCCAACGCAGCAGCACCAGCACGATCAGGCCGACGAGGCACAGCAGGAGCAACCACGCCCATGCCGCCTTCACGCTCACCCGCCCGCTCGCGACAGGCCGCGGGGCGGTGCGCGCCACTTGCCGGTCGAGGTCGGCGTCGACGATGTCGTTATAGACGCACCCCGCCCCGCGCATCGCGATCGAGCCGACGAGCAGCCAGGTGATCAGGCCGAGTTGCCCTCCGGCGCCTGCCAGCCATACCCCCCACGCGCACGGCCAGAACAGCAGCCACCAGCCGATCGGCCGGTCGAACCGCGCCAGCAGCGCGAAATCGCGCACGCGTTGCGGTAGCAGGCCGACCAGGCCGCGATGCTCGCTGTCGGGAACGATTTGCTCGGCGGACATCGCTTGCCCACTACCGCCGACCATGGCACCTGCCTAGCCATGCCCGCCATCCCCGCCTGGCCCCCGCGCAGCGCGCCGCGGCTGTTCGTGCCGGGGCGGCTGGCTGCGGGCGCGAGGGTCACTATCGAAGGCAGCCAGGCGCACTATCTCGCCAAGGTGATGCGCGTGGGCCAAGGCGATGCGGTAGTGCTGTGCGACGATGCGACCGGCGAATGGGCGGCGCGGGTGGTGTCGGTGGGCAAGCGCGACTTCGCGCTCGAAACGTTCGAGAAGCTGCGCGAGCGCGAGCAGGTCCCGGATTTCTGGCTCTGCCCCGCGCTGCTCAAGAAGGATCGCTTCGACCTGGTGCTGGAGAAGGCGACCGAACTCGGCGTGCGCGCGATCCGCCCGGTGATCACCCGCCGCTGCGTCGCCGACAAACTCAAGCTCGAGCGCGCAAGGTCGATCATGACGGAGGCGGCCGAGCAATGCGCGCGAACCGCCCTTCCCCAACTATCCGAGCCGGTGAAGCTCGCAGCGGTGCTAGCCAACTGGCCCGAGGAGCGCGCGCTGTTCTTTGCCGATGAGTTGGGCGGCGATCCGGCGGCGCAGGCGTTCGCCGCTCACGCCGGCCCCGCGGCCCTGCTCACCGGTCCGGAAGGCGGCTTCGACGATGCCGAGCGTTCGGCGATCAGGGCTCACCCGGCCGCGCGAGCGATCTCGCTCGGCCCGCGCATCCTGCGCGGCGAAACCGCGGCCATTGCGGCCACGGCGCTGTGGATGGCGACGGCCGGGGATTGGGCGGCTTGAGCGTCGCTATTGCGCGGCCGCAAAGGTTGCCATGCCCAACTTCGCCGCCATTCGCATTCAATCGCTCGCGACGTGCGCCAGGCTCGGTCCGCTGCGCGCGAGCGCTCGCGCCGCCTCGGCGCCGGCGTCCAGAATGCGATCGGACAAGTCCGTGCCTTTGAATGCACGGGCGAGCTGGAGAGCGCCGACGAGGACCGCATAGATCGCCAGCGCCGCCGTTTCGGGGTCATGCGTTCCCGGCGCCAGGCGGCCAGCGATCGCGCCGGACATCGACAGAAAGCGCTCGGCATAGGCTCCGCGCACTTCCGGCGGCTGGCGGGCAAGCTCCGGCAAGAGCGCCGCGAACGTGCAACCTTTGTCGGGGTTGTCGCGATGTTCGGGCGACAAATAGGCGCCGATGGCCGCCT
>JANWHA010000071.1 GCA_025450635.1 Croceibacterium sp. | reverse complement strand
TGGCGGACGAGACCGACCAGTACGGCTTGCGCATCCCGCGCATCACCTATTCCAACGGCGACAACGAAAAGGCGATGATCCGCCACGCGGTCGATTTCATGGGCCAGTCGCTTCAGGCCGTCGGCGCGACCGACTTGTGGGAAGAGCTCGATGATACCTGCCACCTCAACGGCACCGCGCGGATGGGCGACGATCCGGCTTCGAGCGTGGTGAACGCCGATTGCCGCAGCTGGGATATCCCCAACCTGTGGATCTGCGACGGGTCGGTGTTCCCGACCGTCGGCGGGGTTAATCCATCGCTGACGATCCAGGCGATCGCCTGCCGCACCGGCGACCGGATCGCGGAACTCGCCCGGCGGGGCGAGCTTTAAGTCACCATGAAGAACCAACCCTCCAAGCCGCCCGTCGTTGTCGTTACCGGTGCGTCGGCCGGCGTCGGCCGCGCCGTCGTTCGCCGCTTCGCGCAGGACAAGGCCAAGATCGGCCTCATCGCCCGCGGTATGGACGGCTTGGACGGCGCGAAGCGCGACGTCGAGGCGGCCGGCGGCGAGGCGCTGATCTGCTCGTGCGATGTGGCTGACTACGCGGCCGTCGAGGCTGCCGCTGACAAGATCGAACGCGAACTCGGGCCGATCGACATCTGGATCAACGCGGCCTTCGCCGGAATCCTTGCGCCGTTCACGGACGTGACAATGGAGGATTACGAACGCGTCACACGGGTGACCTACCTCGGCCAGGTCCACGGCACCCGCGCCGCGCTCGATCGCATGCTGCCGCGCGACAAAGGCTCGGTTGTCCTCGTCGGCAGCGCGCTGGCCTATCGCGGCATCCCGCTGCAATCCGCTTATTGCGGGGCCAAGCACGCCATCCAGGGCTTCCTCGATTCCCTGCGCTGCGAACTGCTGCACATGAAGTCGAACGTGCACGTCAGCATGGTCCAGCTTCCCGGTGTCAACACGCCGCAGTTCGACTGGATCAAGACCGACATGCCCAAGAAACCCAAGCCGGCCAGTCCACCCTATCAGCCGGAGATTCCCGCGGAGGCGATTCACTACGCAGCGCATCACCGGCGCAAGGAGATCAAGCTCGGCTGGCCGACGATCGAGGCGATCTGGGGCGACCGCCTCGCCTCGCCGCTGCTCGACCGCTATCTCGCGGCGACCGGCTACAAGGGTCAGCAGGACAAGGAACCGGTTTCGCCCGAGCGCCAGGATAACCTTTGGCAGCCGGTGCCCGGTGACCGCGGCGCGCACGGCCGGTTCGATGCGATTTCGCACACCCGCAGCCCTCAGCTCTGGCTGACGACGCACCGCATGCAGGCCGCGCTCGGCGCCGCGCTCGCGCTGGCGGCGGGCGGGCTCGCGTGGCTGGGGTCGCGGCGCGCCGCATGAAGCGGATCGAGGATTACGCTCTCATCGGCGACGGCGAAACCGCCGCGCTTGTCCACCGCAACGGCACCATCGAATGGCTGTGCCTGCCGCGGTTCGATTCCGAAGCCTGCTTCGCCGCGTTGCTCGGCGACGAGGAGAACGGCTGCTGGAAGATGGGGGTGTGCGGCGAAGTGCGCGAGACGGGCCGGCGTTATCGCGGCGACACGCTGATCCTCGAAACCGAGATCGCCACCGAAACCGGGAAAGTGCGGCTGACCGATTTCATGCCGAGCGAGCGCGTCGAGGCGCCTGACGTGGTGCGCATCGTCGAGTGCCTCGAAGGCGAGGTCGAGATGGTCAGCGAGCTGCTCGTCCGGTTCGACTACGGCCGTGTCCATCCCCTGGTCCGCAACGACGGTGACGGGCCCTATGTCGCGATCAGCGGCCCCGACGGCGTCAAGCTGGCCTTCGACGCGCCGGTTGATTTCGCCGACCGGCGTTTCACCAGCCGCTTCAGGCTGCGCGCGGGCGAACGATCGAACTTCGTGCTCACCTGGTTTCGCAGCTTTGAGGACGTGCCGGAGCGAGTTGACCCACAGCGCGCGCTCGAGGAGACCGAGAAGTACTGGCACGACTGGCTCAAGAACGTCCGGCACGCCGGGCCGCACCGCGACGTCGTCGTCCGCTCGCTGATCACGCTCAAGGCGCTGATCCACCGCCGGACGGGGGGGATCGTCGCCGCGCCCACCTCCTCGCTGCCGGAAAACCCGGGCGGTTCGCGCAACTGGGATTACCGCTTTTGCTGGTTGCGGGACGCCACCCTGATGCTGATGGCGATGGCTCGCTTCGGGCTCTACGACGAGGCGAGGGACTGGATCGGCTGGCTCTGCCGCGCGGTCGGCGGTGAGCCGATCGACGTGCAGCCGTTCTATTCGGTCGTCGGCCAGCGGCGGGCGATCGAATGGGAAGCCGGCTGGCTTGCCGGCTTCAACGGCGCGCGCCCGGTGCGTTTCGGCAACGGCGCGCAGAGCCAGCTGCAGCTCGATATCTACGGCGAGGTTATCGACGCGCTCTATCAGGCCGCCCAGGAAGGCATCGCCGACGGCGACAGCATCGACCAGCTGATGCGCATGCTGGTCGGCAAGCTCGAGCAGGTCTGGCAGCAGCCCGATGCGGGCATCTGGGAATTCCGCAGCCGGCCGAGCCAGCATGTCTATTCCAAGGTCATGTGCTGGGTCGCGTTCGACCGCGCTTCCGGCTGGCTCGATCGCAGCGACCCGAAGCTTTCGGCGCATTACCGCGAGCTGGCCGAAGAGGTCCGCGGCGAAGTGCTCGCGAAGGGCTTCGACCGCGAGCGCAACGCGTTTACCCGCGGCTACGAGGACCGCGAGCTCGACGCGGCCAATCTGCGCATTCCGCTGGTTGGCTTCCTGCCGGCGGACGACCCGCGGATGTGCGGCACGGTCGAGGCGATAGAACGCGGCCTTTGCCGCGGCGACGGATTGCTGATGCGCTATCGTCCCGCTGTCACCGACGACGGCCTTCAGCAACAGGAGGAAGGCGCGCTGGTGGCCGCCAACTTCTGGCTGGTCGATGTCTATCACCTGCAAGGGCGCGAGGACGACGCCCACACTCTGTTCGAGCGGCTCGTTGCCCGCGCCAACGACCTCGGTCTGTTGGCGGAAGAGTTGGCCGAAGGGGAAGGGCAGCTTGGCAACTTCCCGCAAGGGCTTTCGCACCTCTCGCTGGTCGCCGCGGCGCACCGGCTGGCGGGCGGCAAGGTCACCGATCGCGATGCTGTCGGCGACTTGGCCCGAGCGGTGACAGCGGGGTGAGCGCCAAAGGGATTTTTTCCCACACAAACGGAAAGAAATCGCGGCTTCTCTGTTGTCTTTGTTGAGGAACGGGGACGCACGGCGGCCGCGCGACCGTTTGGACGGATCGCACGCGTCTACTGTCCCGAAATCGAGAGCAGGGATCGCCGCTGGCCCAGATATTTTCGCCTTCCGCCGACACATGGTTGCGGGTGATCCTGGTCGGCTTTGTCGGCCTGATCGTCGCCGCCAGCGCGGCGGGCGCAGGCTATGTCCGCAACCCGCTGCGCACCCAGGTCGGCTTCGTGCAACACCAGACGGTGCCGTTCAGCCACAAGCACCATGTTCGCGATGACGGGATCGATTGCCGCTATTGCCACACCGGGGTCGAGACGGGCGCCGACGCCGGCCTGCCGCCGACCCACACCTGCATGACCTGCCACTCGCAGATCTGGACCGACGCGCCGGTTCTGGCGCCGGTGCGTGAGAGTTACGCCACCGGCAAGCCGCTCAAGTGGAACCGCGTCGCCCAGCTGCCCGATTACGTCTTTTTCGACCACCACGTCCACGTCGACAACGGCGTTGCCTGCGTCGAATGCCACGGGCGGGTCGACAAGATGCCGCTCACCTGGCGCGCCAAGCCGTTCACGATGCAATTCTGCCTCGATTGCCACCAGAGCCCGGCGAAGGCTTTGCGCCCGCCGGATATGGTCACGCGAATGGACTGGTCGGGCTTCGACAAGGCGGCGCTGAAGACCTACGGCGCACAAGCGGCCGCGCACAAAGGGCTTGATCCCAAGCGGTTGACCAATTGCGAGACCTGTCACCGATGAGCGGCCCACCCCGCCTCCCCTCGGCGACCGGGCGCGCGTTCTGGCGAGGTCTCGATCAGATGATCGACCAACCCGACTTCCGCGCGAAGGTGCTGGAGCGGTTCCCGGCGCTCGCCCGCTTCGACTTGCGGCGGCGCGATGTCCTCAAATGCCTGGCCGCGACGATGGCGATCGCCGGGCTCGACGGCTGCGAGCGCCGGGCCGACGAGACGGCCATGCCGTTCGTGGTCAACCCTGACGGCGGCCCGGGGGTCGAGCGGCATTACGCCAGCGCGGTCGAGCTCGACGGGGTTGGCCAGCCGCTGATCGGAGTCTGTCGCGACGGCCGGCCGGTCAAGCTGGAGGGCAATCCGGGCCATCCGGCAAGCGGCGGCGCGACCGACGCGTTCACGCAGGCCGCCTTGCTCGGGTTGTACGATCCCGACCGGTCGCAAACGCCGCTGCGGGGCGGCCAAGCGGCGACGTGGGGCGAGTTCGAAGGTGTCGCGTTCGAACTTGCGCGCGCCCTCGACGGTTCGGCCGGCGCCGGGTTTCATCTGCTTACGGGTCCGGTTGGGTCGCCCACCTTGCTGCGCCAGATCGCCGAATTACGCGCCCGGTGGCCGGCGATGCGGTGGCACGTTCACGCGCCGCTCGCCGGCTCGGTTCCGCCGCCGATCCTGCCGCTCGACAAGCTCGAATGCGTTGTCGCGCTGGACGCCGATCCGCTCGGCCCCGGGCCGCTCCAGACGATCCACGCGCGCGGCTGGTCCGCCCGCCGGCGGGGGTACCAGGCCGGGCAGGGCGACGCGCTGCTGTTCGTGGCGGAGCCGATCCCGACGCTGACCGGCGCCGTCGCCGGGGAACGCCTGACCGCGCGGCATGGCCGCATCGGCCCGTTGCTGGCGGGCCTGGAAACCGAGCTCGGCAGCCGGCCTTCGGGCGAGACATTCGACACGCACGAGCTGGGATGGCTGCAAAGCGCCGCGGCCGCGCTGCTCGCGCATAAAGGGTCGGCCGTGGTGGCGCTGGGCGCGCATCATCCGCCGGCGTGGCACACGCGAGTTGCGGCGATCAACGCCAGGCTGGGCGCCCCCGCGCCGCCCGCCTACAGCGCGGCCAATCCGGACGCCGAAGGGATCGATAACCTGGCACCGGCAATGCGCTCGGGCGAAGCCCGCAGCGTGCTCGTGCTCGACAGCAATCCCGCTTACACGGCACCCTTCGATTCGGGCTTCGCGGCATCCTTCCGGAAAGTGCCGCTGCGCATCCATGCGGGCCTGCACGCCGACGAGACCGCCGAACTTTCGCACTGGCACCTGCCGCTGGCGCACCTGCTCGAGAGCTGGAGCGACGTGCGCCCGGCGGACGGCTCGGCGGCGATCGTCCAGCCACTGGTGCGGCCCTTCTACGACGTGCGCACACGGCACGAGGTCCTGGCGCTGCTCGCCGGCGATAACAGCGGAGCCCGCGCTATCGTGCAGAAGAGCTGGAACGCGAGTGACGTCGATCCGCGCTGGCAAAGTGCCCTCCTCAGCGGATCGATCAAGCCATCTCCCCTTGCGGGAGAGGGTGGGGAGAGGGGTCCGCCGCGCAGCGGCGGCTTCGCCGCCGACCCCTCTCCCTCCGCCCCTGCGGGGCTCCCCCCTCTCCCGCAAGGGGAGAGGGCCGGCGCCGGCCTCGACGTCATTATCCGCCCCGATCCCAGCGTCCACGACGGCCAGTTCTCGCACAATCCGTGGCTGCAGGAGCTGCCCAAGCCGTTCACCAAGCTGACCTGGGACAACACGATCCAGGTCGCACCGGAGCTTGCCGCTCGGCTCAAGCTGCACAACGAGCAGCTCGCCGAGCTGACGGTAGGGCAGCAGAAGGTCGTCGGGCCGATCTGGATTGTCCCCGGCATCGCCCCCGAGACCGTGCTGATCCACCTCGGCTACGGGCGCAGCGCCGGCGGCCGGGTGGGCAACGGCGTCGGCTTCGATGCCTACGCGCTGCGCAGCGCCCTGTCGCCGTGGCACCGCGCCGGCGCGACGTTGCGCGGCCTCGGCGGCGATTACGAGCTCGCCTCGACCCAGACGCACACGACTATGGCGGGGCACGATTTCGTCCGCTTCGTCCAGCAGGCCGGCGAGGCGGTGCCAGCGGAGCCACCGCGGGCCACCATGTACCCACCGCAGCGCAAGACCCACGGCCTGGCCTGGGGCATGGCGATCGATCTCGACGTGTGCATCGGCTGCAACGCCTGCGTGTCGGCCTGCGTCGCCGAGAACAACATCCCGACGGTCGGCAAGGAGGAGGTGCGCAAGGGCCGCGAGATGCATTGGCTGCGGATCGACGGCTACGAAACCGGCGAGCCGGAAAAGCCGCAGCACGCGTTCCAGCCGGTGCCGTGCATGCATTGCGAGAACGCGCCGTGCGAGATGGGCTGCCCGGTCAACGCCACCGTGCACAGCCCCGACGGCCTCAACCTGCAGGTCTATAACCGCTGCATCGGCACGCGCACCTGCTCGGCGTTCTGCCCCTACAAGGTGCGACGCTTCAACTGGGCGGATTACAACGGCGATGACCCGCCGGAATGGCGCGCGGCGCACAATCCCGAAGTCACCGTGCGCGAGCGCGGGGTGATGGAGAAATGCACCTACTGCATCCAGCGCATCGAACGCGAAAAGATCGAGGCTGACGCCGCCGGGCGGCCGATGGGAGAGGTCAAGACCGCTTGCCAGCAGGCCTGCCCGACGAACGCGATCGTGTTCGGCAATATCGCCGATCCCGGCAGCGAGGTCGCGCGGCGGAAGGCCGATGCGCGCGATTACCCGCTGATCCCGGAAGCCAACACTCGCCCGCGCACGACTTACGGCGCGCGCATTCGCCGGGGGCGCAAGGCATGAGCGACAGGACTCGAGACAGCAACTACCACCGCATCACCGGCGAGGTGGTCTCGATCCCGCCCAAGTTCCCGGCGCCGATTACCTGGGCGATCCTGTTCGGCTTCTCGATGATCGGCGTCGGGCTGCTGATCCTGTCGGTAATCATGGTGTTCACCCGCGGCGTCGAGATCTGGGGCAACAACATCCCGGTCGCGTGGGGCTTCCCGATCGCCAACTACATCTGGTGGATCGCCATCGGCCATGCCGGCACGCTGATTTCGGCGATGCTGCTGATGATGAACGAGAACTGGCGCAACACGACCAACCGCTTCGCCGAGGCGATGACGCTGTTCGCGGTCACCTGCGGCGGGCTGTATCCCATCGTCCACTTGGGCCGGCCATGGTTCTTCTACTGGATGGCGCCGTACTTCAGCACGATGACGGTATGGCCGCAGTTCCGCAGCCCGCTGACGTGGGACTTCTTCGCCGTCCTCACATACCTCACCGTCTCGCTGATCTTCTGGTATATCGGGCTGGTGCCGGACCTCGCCGCGGCGCGCGACCGGGCCACCAAGCGGCGCTGGCAGGTGTTCTTCGGCCTGTTCGCGCTCGGCTGGCGGGGCAGCGGCACGCATTGGCTGCGCTGGCGCCAGGCTTACGTCATCACCGCGGCGATCGCGGTGCCGCTGGTGGTGTCGGTCCACTCCGAAATCTCGATGCTGTTCGCCGCGGGGCCGATCCCAGGGTGGACCTCGACGATCTTCCCGCCCTATTTCGTGCTCGGGGCCGCGTTCTCGGGCTTCGCGGTGGTAACCATGCTGGCGGTCGTCGTCCGTTCGCTCCTGCGGCTGAAGGACCTGGTCACCGAACGTCACCTCGACATGCTGGGCCGGCTCACGCTCGCGTGCGGGCTGATGACGGCGTTCGGCTATGTCGCCGAGACCTACACCTCGCTCTACGCCGGCAGCTACGAGGCGCAGACGGTCATGGACCGCTTCACCGGCCCGTATTGGTGGAGTTTCTGGGGCGCGGTGGTGTTCAATTTCGTCCCGATCCAGCTGTTGTGGTGGCGCAAGATCCGGGTCGCGCCGGTGTTCACTTTCCTGATCGGCCTGTCGGTTGCGGTCGGCATGTGGATGGAACGCTACATGCTGCTGGTCACCTCGCTCTACCGCGACTGGCTGGAAAGCTCGGTCAACGCTTTCCAGGGGACGTTCTGGGACTGGGCGCTGTTTATCGGCTTCATCGGCCTGTTCTGCGCCGGGTTCCTGCTGTTCGTGCGCTTCCTGCCGGTCATCGCCCAGTTCGAGGTCAAGGAACAGGTCGCGGAGGAGGGCCATGCCTAAGCTCGAACCTGCCTTCCTGGTCGGCGAGTTCCCCAACCCGGAGCCGATGCTCGCGGCCACCCGCACGCTGCGTGAGGAAGGCTGGAAAGTCGAGCTGTATACCCCGTTCCCGGTCAAGGGCATGAAGGAGGCGCTGGGGTTCACCGGCCGCACCGTGCCGCACGCGTTCGTGATCGGCGGCATCGTCGGCGCGGTCGGCGGGTTCCTGATGCAGGTCTATCCGAACATCGTCTATCCGCTCGACATCGGTGGCCGGCCCATGGTCGCGGTGCCGGCGTTCATGATGATCACCTTCGAGCTGCTGGTGCTCTGTTCGGTGCTCACCGGCATCGCCACGATGTTCGCGAAGAACCGCCTGCCGCGCCTGCACCACCCGCTGTTCGACGCCACCCGCTTCCATCTCGCCAGCGACAACCGCTTCTTCGTCTCGCTGGCGCTGGTCGACGGCGCCGATGAAGCAAAGGCCCGCAGCGCGCTCGAGCGGCAGGGGCCGTCATCGATCGAGAAGGTCGGCGGCGAGGTGCCGGAATGACGGGGCCGGCGAAAGTTTCTCCCCTCCCGCTTGCGGGAGGGTCCGGGGGAGGGCTCGCTCGCCGATGGTGGTCAATCCCTCCCCTAACCCCTCCCGCAGGCGGGAGGGGGATATGGCTCGCGCTGCTTCCGCTCGCCCTCGCGGGCTGCAACAACATGGTCCAGCAGCCGCGCTACGACGAGTACGAAGGGGCCTCGCTGTTTCCCGACGGCATGGCGATGCAGCATCCCCCTGACGGGGTCGTCGCGCGCGAAATGCCGCAGGAGATCGCCGCCGCGCGGCGCCCGCCGCTGACCAAGGCGCTGATCGAGCGCGGGCGCGAACGGTTCGGCATCTACTGCGCGCCGTGCCATGCCAATGACGGATCGGGCAACGGCGAGATTCCCGCACGCGGCTTCCCGCATCCGCCGGACTATCGCTCCGCGCGGCTGCGCGCGGCGCCGGTGTCGCACTTCTATGACGTGATGACCAACGGCTACGGCGTAATGTATTCCTACGCCGACCGGGTCTCACCCGCCGACCGCTGGGCGATCGCGGCCTACATCCGGGTGCTGCAGCAGGCGCAGCCGGTCGCGCCGCCGAGGGATGTCCATTGAGCGCGCGGCGGGGAGAGCGGACGCTCGCCGCGGTCGGCGGGCTCGCCGCCATCGCCGCGCTGCTGCTGACCTTGCTGGGCCCGCGCGAGGCCCTGACCGGCTGGCTCGGCGCGGCGGCGACGCTCGAAGGCTTTCCCACCGGTGCGCTCATCCTGCTGCTGACCATGCGCCTGGTCGCCGGCCGGTGGACCGACGACCTTCGCGGACCCGCGCGGCTCCTCGGCACGTTGTGGCCGCTGGCAGCGCTTGCCTTCGTGCCGGTGATCGTCGGGATGGCGGCGATCTATCCGTGGTTCGGCGCCCCGCCGCATTCGCCGTTCGCCGGTGTTTGGCTCAATCCGGTATTCTTCGTCGCGCGTACCGTCGGCTGGTTCGTGCTGGCATGGTGGGTTGCCGCCCGCGCCGCCGGCGAGATCAGCGAAGGCTTCGCCGCGGGGATGCTGATCGCGCTCACCTTGTGGGCCAACTTCGTCAACAGCGACTGGCTGATGACGCTCGATCCCGCGTTCGCCTCGTCCGCGTTCGGTTCGCAAGTGATCGCCTTCGGCGCCACCGAGGCGCTCGCGGCGATGATCCTGCTGCGTCTCATGGCCGGCACGCCGCGCCATGCCGGCGTCGTCGGCGCCATGCTGATCACGCTGCTGCTGATGTGGGCCTATTTCCAGTTCATGCCGTTCCTGATCATCTGGTCGGGCAATATTCCCGACAGCGTTCACTGGTATGCCGACCGCGCGACCCCGGTTTGGCAAGGCATGATAGCCCTGGCGTCGGTCCTCGGCGGCGTGCCGCTGCTGGCGCTGTTCGCGCCGCAAGTGCGCAACAGCCCGCGCTGGCTGGGCCGCTGCGCGGTGGCGGTGCTGGCGGGAAGGGCGCTGGAGTTCGGCTGGCTGGTCCTGCCGGGTCTGGGCTGGCTGACCGCCCTCGCGTGGGTCGTCGCCCTCGTGGGCCTCGGCTGTCTGGCCGTCGCGGTATTGCTGCGCGCGGCGCGGCGGGCGGAGGCGCGGCTATGAAAATGACCCGCGGCCTTCATCCCGAGACCCGCCCGCAGCGCGAGGGCCGGCCAGGGCATTGGGCGGTCCTGCTGCCGATCGCCGATCAGGTCGAATACCGCGACGCGCCGATGCGCGCGGTCGGCAAAGGGATCGCGTGGATCATCGTGGCGCTGCTGGTGATCGTCGGCGCGGTGCTGATCTTCACCAGCGCCATCAGGCCGCGCGCACCGCTGCTGGCGGGGACGGCGGCGGCGCGCTTCCATACCCCCGCGCCGCCGCTGCTGGTCGCGGCGCCAGCGGAGCGTGCCGCGCTGGAAAGGGCGCATGCCCCACCCGGCGAGCGCGCCATCGACCAGGCGATGGACCAGGTCGTGCGGCAGGGCTGGGGCGACAGCGGGCCTCCGCCGGGGCGTGACGGCGTCGCCATGAACCGCGCGAAGGCGGGCCAATGACCGCGCGCCTGCTCGCCTTGCTCGCCGTCGCGCTGCTGTCGATCGGCGCGGTCGATCCGAACGATCCGTTCAATTCGGCCTCGATCGTCGAGCGGCCGGGCGCGGCGATCCCGCTGGATGGAGCGTTCGTCGACCAGAGCGGCAAGAGCGTGACGTTGCGCCAGATCGCCGACGGGAAGCCGTTGCTGATCGTTCCGGTGCAGCACGAATGTCCGAACATCTGCAGCGTCACCCTGGCGGGAATCACCGGCGCGATCGACGGCCAGGCGAAATACCGCGCGGGGCGCGATTTCGCGATTGTCGCCTTCGGCATCGATCCGCGCGAAGGCCCCGCCCAGGCCCGCGACGATCTTCGCCGGCTCGCCGAGCAGCGCCCGAACGAATGGCAGCCGGTCGCGCTCACGGGTGCGGGCCCGGCGATCCACGCCGTCACCGACGCGCTCGGCTATCGCTACGCCTGGTCCACCCGGCTCAATCAATACGCGCACATGAGCGGCACGGCCGTGCTTACGGCCGATGGCAAGATGTCGAGCTGGCTGTACGGCCTGTCCCCCACGCCGGCGCAGCTCGACGAGGCGCTCGCCCAGGCGACAGCAGGGCGCAGCGGCGGGGTCATGCAGCGGATTCTGCTGCTGTGCTTCCATTACGACCCGCAGACCGGCCGCTATTCGCTGGCGATCAGCAAGGCCTTGCACATCGCCGGCGTGCTCACGGTCATTGCCATCGCGCTGCTGGTGCTCCTGCTCTCGCGCACGCGGAGGAAGGCGGCATGACGTTGCCCGTCTTCTTCATCCCCGTCGAAGCTTCCGCCCACGCGGGGCAGGTCGACTTGCTTATCTGGACGCTCGCGCTGTTGGTGGCGTTGCTCGCCGCACCGGTGTTCGTCCTCTCGGCGATCTACCTGCTTCGCTTCCGCTACGGCCGTCGGGCCGACCGCAGCAAGGCGCAACGCGGGAGCGTTTGGCTTGAAGTGTCGTGGTCGGTGATCCCGTTCCTGCTGGTGATGGGCTTTTACGTCTGGTCGACGAAATTGTTCTTCGAGCAGCAAAGCCCGCCGGACGACGCGATGACGATCAATGTCGTGGCCAAGCAATGGATGTGGAAGTTCCAGCACCCGAGCGGCACGCGCGAGATCAACGAGCTGCACGTCCCCCTCGGCAAGCCGATCCGCCTGACGATGACCAGCCAGGACGTGATCCACAGCCTCTACTTGCCGGCCCTGCGGATCAAACAGGATGTGCTGCCGGGCCGCTACACGCAGGAATGGTTCGTCGCCGACAAGACCGGTGTGTTCCCCCTGCGCTGCGCGGAATTCTGCGGCACCGACCACAGCGTGATGGGCGGGCGGCTGATCGTGCAGACGCCGGCCGACTTCGCCCGTTGGCAGGCACAGGCCGGGGCCGACCGGAGCCTCGCCGCGAGCGGGCGCGAGCTGTTCGACCGGCTCGGCTGCGCCGGGTGCCACGGCAGCAATGCGCAAGGCAGCGAGAGCCCCATCCGCGCGCCGCCGCTGGTCGGGCTTTACGGCCGCCCGGTGCCGCTCAGCGACGGCACCTTCGCCAAGGCCGACGACCAGTACATCCACGACAGCATCATGCTGCCGAACAAGCAGATCGCCGCGGGATACGAGCCGAGGATGCCGCCGTTCGGCAACGTGCTCGACGAAGAGCAGGTCGCGCAGCTCGAGGCCTACATCCGCTCGCTCGGCGGGAAGGAGGACAAATGAGTCCGAGCCAGGTCAATCCGCGCATGTCGCAGGAAGCGGTGCCCGACACGCCGGAAGAACGCCGCTCGTACCTCGCCGAAGGTCACAGCTTGCGCTCGTGGCTGCTGACGACCGACCACAAGCGCATCGCGATCCTGTTCATGGTCGCGATCACCTTCTTCTTCTTCTGCGGCGGGGTCGCGGCGGCGCTGATCCGCCTCGACCTGCTGACGCCGGCGCCCGACCTGATGAGCAACGACGGCTACAACCGCGCGTTCTCGCTCCACGGAATCATCATGGTGTGGTTCTTCCTGATCCCGTCGATCCCGACGACCTTCGGCAACTTCCTGCTGCCGTTGATGATCGGCGCGAAGGACCTCGCATTCCCGCGGTTGAACCTCGCCAGCTGGTACATCTTTGTGCTCGGCGGCCTGTTCACCCTGATCACGGTGGTGGCGGGCGGGGTCGACACCGGATGGACGTTCTACACCCCGTTCTCCTCGACTTATTCGAACGGCGCGGTGTTCCTGGCGATCACCGCGGTGTTCATCAGCGGCTTCTCGTCGATTCTCACGGGGATCAATTTCATCGTCACGGTGCATAAGCTTCGCTGCCCCGGAATGACCTGGGGGCGGCTGCCGCTGTTCGTGTGGTCGATCTACACCACCGCGATCATCTTCGTGCTGGCGACTCCGGTGCTTACGATCACGCTGGTGCTGGTGGCGCTCGAGCGCGTGTTCGGGCTCGGCATCTTCGATCCGGCGCTCGGCGGCGACCCGATCCTGTTCCAGCACCTGTTCTGGTTCTACAGCCATCCGGCGGTATACATCATGGTGCTGCCGGCGATGGGCGTGGTCAGCGAGCTGATCACCAACGCGGCCCACAAGCAGATCTTCGGCTACTGGTTCGTGGCCGGCAGCGCGATCGCCATCGGCGTGATCGGCTTCATGGTCTGGGGCCACCACATGTTCGTTTCCGGCCAGTCGCCTTATGCCAGCGCGATCTTCTCGTTCCTGTCGATCGTCGTCGCGGTGCCGAGCGCGATCAAGGTCTACAACTGGACGGCGACGCTGCACAAAGGCGAGATCGTCATCGACGGGCCGCTGCTCTACGCGCTCGGCTTCATCGGCCTGTTCACCATCGGCGGGCTGACCGGCGTGATGCTGGCGATGATCGCCGCCGACGTGCACCTGACCGACACCTACTTCGTGGTCGCGCATTTCCACTTCATCATGGTCGGCGGCAGCGTCAGCGCGTATTTCGGGGCCTTGCACTTCTGGTGGCCGAAGATCACCGGCCGGCTGTACAACGATATGTGGGCGCGCCTCGCAGCGCTGCTGATCTTCTTCGGCTTCGTGATGACCTTCGCTCCGCAGTTCGTGATGGGCTATGAGGGGATGCCGCGGCGCTATCACGTCTATCCGCAGGTGTTCCAGCCGCTGATGGTGATGAGCTCGGTCGGGTCGTCGGTGCTGGCGGTGGCCTACGTGCTGCCGTTCTTCTACCTGTTCTGGTCGCTCCGTTACGGCAAGCCGGCCGGGCCGAACCCGTGGGGCGCGACGGGCCTCGAATGGACCACGCCCTCGCCGCCGCCGAAGGACAATTTCGAAACCGTGCCGGTCGTCGACAAGGAGGCCTATTGCTATCCCGAGCAGGGCCGCGCGGGCGAGCCGCAGACCCAACAAGCGGAGAGCGTGGATGCCTGACGCGCGCGCCGTGCAGCCGCAGTTCCCGACGCTCGAACGGCAGAACGACGCCGATCACTTCGGGATGTTGCTGTTCCTCTCGACCGAGGTGCTGATCTTCGGCGGCGTGTTCGCCGTCGCCTTCACTCTACGAGCCGAGCATGCCGACTACGCCCAGGCCTCGAAGCAGATGCATTACTGGATCGGCGGCATCAATACGGGCGTCTTGCTGACCTCGAGCGCCCTGGTGGCGCTGATGGTCGAAGCGGTGCGCGCGGGGCGGGCGAAGCTGGCCGGCTGGCTGCTCGGTGGCACGATCGCGCTCGGGCTGGTGTTCCTCGCCCTCAAGTTCACCGAATACGCGCTCGAATACCGCGACGGGGTGGTGCCGATCCTGTCCGACGCGAACCTCCACGGCGGGGTGGAGCGGTTGTTCATGGACTTGTACTTCGTCGCCACCGGCCTGCACGCGCTGCACGTCACGGTCGGCCTATGCCTGCTCGGCTCGCTGTTGTGGCCGTTCGGGCGGGCGCGGCGCGAGCGGACGGCGGTGTTCGCCGGCAACGCCGCGCTTTACTGGCACCTGGTCGATATCGTCTGGGTATTCCTCTATCCGACGCTGTACCTCGCGCGATGAAGAACGTCCGCCCGATCCTTTACGCCTGGTTCGCGCTGCTCACGCTGCTGGCGCTGACCATCGGCGCCAGCTTCGCGCCGCTCGGGCCGGTCCTGCCGTTCGTGTCATACGCGATCGCCATCGCCAAGACGGTCCTGATCATCTGGCTGTTCATGGAAATGAAGACCCGCGACGGCCTTCAGCGCATCGCGCTCGGCGTCGGCTTTGCCTGGCTGTTCATCCTGCTGCTGCTCAGCTTCGCGGACATCCTCACCCGCGGCTGGCTTGGAGCCTAGCCCAGCCAGCCGCCCTCCAGCAGCTCGGCGATGCTCTCGATCACCAGGTCCGGGCGGCGCTCGGCGGGCTGCGCAGCCCATTGCTCCGCGCTGGTCGTGCCGCTGGTCACCCCGATCCCGATCGCGCCCCCCGCCACGGCCATCTCGATCTCGACCTTGGGGTCATCGCCGATCACCGCGATCTCGCTCGGCAGCAGGCCGAGCTTGGCGGCGACGAAATCCATCGCCAGTTGGCTCGGTTTGCCGGTGACTTGCGGCTCCTTTCCGGTGACGCGGTGAATCGCCCCATTGATCGCGCAGGAATAGCCGAAGGCCGGGCCTTCGCTGGTGGCGAAGAACGGCACGTCCGATGCGGTATAGAACGGCGCACCGTCGAGCACGCGCCCGGCGGCGGCGTGGATGTCGGCCATCGAGCATTCGGGAAACCAGGCGGAATAGACGGCGTCGGCGCTCTTCGCGTCCTCGTCGCCCGGAAGCGAGCAGCGGATACCGTGGCCGGTCAGCGCCTCGACCACGCCCGGCGTGCCAAGCACCAGCACGTTCTGGTAACCGCGCTCCTTGAACAGCTTGCCGGCCACCGAGTTGGGCGTGAACAAGTGCCCGTCGACGATCGGCAGGCCGACCTCGCGCAGCCGCGGGCCTTGCTTGGCCGCCGGATAGGCGCTGCCGTTGGTCAGCGCGAGATAGGGCACGCCGCGCCGTTCCAGCTCGGTCAGCACCTCGACGGCGCCGGGGATTACCTGGTAGCTGCCGAGCTTGCGGTTCGACAGGATCAGCGTCCCGTCGAGATCGAACATGAAGCCTTTGGGGCGGCGGGGGAGCGTCACGCAGAAAGCTCCAGCCTGAAGTCTTCCTTCTCGATTTCCAGCTCGCTCACGTCGGTCCGTTTCAAGAGGTCGCGCAGCAGGTTCATCAGCGCCACAGTCGAGGGATCGTACTCGCGCGGCGCGGGGCCCTTTGCCTTCATCGCGTCGACCATCTCGGCCGGCATCGTCGCGCGGAGGAGGAATTCCTCGTCCGAAAGATGGGCGCCGATCCGATTCCGCAGCTCCGACAGCTCGGCCATGCCGGCCTCGGCCTGCAGCTCCCTGGTCCGCGGGTTGGCCATGATCTTGTCCATCACGTCCGCCTCGATCGGCACGTTCGGCCGCCCGAAACGCCCGAGCGCGTAGCGGATGATCTCATCGGGGATCACCGCGTAGCGCTCCTTGCCGGTGACGTTGAGCACCGCCTGGGTCTGCAGCATCTGCGCGAAGGGGGTCATCACGATCGGCCAGCCGAGCTCTTCGCGCACCTGGCCCATCTCCTCGATCACCTTGGCCATGAGGTGCGGCACGCCGTGATCGGTCAGGTGGCGGCGCATCGTCCCGACCATGCCGCCGGGGAGCTGGTGGCGCAGGTAGGCGGCGTCGAAATGCATCGGCTTGCCCATTGGCAGGCCTTCCGCCTCCGCTAGCGCGGTGAAGTATTCGGCCGCCTCGCGCGCGGCGTCCTCGTCGATATCGACCGTGTGTCCCATCGCCTTGAGATTGGCGATCATGCGCGTGATCGGCGGGTTGCTGGTGCCGTCGGCCGCGCCGCCGCTGGCGCACTGCACCGCGACGACTCCCAGGTCGGCGGCTTCGAGGCAGGCCGGCTCGGCGAGGCCGATCGTGCAGTGGTTGTGCAGTTCGAGCGGCTTGTCGCCGATCTCGGCGAGGATCGTCGGGATCAGCGTGCGCGCCCGCTGCGGCGTGAGCAGTCCGCCCGGGTCCTTGATGTAGAGGGAATCGATGTCGGGGCTGGCCGCCAGCGTGCGGGCGGCCGCGGCATAGTGCGCGTCGTCGTGGATCGGGCTGATCGAGTAGACCAGGGCGCCGACGACCTGTTCGCCGCCCGCGCGCTTGACCAGCTTGGCCACCTCGACGTTCGAGGCCGCATCGTTATTCGGGTCGGCCAGCGCGAAACGGCGTATCCCGTTGGTCGCCAGCGTGCGGAACGCGAGTTCCATGAATTCCGGGCTGGCGGTCTCCCAGGCGATGAAGCGGAAGCCGGTCGAAAGGAACTGCAGCGGGGTGTCGCGGCAGATCTCGGCCATCGCCCGGATCCGCTCCCATGGGTCCTCCTGCTTGTAGCGCACCGCCACGCCCATGTGCGTGCTGGTGGTGAAATCGATCGCGCGATAGCCGGCGCGCTCCATCACCGGGGCGATGGTCAGTGTCTTCGCGGTATCGATCCCCAACGCGCCCCACAGGCACTGGTTGCCATCGCGCAG
>JANWHA010000070.1 GCA_025450635.1 Croceibacterium sp. | reverse complement strand
GTTGTCGCCGTTGGCGGTCGTGTCGGTGCCCAAGGCAATCGAATCCGCATGCAGCGCCCGCGCGCCGAACGCGTCGGCGTCCCCCCCGTCGGTGCCGATCGCGATCGAGCGCGCGCCGGAGGCCGTGCTCGATGCCGCGAGCGCCAGGGCGCCGGCTCCGGTCGCTTGCGCTGCCGTGCCGAGCGCAACGGAGTTGCCGCCGTTGGCGGTGGTCGCAGTGCCGCCGCTGGTCCCGCCGACCACTCCGGAAGAACTGCCGATCGCGATGTTGCCGTTGGTTTGACCCGCGAGATTGCCGGTCGATGCCCCCACTCCTGCTGCAAAATCACCGTTGCCGGCCGCCCAGGAATTGCTTCCATCGACCGTGCTGGCGTATCCACTTGCGTCGCTGTAGGCCCCGGTCACCGTGCTATCGGTGCCCATGGCGCTACTGTAGGTACCGGTAGCGGTGGCTCGGGTGCCGATCGCCTCGCTAAAGCTTCCCGTTGCCGTAGCTTGAATCTGGCTAGCTGTGCTGGAGGTACCTGTGGCGGTGCTGTCGCCGCCGGAAGCGATCGCGTCGCTGCCGAGCGCCACGCTATACGAAGCGGTAGCCTGTGCTCCTAGCGAGTCCGCGTCAAAGCCATCGCCGCCGATCGCCACCGCGCCAGCATTCGTTGCGCCGCTGAAGGCGCCCAAAGCTATACCATTAATTCCCGTGGACTGGGCAGCGGTGCCCAGCGCAATGCCATTGCCGCCGTTTGCGGTAGTCTGCGTGCCGTTGGCGCTGCCTGCGACCATCCCGCTGGAGCTGCCGATTGCGATGTTCCCATTGGTGGCCGTGCCCCCATTTGAGGTGGAGGCCTGACCACCCACGGCGATGTCGCCGTTGCCGGTTGTTATCGAGGCGACTCCTACCGCCGTGCTGCTGTAACCTTGGGCAGAGTTCAGCGAGCCGAGCGCGGTGCTGTAAGTTGCGCTTGCAAGGTTACCGGCTCCGAACGAGGAGCTGTACTGAGCAGTGGCGGTGCTGCCTTCGCCCACCGCGCTGGAGAGGCTGCCCGAGGCCGTGCTGCTGTTTCCGATGGCTATGCCATCAAGTCCGCTGGCGTTGCTTGCCAGGCCTATGGCGGCGGCGCCGTTGCCGGTAGCAGAAGCGGCGATGCCCAAGGCAACACTGCTGGTGCCGCTCGCATTGGTGTCCGCGCCCACCGCCGTCGCACCCGCGGCCGAAGCCTGAGCGCCCAGCGTACCCGAGTCGCCGCCGTCGCCCCCGAGGGCCAGGGAATTGGCACCCGAAGCGTTGCTTGACGCGCCGAATGCGCCCGAATTGGAACCGCTCGCGATGGCAAAGGCGCCCATCGAGGTTGAGTTCGACCCCGTAGCGGTTGTGGATCGGCCGATTGCGGTGGCGTTGCCTCCGTTGGCCGTGGTGGGACCGGTTGCGGTCGTCACAAGGCTGCCCGACACTACCGAGGTCGACGCGGTTATGGGGCTGCCGATGGCAACGTTACCGGCGGTCTGGCTTCCCGACGTAACCGCGGTCGTGGTGCCATAGCCGACCGCTATATCATAACCTCCACTCGCTTTGCTGCCGCCGCCGAGCGCCACCGAAGCGGCGCCGGTCGCTGCGGCGCCTCCACCCAGCGATGACGAGACATTGCCTGCCGAGGCATCCATGCCAATCGCCGTAGCAGCGTCGGCGGTGCCGGAGCTGTGAGAGCCGATCGCGGTGGTATGCGAGCCCGTCGCGACGGCGGTGTTGCCGCATGCGAGGCCGTTGCCGCTGGCGCCGGCATTTGCGTCCGCCGCGTTGTTGCCGCTGTCGGTGCCGTTCAAATCGCACGTATCGGCCTGCGCGGGCTCGGCAAGCATCAGCGAACCGCCCGCAACAATAGCCGCGGCGCAGACCGTGTTGAGCAGAATCTTCTTCATGACTGTCACTCCCTGTTGTGGCGGGGGTGACCGGCGGCCGTGCTGCGCGACCCGGCAGAAGGAGAATCAGCGTTGGTGTGATCGGGCCTCCAGTATGTCCCGCGTTCCTTTCCGAAAGGGGCGCGCGACGTCCTGTCGAAGGCGGCCCCGGCGTCGACCCGCGCTCGATGCGAATCCGCGTGGGATTTCGCGCGCCGCCGCGCGCGAAGTCAACAAAGATCAACCGCCGAGCCAGGCTCGATCGCCGTCACCCGTGGTAGTGCCGGGGGTGCCGATGCCATCGTCCGTAATAAGCAGAGGTGCCCCGCTCGCGTGAATTGCGGTGGCCCCCCGGCCTATCCGGCGGCCGTCAATCGCCCGAGTTGATCGGTCGACAACTCAAGCCGCGTGAACTCGATGATCTGGTGCAACTGCTCCGCCGTGCGCGCGCTGGCGATCGGGGCAGCGATGCACGGTTGCCTCACCAGCCAGGCGAGGGCGATGGCAGGGAGGCTGGCGCCGGTTTCTTCGGCGATGCGGTCCATCTCGGCGAGCATGGGGCGGCCGGACTCCTGGTAATCCTTGACCCGATACGCGCGATTGCCCTGTTCAAAGTCCTCCGGCCTGCGATACTTTCCGGTCAGGTAACCCGCCGCCAGCCCGAAGAACGGCAGCATCGCGATTCCTCGTTCGGCGCACAGCGCTTGCAGCTCGGGGCCGAACGCATTGCGGGCGACCAGATTGTACTCGTTCTGGAGCACGGTGAACGGCGTCGCGCCGCTCGCGGCGGCGGCGTCGAGCGCGGCGGAAAGGCGCTTGGCCGAGAAGTTCGACGCGCCGAGCTCGCGAACCTTGCCGGCCTTCACCGCGCCGTCGAACGACCCGACAATCTGGCCCACTTCGAGCTGCTCGTAATCGCGATGGGCGTAGTAGAGGTCGAGATAATCGGTCCGCAGCCGTTCGAGCGAGACGTCGAGCGATTCCAGCACTTGCTCGGGCTGGTAGAGATCGGGGTCACCGTCGGCACCGATCTGGACCGGGATCTTCCTGGTGAGCATCCCCGTCTTGGTGTGAAGGCGCATTTCGCTGCGAACGCCACGCGATTCCAGCCAGTGGCCGATGAAGCTTTCCGACTCGCCGCCCTTGTGGCCGGGGGCCCAGGCCGAATAGACGTCGGCGCTGTCGATCATCCGCCCGCCCGCTTCGTAAAACGCGTCGAGCACCGCCAGGCCTTCGTCGCCGTTCGCGGTCCAGCCGAACACGTTGCCACCGAGAACGAGCGGAATGCCGGCGATCGATGGGTGAGCAGTCATGCGAATTTCTCCTGCAGCGTGAGCAGCGCCATAGCAGCTTCGGCGGCGCCCGCACCCTTGTTCCCCTGCCGCGGATCGGCGCGGGCGAGGGCCTGCGCTTCGTTCTCGACCGTGAGGATGCCGTTGCCGACGGCGATGCCGTCCATTGTCAGCGCCATGATCCCGCGCGCGCTTTCCCCGGCGACGATCTCGAAGTGATAGGTTTCGCCGCGGATGACCACCCCGATCGCGACGAACCCGTCGTAGCGCCCGCTCTCCGCCGCCAAGGCGATGGCGCCCGGCAGCTCGAGCGCCCCGGGCACGGTTGTTACCTCGGCGTGATGGCCGGCAGCCTCCAGCGCGCCGCGCGCGCCTGCGATCAACATGTCGTTGAGGTGAGCGTAGAACCGCGCCTCGACGATCAGGAACTTCGCCATCAGTCCTCCGGAATCGCGCGGGCCGCCGCCAGAGCGCCGCACTGCCACTGCGGCAGATGGGTTATCTCGCGCAAGGCCCAATCGGGAGGCGCCAGTGCGGCCAGCGACACCGCATCCTCGGCTTCGCATTCGATGGTTTCGAGCCCATGAAGCGGTCCCTCGAACAGATCCACGCTCCAGTATCGCCCAGCAATCTCGACATGATAGCGACGTTTGCTGAGCTCACGGGCCGGCAGGGCGCACAGCACTTCGTATTCGGCGGCGGTAAGATAACTGGTGACGATCGGCCGCGCGGCCGGATCGTCGCACCGATATTTCTTCGTCAGCTTCCACTTAACCTCGCCGGGGCCGGGTCGGCTCATTCGCCTGAGGCGCAGCCGTGTGCCCTCGATGTAGCGATCCTGGATGACCGTCATCCACTCGCGATCGAGCCGGGGGCGCCTTGCCGGATAGATCAGCCAGCGCCGCTCCCACTCGATCTGCGCGTATTTCGGGGCGCGCATCTCATCATCCAGGCCCCGGTTGGCGATCACGCGATCGGGCGCTCGCCGACGATTGACAAGTCGTAACCTTCCAGGCCGACCAGGGAATGCCTGGTGTTGGTCAGCAGGATCATGTCGCGGACGCCCAACTCCGCGAGAATCTGGGCGCCGACACCGTAGTCCCGCTGTTCCGGCGGCAACTGGTCGTCGTCGGCCCGCTCGCGCTTGTCCTCCAGGTCTCCGATCGCCCGCGTCGCGTAGCCGGCGGACGGGCGATTGATCAGCACGACCACACCGGCGCCTTCGTCTCCGATGATCCGCATGGCGCCTTCGAGCAGCCCGCAGCGCTCGGTGGCCCGCGCGAAGACGTCGTCGAAGATCGACATCGCGTGCATCCTGACGAGAGTCGGCCGGGTGGGATCGATGTGGCCCTTGACCAGGGCCATCGTTTCGCCCTTGGTGGCCTTGTTGTAGAAGCTGATCGCGCGCCAGTCACCGCCCCAGCGGCTGTGGAAGCGACCTTCGGCGTGCTTCTCCACCAGGTGATCGTGGCGCCGCCGATAAGCGATCAGATCGCGGATGGTGCCGATCTTGAGGCCATGCTTGCGGCCGAAGCGCATCAGCTCGTCGAGGCGGGCCATCGAGCCGTCCTCGGCCATGATCTCGCAGATCACGCCCGACGGATTGAGGCCGGCCAGGCGCGAGATGTCGACCGCCGCTTCGGTGTGGCCGGCCCGGACCAGCACGCCGCCCTCGCGCGCGGCCAGCGGGAAGACGTGGCCCGGGGTGGCGATGTCCTCGGCGGTCTTGGAAGCGTCGATCGCCACCGAAACCGTGCGCGCGCGGTCCGCCGCGCTGATCCCGGTGGTAACGCCCTCGCGGGCCTCGATGGAGATCGTGAACGCGGTCTGGTGTCGGGTGCCGTTGCTGCGGCTCATCGGCGGCAAGCCCAGCGTTTCGATCCGCTGCGGCGTGAGCGCCAGGCAGATAAGGCCGCGGCCGAATGTCGCCATGAAGTTGATCGCGTCGGGCGTCGCCATTTGCGCGGGAATGATCAGGTCGCCTTCGTTCTCCCGGTCCTCGTCATCCACCAGGATGAACATCCGTCCATTGCGCGCTTCGTCGATGATGTCCTCGATCCGCACGAGCACGGGCGTGGCATCGTTTTCCTCGAGGAAGCGGTCGATCTTGGCGAGCGTCTCCGACGTGGGATTCCAACCCGGATCCGTGCAATCCCGCAACGTATTGGCGTGCAGTCCGGCGGCCCGCGCCAGACCTGCGCGCGACATGCGGCCATCGGCCACGAGGGTGCGAACTCGTTCGATCGTGCTCATGGCGGTGGCGGTATCACACCAGAATGTGATTTCCAAGCACTCGATCACATCGCGACTTGCGGCTTGCGCGGTTCCGCGAGGACCCGCATGAGGGCGCGGTGAGCGATCGGTCCACTCAAAGCGCCGTCCTGGATGCCTTCCGCGCGGCGATGCGGCATGTCGCCGCGACGGTCTATGCGGTCACCACCGGCCGCGTGGGGGAGCGACACGGCATCCTGGCGACGGCCGTCAGCTCGCTCAGCTTCGAACCGCCTTCGTTGCTCGTGTGCGTCAACCGCACCGCTTCGCTGCACGAGCCGCTGGCCTGCGCCGAAACCTTTTGTGTCAACGTGCTTGGCCTCGGCAATCGCGAGATTGCCGAGGTGTTCGAATCCGCCAGGGGTGAAGACCGATTTGGCGTGGGCGAATGGCACGAGGTGCTGGGAGTGCCCGTTCTGGCCAAGGCGCAATCCTACTTCATCTGCCGCACCGCCCATCGCCATGAATTTGGCACCCACACGATTTTCATCGGTGAGCTGATCGACGCCCGCCATCGCGAAAATGCCGCGCCGCTCACTTATTATGATGGCCGTTACATGGACATCAGCGCCGCGCCGGAGCGCGCTTCGCGCTGAGGCGCCGGTCATTTCATCGGTTGCGTGCGCGTCGCCAGCAGCTCGGCGGGGTAGTTCGCCTGCCCCGGGCGGATATGCGTGGCGATCTCGGCTTCCAGCGCCGCCGCGCGCGCTTTAGCCGAAGGATGGGCGAGGTTGTGAAAGACGCCCCCGCTGATGTGCTGCCCGAACTTCGAGCGCCAGAAATCCGGCGCGGCACGGGGATCGATCCCGGCATTTGCCAGCAGATACACGCTGAGTCGGTCGGCGTCTTCTTCCGCCTGGAGGTTGAGGCGGCGGTTGCGACCGAATTGCCCGAGCAGCCCATTGGCCGCGTTGGCCGCTTCGAGCCGCTCGCGATGATGGAGGATCGAGTGGGCCAGCTCGTGGGCGAAGATCACGGCGATCTGGTCGTCGGTCGCGCGCGCCGCCAGGCCATAGGCGATCTGGATCGTCCGCCCGTCCGACTGTGCGGTGTCGCCATCGACGTCGAGAATCTCGACCACCGCGCGGCATTCCGGCTTGGCGGGAACGATGACCTCGCGGGCCACCCCGGCGTGGACGACGCCAAGCTCGAGCGGCTTGGCCGGATCGTGATCGGCGATGGCGGCGAACGCCGAATCCCTCAGCGGCGAGGATTCCAGACCGGGCCGCTTGCTGATCGGCTTGCCATCGACCGACGCCAACCCGTCGTCGCGCTCGATCCCGGCTTGCGCCGCGACGGAGCCGGGTAGCACGGCGGCGAAGGCGACCGGCGCGGCGAAGCCCGGCTGCCCGTCCGCCGGATACTGGTCGATGCTTTGCAGCGAGACCCCGAGATCGGGCATCGTCCGGTCGCACAACGCTGCATTGTCGGACATGATTGGCTCGGCGATGCGCAACAGGCGCTGGTCTTGCGCCCGCAGGTTTTGGAGCGGCGCCGCACTCGCCGGCGCCGCAAGGGCCGAAATTGCCGCCAGAAATGAAAAGATACCCGGTTTCAATGGCTTCGTCGACATGCCTGAGGTTAGCCCCGATTGACGGGGTAAGGGAAGTTTCATAATTGTGGAAGACAAGCCGGGCGCGTAGAATCTCTTTCAAATAATGGAACCAAAAGAGGCGGATGCGGTTGAGACATGGACCGCTGAGGCGATCAGCCGGGGGAAAATTGCGTTGAGTATGGGTTGACCGCGAGCCGTAATTTGTTATTCCCCGGAG
>JANWHA010000069.1 GCA_025450635.1 Croceibacterium sp. | reverse complement strand
GACGTCGGCTACGGCAATCTGGCCGTTGGCGTTGTTGAAATCGAGCCCGAGGTTGCGCGCCCCCGTCTCGCTCAATTCGACGAACTCGGTCTCGAGAACGACGCTCGTGACGGGCACGTCGAGCAGCGCGATCTCCCGCTTGATCGCGGCCACGCGTTCGGGCGAGCCGCGCAGGATGACGGCGTTCAGCCGCCGGTCGATGCCGATCGTGCCGTCCACCGCCTCGCCCAGCGTATCGCTGCTCGTTATCGGACTGGTGGGCCCGGCGAGGACCAGCGATCCTGGCAGCGAGCCGCTGCCGAAGTAGGTCGAGTTGCCCGGCGAGCCGAAGTTGGGTTCCTGGGGAGTGAACTCGTCGTTGGACTTGATGGTCGCGTTGCCGGTGAGCAGGCCGACGATCTCGCTCACGTCGGCATACTTCAGCTTGACCACCTCGAAGGCCTCGCCTTCGCCTGCGATCAGGCCGCCCGGCGCCGCGGGCGCGCCGGCGGCGGGGGTTTGCGCCGGTGGAGGCGGGGGCGCCTGGAACCAGCTCACGACCGGCGCGACCGTTTGCGCCCCGGAGGACGCAGGCCACGCCGCAAGTGAAAGCGCCGCGAGCGCAAGGGGAAAACGAAGATCCATCGTAGCCGTCACGCAAACCGGGCTTCCGCCGGGGGGGAAGCCCGGTTCATGGCTTCAATTGGCCGGAACGCGCTGGGCCGTGACCTGCCCGGAGAGGTGCTGCAGCAGAGCGTTCGTGTGCGGGTCATAGACGTCGAGCGTGAACGGGCCGCTGTAGGTCGTCCCGTTGGCACTGACGGTAACGTCTTCCTTGATGTTGACCTTCGCGTTGAGCACGCCCGAGGAGTCATAGCTCAGCGCGAAATGGTTGAGATGATAGCGCGACGGCGCGATCTGCTTCCACACGCCCATGCAGAAGTTCTGCGTCGCGGGGGCGCGACCGCCGCTGTTCATCAGTTCGGTCCCGTCGGAATGCCACTGCTGGTAGCCGAAATCGCTGAACGCGCCGGAGGTCATGTTGAACGACCACATGCCGACGATCGCGTGGTTGCCCGGGCTGTCCTCGGACACCTTGAGGAACTGGCCGTTGCCTTGCTCGGCCTGCCACGACGCGTGCTGGGGCACGGCGTCCTCGCCGCACGCAGAGGCGCTCGAAGCATAGGTGATGGCCCCAAAGCCGAGCAACACGGCAGCGGAAGCCTTAAAGGAAGCTTTCAATCCATTACTCATGATCTGTCCTCCACAACATCTTGATTGTGCGCGAGCGCGGGCGGCGCGTGACGCGCGGCCTTGCTGTCCCGGATCAGGAGACAAGGGCGATGGCAAAAAGCTGATTTATTCCTGATTTGTGGTAGGTTGCGCTCGGGGGATCGGCATGAATCGTCCGGCAACATTGCATTCGATCATGGCGGGTGTGGCCGACCGGCGACCTTTCAAGGTCGGCCGGGCGACGATCGACCCCATCTCGCGCGATGCCATGTGGCCCGGCGGTCAGGAGCGGTTGCAGCCGCAAACGCTGAAGGTCCTGGTGACCCTGGTGAGCCGCCGCGGCGAGGTCGTGACGCGCGACGAGCTGGTCCAGCTGTGCTGGGATGGTCGGATCGTCGGCGACGATGTAATCAACCGCTCGATCTCGCTCCTGCGCCATTTCGCCGAGCGCGCCGGCGGGTTCGAGATCGAGACCGTGTCGCGCGCCGGATACCGCCTGATCGAAGCGGAATCGGCGGCGAAATCGGTCACCAAAGGGAAATGGATCGTGCCCGCCGTCATTCTCGTCGTCGGTCTTATAGGGCTCACTGGCTGGGCGGGTTTTGATGGTCGCCACGCCAGCCAGGGCGCGCCGCCGACGCCGAGCATCTCGGTCATGCCTTTCGTCGCCGAATCCAACGATCCGCTGGCCCGCCAAGTTGCTCTCGCCGCGCCGAGTTCTCTGTCGCACATGCTGTCGGAAAGCGGTTTCGAGAACGTTCACGCGGACGCGGCCGAGACCGGATCAGCCGCCCGAAGCGATTATATCTTGTCGGGCAATGTCCGGCGCACGTCGACTTCGATCGATGCGACCGTGCAGATGGTTGCCAGGCGGGATGGAACCATCGCCTTCGCCCACGACTTCAGCGCGCCGATTGCTCACGCGAGCGACTTGCCGGACAGGATCGGCGCCACCGCCGCCGCGGAACTGGCGTGGACCGGCGCGCAAATGGTGCTCGACCCACGCGAGAAGCTAGATACGGCGGTCGCCTCCGAGCTGATGAGCTCGATGAGCCTGACGATTGAGAACGGCGATAGTCTCCGCGCGTATCAGCAGGCGCGCCATGCTGCCGCGAAGGCGCCGGATTCGGCCATGGCGCAACTGACGTTTGCGATGCAGACGGCCTTTTCGATGCCGTCCATTCCTCGCAACGAGCGCTCCGCAGCCCTTGCACTCGGCCGCCGTGCCAGCAATCGCGCCCTAACGCTGGCCCCGGAGTTCGGTGATGTGTACCTCCCCTGGTGCCTTCTCCACAGCCCCGTCAGGATGGCCGAGTGCGACCAGCGCAGTCGCAGGGCCCTGGCGGTGGATTCCACCTCCTCGTTCGTTCCAGGGTACCTCAGCAGCTTGTTCGAGGCGGCCGGGCGCATCGACGATTCATTGCAGTTTGGCCGCCAGTCCTTGGCCAACGATCCCTACAAGCCTGCCAAACTGGCGCGCGTGATCAGGTTGCTCGAGGTCACCGGAAACAGCGACGAAGCCGAGAGGTATTATCGGCAAGCGACGCGGCTGTGGCCCGATAACCCGAAAGTGCAGCGGGGACGGGTGCGCGGCATGGTGGAACGAGGCAACTATTCGGCGATCGAGCGGTTCGCCGACGCGGAGCCGGGCGGCCCGATGCCCGACGCCGCCACGGTGAAAGCTCTCGTCGCCGCCTGGCGCACGCACAGCCGTCCGCAGGCAGACCGCGCTTGCAGCGACAAAGGCCTGAAGCCGCTTACCCTGTCGATGTGCATGAACATATTGGCGGACGTCGGCGATCTCGACGGTGCGTTCGCAATTGCGCGGAGCCTTTATCCTTCCTGGCAGGCGCCGCCCGGCGCAGATGAAGACCGGCTCTGGCTGGATCATCCCGGGGGGTACGACACGGAGTTTCTGACGGGGCCCGCGGCCAAGGCGATGCGCACCGACCCTCGTTTCCTTGGCCTGGCGCGGAGCGAAGGCCTGTTGGAATACTGGCAAAAGGACGGCCTGCCCGACTTCTGCCGCCCGCCTCACCCGGAAGCGATATGCAAGCAACTCGGCGCCAGGCGCTGAGTGTCTTCAAAGATCCCACCGCCGTGTTCGACTAAACCGGCACCCCGCCGGCGGTGGTCGTGCGGTACATCTCGCGCCGGTAGCCATCGTAATCGTTCGGCCCCAGGTGCATCGTCCCGCGGTTGTCCCACAGCGCGACCATGCCTTCCTCCCAGCGCAGGCGGCAGCAGAAGGCGTGCTGGGTGGTGTGCTGGACCAGGAACTCGATGATCGGACGGGCCTCGAAGGTGGTCATACCCTCGATCCCGTCGGCATAGGTGTCGCAGATGTAGAGCGATTGCTCGCCGGTTTCGGGGTGGGTGCGGACGAGCGGGTGGTAGCTGCCGCGCTGGCCCTGCTCGAATTGCTCGCGGTCGGCGAAAGTGATGGCCTTACCCATCAGCTTCTCCTGCGTGCGGACGTTGTTCGCGGCGCTCATATGCACGCGCAGGGGGCGGAGCATGTCCTGGTAGGTCTTGGAGAGGTGGCGGAAGGCGAGGGCGCAATTGGCCCAGGTAGTGTCGCCGCCGAACGGCGGGATCTCGACCGCGCGCAAGGTGGTGATCGCCGGCGGCTCGGCCAGGAACGGGCTGTCGGTATGCCAGCCGCCGCCGAACAGGCTCGCGGCCTTGGTGTCGGCCTCCTTGATGATCGGATGGACCTCGCGATGGCCGGGCACGCCCTGGGTGTAGGCGTCGACCGCGAACGGGCCGAGCCGGGCGCCGAATTCCTCGTGCTCGGCATGGGTCAGGTGCTGGTCGCGCAAATACAGCACCTTGTGACGGTAGAGCGCTTGCTTGAATTGCTCGAAGGCCTCGTCGGAGAGGTCCGGCAGGCGCACGCCGACCACTTCCGCGCCCATCGCCGCCGACAGCGGGCGGACCTCGAAGTGGTTTGACTTGAAGGCGTGGTTGTCGAAATCGCCCGCCGGGGTGACGCGCACTTCCCACATAAGCTCAGGACTCCCCAGGAATGCGATACGGCGCGCCGACCTTGCGCGGCGCGGTCTCGGTCAGGAACAATGCCGCGAAGGCGGACACCAGCGCAAGCCCGATGCAGATCCAGAAGATCGCCTGCAGCCCCAACGCGTCGGCCGCGTAGCCGCCGATCGGCGGCACCACCATTCCGCCGAAGAATTCGGCGAAGCCCATCGCCATGCCGACAGCGGTGACGGCGAGCGATGGGCTGACGCTCTCGGTCGGCACCGTCGCGCAATAAAGCGGCGCGATGCCGAGCGGGAGCCAGCCGAGGCCCATCGCCAGCGACAGAGCGAACGGATCGTGCAGCGTCAGCAGCGCGAGCGGCCCGAGCGTGGCGGCGAGCGAGCCGAGCACCAGCACCGCCTTGCGTCCGACCCAGTCGGACAGGGTGGGAAAAGCGATACCGCCGACGAACGCGCCGATCCCGCCCCAGCTGATCACCGCGCCTGCGGCGACCGGAGTCAGGCCCTTGGTCTCGGTCAGGAAGCGGGTGAGAAAGGTCGTCTCCAGCACCAGCCAGCCGGTGATCAGCCCGGCGATCGCCAGCGCCAGGCGCATGTTGCGGATGCGCAGCAGCGCGGCGAAATCCACAAAGGGATTGCTCTGCGCCGTCCGCTCGCCGGCTGGCCGCGGCCCGTCGCGCCGCAGCACCAGCACCATCAGCGCGGCGACGACGAGACCGGGCACGATCGAGAGGAACATCGCCGTACGCCAGCCGTGCTCCGCCCCGATCACCGTCGCCACGCGCGGGCCGACGAACCCGGCGATGCCGAAGGCGCCGACCATTTGCATGAAGCCCATATTGAATCCGCGCCACTTCGGGCTGCTCGTATCGACGATGATTGCCTGGCTGATCGGCACGATCGGCCCTTCGCTGAGGCCCAGCGCGAACCGCGCGGCGAGCAGGAACGCGAACGACGTCGCCAGGCCGCTGACACCGGAAAGCAGCGAAAACAGCAGCGTGCAACCGACCAGCATGCCCTTGCGCTTGCCGCTCTGGTCGGCGAGTTGGCTGCCGAAAAATGAGGAAATTGCGATCGCCGCCGACAGCGCGGAAGCGATCCAGCCGAGCTGCCCGTTCGACAGGTGCATCTCCTTGACGATGAACGGCGTCAGGTAGGCGACCGTCTGCCGGTCGAAGCCGACGATGCCGTTGCCGAGCGTGAGCACGATCAGCAGCGCCAGCTCGTGCCCGACGTTGCGCTGCGCCGGCGCGGCGGCTGTGGCCATGGGCGATGCTCTCCTTCGCGGCCCCGTATTCCGGGCTCGCTCGGACATTTGACCGGCTTCGCCCGCTCCCGTCAACGGGGCGATCAGGCGCGCAGGCTCTCGAGCCGCTGGAGATAGCGCGCGACGGTGTCGATCTCGAGGTTGACCTCGTCACCTTGTTCAAGCTCTCCGAGCGTGGTGACCGCGGCGGTGTGGGGGATGACATTGAGCCCGAAGGCTATCGAGCTGTCCGGGCGGTCCTCGACCTCGTTGACTGTCAGCGAAACGCCGTCGACCGCGATCGAGCCCTTGGGCGCCACGAACGGGGCGAGGGCCTTCGGCGCGGCTATCGTCACGCGCGTGGAATCGCCCTCGGGCGCAGCTCGCTCCACCCTGCCGACGGCGTCGACGTGGCCGGAGACGATGTGGCCGCCGAGCTCGTCGCCGAGCTTCAGCGACGGTTCGAGGTTGATCCGCGCACCCTCGGTCCAAAGCCCTCTGGCGGTGCGGGAAAGCGTCTCGGCCGAAACATCGACTGCGAACCACGCCTTGCCGGGCTCTCCGCCTCGCTCGACGACGGTGAGGCAAATGCCGGAGCAGGCGATCGACGCGCCGATGGCGATCTTTTCGGGGTCGAACGGACAGCCGATGCGCACGCGCAAGTCGCCGCGCTGCTCGCAGCTCTCGATGGTGCCAACGGCGGTGACGATACCGGTGAACATTAGCTTTGGCCGGGGGTGTAGTCTTCGAGCGTGTCGTTGCCAAGCTGGCGGCGATCGGCAAGCAGCCAGCCTTCGGGGACGCCCGCGGCGGCCGGATGACGGAAGGCCGGAATCCCCTCGCCGAATTCGGCTGCCGAGCGGTAGAGCAGCAGGCGGTCGACCAGCCCGGCGCAAAGGAGCGCGTCCGCCACTTCGGCGCCCCCTTCGACCAGGAGGTATTGCGCGTCCAGATCGCGAATATCCTCAGGCTGGCGCAGGGCCTGCCAGCCGCCCGGCGTCGCGCCCTGTGTGAGGGCCAGCCGCCGCGGACTGCGGCCTTCGAGCCCGGGGAGCCTCACGTCGAGCCGGGGCGCGTCGCTGCGCAAGGTGCGGCCGCCGACGAGGATCGCATCGCTCCGGGCACGCTCGCGATGGGCGTGGGCGCGGGCAATCTCGCCGGTGATCCACCTGCTGGTGCCGTCCTTGCGGGCGATGAAGCCGTCGGCCGTCATCGCCAGCTTGAGGGTGACGAATGGGCGGCCTTCGCGCATTCGCACGAGATAGCCGGCGAGGCTCTCGCGGCTGGCCGCATCGTCGGCGAGGGTCGCATCGATGCCCGCGGCCGTGAGCCGGGCAATGCCTTCTCCGGCGGTGCGCGCGTCCGGGTCCGCGACCCCGATCACCGCGCGCACGATACCGGATGCGATCGCCAGGTCCGCGCACGCCGGACCGCGCTCGCTGCGATGAGCGCAGGGCTCGAGCGTGACGTAAAGCGTCGCGCCGCCCGCCGCCGCGCCGGCTTCGTCGAACGCCGCCGCCTCGGCATGAGGCCGCCCGCCGGGCCGGGTCCAACCGCGCCCGAGCACGATCCCTTCCTTGACGACGATCGCCCCCACCGGCGGGTTCGGCCGGCTCAGCGGCCGCGCGCGCTCGGCCAGGCAAGCGGCGGCGGCCAGCCAGCGCGCGTCGGCCTCGCTCACTTCGTCGGGGTGGCCGTCGACTTGGCCGGCGATGGCGCAGCTTGCGCCGGAGCCGCGGCGGCGGGCTTGGCCGCAGGGGTCGCCGTCGGCTGGCCGAATTCGCGCGCCAGTTCGTCGGGGTCGAAACCGCTGGCCCGGGCCAGGTTGCGATAGAAGTTCTTGCGCACCTCCTCCTTCTGCCGCTGCAACGCCGCTTCGGCGTCCTTGCGCTTCTGGTTGGCGATGTTGGAGGCGATGATTTCCTTTTCGGAGCGGTTCGGGGCGAAGGTATTGATCCAGATGATATCGGGCTGGGCGGGCGGCGCGCGCTCCGTCTTGGGCACCAGCAGCACGATCATCGTGAACGTCAGCGCCACCGACAACCCCAGGATCTGCCAACGGTACGGCGTCGGCTGGCGCCATTGGTCGACGAAACCTCCGATGCCCTCCATCGGCGAGACGTGCTTGAGATTGAAGATGCGCATGGCGCGCAAGATAGGCCGCGGCACCCCCCGGCGCCACCCCTGCGGGCGCGCGGTCAGTAATATTCGACGCGGATCGGGATGCGTCCGCGGAAGTTCCCGCCCTGGCCGCCTTTGCTGGTTATCGTGGCGCCAAAGTTGAATTGCAGCTGGCCGCTGGCGTCGAGCATCGCCACCCCGGGAAGATCGGTGCGGAAATCGCGCAGCTCGGCCTCGGCGCCGGTCGGGCTGAACAGCGTGACCGTTTGCGGCAGCTCGATGCGCACCGGCTTCAGCGGCTGGCCGGTAATGGTCGCCTTGCCCTGATAGGTGAGCCCGCCGAGATCGACCATGTTGGCCCCGATCCGCTTGGCGCCGGTCTGCGGGTCGATCGCCGCATCGCCGTCCTTGCGGCCTTGCAAGCCGAGACGGCCGACGCTGATGCCGCTGTCGACGGTGATCGAGAGCGCGCGCTCCCCGTTCGGCCCGACTGTCGCGAACGGGTCTGCGATCGTTCTCGGTTGGAGCGTGGGCGCGGACGCGGTCGGCGCGGCCGGAGCCTTCGCCGCAGCTTTGGCCTGGGTGGAAGGCGCGTCGGAGCGCACCGGCCCGAGAGCCGGCGCCGAAGCCGCGGCGAGCGCGGCCACAAAGGCGATCCCCTGGCACGCCATAGCCGCCGTTATGACGGGCGAATGGTTAATTCGCGGTTAGGCCCTCAGCCGAACGACGCATAAAGCGTCCGCCCGTGCGCCTTCAGCCACGCATCGGCCGCGTGTACCTCGCCCTCGAACAGCCCGGCGAGCAAGGCGTGGAACGCGGGCGAGTGGTCGAAGTGCGTCATGTGCGCGACTTCGTGGGCGACGACCGAGCGGCGGACGAAATCGGGCGCCTGGACCAGCCGCCAGTTGACCCGGATCGTGCGGCGGTCGGAGCAACTGCCCCAGCGCCGATGCGCCCGCGACAGCCTGAGCGCCGGCGGGACATGCCCGGCGCGCGCGCAATAGAACGCGAGATCGTCCTCCAGCAGGCGCTGCGCCTCGCCCTGGAGCCAGCGCTGGAGCCGCCGCGGCAGGTTCTCGGCGGGCCCGCCGATGCGTAGGCTCGCGCCGGTCAGCCGAGGGGAGCGCGGATGCGCCGCGTTCCAGTCGATCGCCAACCCCACGCCGCGATAATGCACCACGCCGCCCGGCCGCGGCGTCTGGGCCTGAGGTACCGCCGCGATCTGCCGTTCGAGCCACTCCAGCCGGGCGCGCGCGAACACCAGCGCGTCCTCCGTCCGGCCCCAGCGGGGCATCGTGATACGCACCTCGCTGCCGTCCGGGGCGAGCCGCATCGTCAGGCGCCGCGCGCGCGCATGGCGGCGGATCGCCAGCGGGACCTCGCGCCCGCCGACGCACACCGCGGGCTCCTCGCCCGGCGCGCGGCGCAACCAGTCCATCATGGCGCGACTTCTTCGGCGTGGTCCCAATCGACGATGTGGTGTTCGAGCGGGCCGGCGTCGCGCTCGCTGACGATCTTGCCGGCAACGCACTGGCCGGCGCGCTTCATCGCTTCGTCGCTGCCGGTCAGCAGCGGATGCCATTCGGGCAGCGGCTGGCCTTCGGCCCGGCGGCGGTAGGCGCAGGTTTCCGGCAGCCACGGCACCGACACGACCAACTTCAGGGTCAGCCGCAGGCAATCGGGCACGAACGCCTTGCGGTTCTTGTAATCGCAGCAGCGCGCGGTCTCGGTGTCGAGCAGCCTGCAGGCGACGTTGGTCAGGGAGATCGCCCCGGTGTCTTCGTCTTCCAGCTTGTGCAGGCAGCAGCGGCCGCAGCCGTCGCACAGCGCTTCCCACTCGGCGCGGTCGAGCGCGTCGAGCTCCAGCTCCCAGAAGCGTTCCCTCAGCTGACCCATTTTTCGAGCGCTTCCGCCACCGCGGGCGGGTCCTTGTCCACTGGGATGAGCGCGATCGGCTGGCCCTTGCGGCCCATAAGGTAGGCCTGGGTGCTGTGGTTGACGAGATAGCCGCCTTGCGAGTTCACCTTGCCCTTCTGGTAGTAGATCGCGAATTCCTTGGCCGCCTTGGCGATCTCGTCCGGCGTGCCGGTCAGGCCGAGCAAGTCGTCGGAGAACGCATGGGTGAACTCGCCGACCACCTTGGGCGTGTCGCGCTCGGGATCGACGGAGATGAACATCGGCACGATCTGCGCGGCGAGCGCGGGGTGCTTCTGCTTGTAGAGCGCGAAGCCTTGCATCAGGTGCTGCATGTCGAGCGGGCAGACATCCGGGCAATAGGTATAGCCGAAGTAGACGATGCGGTACTTGCCGTCGAAATCGCTCCAGTGGACGGTCTTGCCGTTGCTGTCGGTCAGCGTGAACGGACCGCCGATCGTTGCGCCGGCCAATGGCGGCGTTTCGCCCGAACCGGCCGAGGTTTTCGGGGAGGACGAGCAAGCGACGAGCAGCAGCGGAAGGAGCGACGCGACGAATTTTCGGTACATGACAGCCGGGTTCATGCTCTGCTAACGCGCCCCTCGCAAGGGTTGGCCGGTGTCGAGCGCGGCCCGTCCGCATGTTTTTGGCGCCAGATATTCGGCCGCGAATTTTTGGGAGGTTTGGAAGTGGCGATGATTCATCGCGTCAGGCCGGCGATCATGGCCGTCTTGGGGCTGTCGCTGGTGATGGCGGCGCCGGCCCCGGCGCAATTCTATTCCGATGGCTACAAGTTTCTCCAGGCGGTCGAAAAGCAGGACCAGGCGACCGTGCAGGAACTGCTGAACAAGAGCTCGACCTTGATCAATGCGCGGGACCGGACGGACGGCCACACCGCCCTGCATATCGCGGTGCGCGCGCGCGCCTATCGCTGGCTCAGCTATCTTCTCGGCAAGGGCGCCGATCCCAACCTGGCCGACAAGCACGGCGTCACTCCGCTAATGCTCGCCAGCCAGATGAATCTCCCCGACGCGGTCATCGCCCTGGCCCAGTCGGGCGCGAAGGTGGACGTCGCCAACGACGCCGGCGAGACGCCGCTGATCACGGCCGTGCACAGCCGCAACCTGCAGATGGTCCGCTTGCTGCTGGCGGCGGGCGCCGATCCCGAGCGGACGGACAACGCCGGCCGCTCGGCGCGCGACTACGCCAAGCTCGAGGGAGCCGACAGCCTGGTGCTTGGGGAGATCCTCAAGCACGATAAGGACAAGACGGCGAGAAAGCCCCAGGGGACCTACGGACCGACATTCTAACATGGCGCAAGCGGACGACCTCACCCTCGACGAACTCCGCCTTCGGCTGGCGCCGCTGGTGGCGGAGGCGGCGATCTTCGATGGCTGGAGCGATGCGGCGCTGGCCCATGCGAGCGAGGCGGCGGGGACCGACCCTGCGCTCGCCCCGCTCGCCTTCCCCGGCGGGGCGATCGACATGATCGAAGCCTGGGTCGCTTCGGTCGACGCGAAGATGGAGGCCGCATTCGACCGCGAGGTGCTCGCGCAAATGCCGATCCGCGAGCGCATCCGCGCGCTCGTCTGGTTCCGGCTCGAAGCCGTCTTCGGGCTCGAGGAAGCGCTGCGGCGGGCGCTGGCCATCCAGGCGATGCCGCAGAACCTGGTGCGCGCGGCCAGGCTCGGCTGGGCGAGCGCCGACAGGATGTGGCGCCTCGCCGGCGACACCGCGACCGACTATAATCACTACACCAAGCGGGCGATCCTCGCCGGCGTTTACGCCGCGACGCTGGCGGCGTTCGTCGACGACCAGAGCGAAGGTAAGGCCGAGACCCGCCTGTTCCTCGACCGGCGGATCGAAGGCGTGATGAAGTTCGAGAAGGCCAAGGCGAAGTGGCTCGCCAAGCGCGAGCACTTCGATCCGATCCGATTCCTCGGTCGGTTGCGCTATCCGGCCCGCTAATTGCAAACCTTAATGAGAATTAGTTGCAATTAGCATTGTCTTCTGCCACAGCCTAACCATGACGCTCGACCAACTCCCGCCGCGCCGCCGCGCGGAGATCGTCGCGATCGACTGGGCGGCGCTCGCGCCCGATGAGGCGAAGCGCCTGCGCGCGCTCGGCGTGGACCAGGGCGCGCGGGTGGCTGTCGCCCATCGCGGAGTGTTCGGCGGCCGCGACCCGATCGCGCTGCTGATTGGCCGGATGACCCTGGCTTTGCGCCGCAGCCACGCGGCGGCGATGACCGTCAGGGAACTGTGATGAGCCGTCTGCGCACCGCCGCGCTGGTCGGCAATCCCAATTCCGGCAAGAGCGCGCTGTTCAACGTGCTCACCGGCGCGCGGCAGAAGATCGCCAATTATGCGGGCGTCACTGTCGAGCGAAAGGCCGGCCGGTTCCTGCTGCCGAGCGGCGAACCGGTCGAGCTGACCGACCTTCCCGGGTCTTATTCCCTCGACGCGGCCAGCCCGGACGAAGAAGTCACCCGCAAGGTGGTGCTGGGAGAATTCACCGGCGAAGCCAAGCCCGAGGTGCTGATCATCGTCCTCGACGCGTCGAACCTCGAGCAGCACCTGGTGTTCGCGCAAGAGCTGATCGAGCTGGGCCGGCCGGTGGTCGTCGCGCTCAACATGGTCGACCTCGCCGAGCGCGACGGGCTTGTGCTCGACCCCGAGGCGCTGAGCGCGGCGCTCGGCGTGCCGGTGGTGCCGACCGTCGCAGTGCGCCGGCGCGGAATCGACGACCTGCTCGCCGCGATCGGGGGGGCCGAAGCGACCGCAGAGCGCGACCCGAAAGACCACAAGAAGTGGCACCTGACCTTGCCCGAGCGGCGCATGGCCGCGCGCACCATGGCGCAGGGCACGATCCTCTCGGAGACGGCGCAACACCGGCTCCATGCCAGCCTCGACAAGGTGCTGCTCAACCCGTGGCTCGGCCCCTTGATCCTGTTCGCCCTGCTGTTCGTGATGTTCCAGGCGGTGTTCGCCTGGGCCGCCCCGTTGCAGGACGCCCTCTCCGGCGGAGTGACCGACCTGATCGCCGCGGCGACGGCTGTGCTGCCCGCCAGCTTCCTGCGCGACCTCCTGACCGAAGGCGTGCTCGCCGGCGTCGGATCGGTGGTGGTGTTCCTGCCGCAGATCATCATCCTGTTCGCCTTCATCCTGGTGATGGAGCAATCGGGCTACATGGCTCGGGCGGCGTTCCTGATGGACCGGCTGATGGCCCGTGTCGGCCTGTCGGGCCGCAGCTTCATCCCGCTGCTCTCCAGCTTCGCCTGCGCCATCCCGGGCATCATGGCGACGCGCGCGATCGCCGATCCCAAGGACCGGCTGACCACCATCCTGATCGCTCCATTGATGACCTGCTCGGCGCGGCTGCCGGTCTACGCGGTGATCATCGCCGCGTTCATTCCGCACCGCACCGTCGGCTGGGGTGTCGGGCTGCAGGGACTGGTGCTGTTCGGGCTCTACGTCGCCGGGATCATCGGCGCGTTCTGCGTCGCGCTGGTTCTCCGCCGCACCGTCACCAAGGGCAGCGCCTCGGGCTTCATCATGGAGCTGCCCAAGTACCAGTGGCCGCCGCTGCGCGACATCCTGCTCGGCCTGTGGCAGCGGGCGTGGATTTTCCTGCGCCGCGCCGGCACGATCATCTTCACCGTCACGGTGGTGCTGTGGCTGCTGCTGAGCTTCCCGCGCGCGGCGCCGGGCGAGAGCCAGGTCGACGCCAGCTTCGCCGGGCACATCGGCAGCGCGCTTCACGTCGTGCTGGAGCCGATCGGCTTCAATCGCGAGATAGCGATGGCGCTGATCCCGGCGATGGCCGCGCGCGAAGTCGCCGTGTCCTCGCTGGCGACGACTTACGCGGTCAGCGCCAGCGACGACGACGCGGAGGCGCAAGGGCTGATCCCACGGCTTCAGGCCAAATGGACCCTGCCGACCGCGCTCGCCTTTCTCGCCTGGTTCGTGTTCGCCCCCCAGTGCCTTTCCACCATCGCCGTGACCCGGCGCGAGACGAATGGGTGGAAATGGCCCTTTTTCATGTTGGCCTACCTGTTTGCGCTCGCCTACATCTTCGCGGGAATCACTTACTGGCTGGCGGTCGCCGCCGGCCTCTAGCTCGCGAGAGGACAATTCATGGCCGGCAGTCTCAACAAGGTAATGCTCATCGGCAACCTGGGCGCCGACCCGGAAATCCGCAGCTTCCAGAACGGCGGCAAGGTCGCCAACCTGCGCATCGCCACCTCGGAAAGCTGGAAGGACAAGAACACCGGTGAGCGGCAAGAGCGCACCGAGTGGCACAACGTCGCGATCTTTTCCGAAGGCCTGGTCGGCGTGGTCGAGCGCTATCTGCGCAAGGGCAGCAAGGTCTACATCGAAGGCCAGTTGCAGACGCGCAAGTGGCAGGATCAGCAGGGGCAGGACAAGTACACCACCGAAGTGGTCATCCGCGGCATGAACGGCGTGCTGACGATGCTCGACGGCGCGCCCGGCGGCGGGGGCGGCGGGGGCGGCGGGGGCGGCCAGCGCGGCGGCGGCGACTGGAACCAGGGCGGCGGCTCGTCGAGCGGCGGATCGGGTCGGGGCTCGGGCGCCGGCGGTTCGTCGGGTGGCGGCGGATCGAGCTTCGCCGACGATCTCGACGACGACATTCCGTTCTAGGAGCTTGTTACTTCTTCAACGCGGCGAGGGCGGCGAACGGGCCGCTCGCCGCCCCGTCGGACAGGCCCTTCGCCTTGCGCACTTCATCGGCTCCGGGCCCGGTGGCGTAAGGGTCGATCGCCAGCGCCAGGCTCTGGGCGACCGCTTCGCCGAGGTCGAAGGCGGTCCCGGCGTAGGGAATCTCGTCGAGCTCCTCGCTCGTCAGTTCCACTTCCTCGTCCTCGGCCGCGGTTTCCGGCACGAAGCGCACGGCGAACGGGTCCGAAATCGTCACCGGCAGGTCGTCGCCGGTGACGGCGCAGCTCTGCACGATGTCGGCCGACAGCGATCCTTTGGCGTTGACCGCGTCGCCATCCGCTTCCAGCGACACCGTCGCTTCGAGGCGGCCGATCGCCACCAGGCCGAAGCGCGCGGTGAGCGCCTGGCGCTCGGCTTCCCCGGCGACCAGCTCGACCGGACGCGGCGGCAGGTGCCGGCGGTCGACGGGACGCGAGAATTCCGGGCCGCTCACCGCTCGATCCGGCCGGCGAGGAGGTCTGCCGCCGACGTGTCGCCGAGCCGGGCGGACAGCGCCCGCAGCCGTTCGGCCAGCGGTGTCGGCTCGCGTCCATCGAGCAGCGTGACATTGCGGAGCACCGCCTCGTCGAGCGGCGCGTCGCCGGCCAGCGCCGCCCGATAGGCGCCGAGGCGGCCGCCGAGCGACGCCATCAGCTTGCCGATGTGCTTGCCGACGACGATGTCGCCCACGCCGCTCTCGCGCAGCTGGCCGTCCATGTCCTCGACGAACAGCTCGGTCAGCAGCGCGCTCTCGCCGGCGGCGTCTGCGTCGCGCTCCAGCCGCAGCAGCACCAGCGCCAGGACCGCGGTGATCATGTCGAAGCGGCCGGGCACGGTGTCGGCCACGCCGCACTCGACATACCAGTCGGGCTCGCGGGAGATTTCGACCACACGGTGCCACAGCGGTCGCAGGGCCTCGCGCGGGTCGGGCTTGGGGGTGAACAGGCGACGGAAGATCGGCATTGCGGCAGGCGCGCCTTCGTTCAGCGGTTATTCAATGCCTCAAGGCGAAGCGGCGTTGCACAGCGGCGCGCCAGCCCCTAAGGCTCGCGCCGATATAGGCGCGGCGCGGCTCCTGACAATGCGCGCCGGGCTTGGGGTTCGGAGACGGTCTGCACATGGTCATGTTCAATCGCAACGCAGCTCTGCTGGGCGCGCTAGCGCTGGTTTCGGGCTGCAGTTCGATCGCAGGACACCGCGGATACATCACCGAACCGACCCTGATGAATTCGGTCCACGCCGGCATCGACAACCAGCAGTCGGTCGAGCAGCTGCTCGGCGAGCCCAGCTTCAAGAGTCAGTTCGGCCAGCCGACGTGGTATTACGTCGGCAGCTTCACCAAGCAGAAGCCGTTCAGCACCCCGCGCATCAGCAAGGAGACGGTGCTGGCCGTCGCGTTCGATCCCGCCGGCAACGTAACCTCGGCCGAAACCTCGGGCATCGAGAAGGTCGTGCGGATCCATCCGGACAGCGACAAGACCCCCACGCTCGGCCGTGAGCGCAACCTGTTGCAAGACCTGTTCGGCAACATCGGCCAGGTCGGCGCCGGCGGCGGAGGCACGGGCGCCCCGAGCAACACCGGCGGCGGTGGTGGCGGCCCCGGCGGCTGATTCCGCGATTCCGGCCTGACGAAGGATTGAACGCGTCGGCGGCTGGCACCATATCGCGCGCCATGGACGACACTTCCGATCGCCGTGGCGGCGTCCGCTGGCACGGCACTACCATCATCGGCGTATCCAAGAACGGCAAGACCGTGATCGCCGGCGACGGCCAGGTGACGATGGGCAACACCGTGATGAAGCCCAACGCGCGCAAGGTCCGCCGGATTGGCGAGGGCGGCCCGGAAAAGGGCAAGGTGATCGCCGGGTTCGCCGGCGCCACCGCGGACGCTTTCACGCTGTTCGAGCGGCTCGAGAAGAAGCTCGAGCAGTACTCCGGCCAACTGCTGCGCGCCGCGGTCGAGCTGGCCAAGGACTGGCGCACCGACAAATACCTGCGCAACCTCGAAGCGCTGATGATCGTCGCCGACAAGGACACGATGCTGGTCCTCACCGGCAACGGCGACGTGCTCGAGCCCGAGGGCGGCATCGCCGCGATCGGCTCGGGCGGCAACTACGCGCTCTCGGCCGCGCGCGCGCTCGACGCGTATGAGGACGATGCGGAGACAATCGCCCGCCGCGCGATGGAAGTCGCCGCCGAGGTGTGCGTCTTCACCAACGACCGGGTGACGGTCGAGACTATCTGATCCCCCTCCCGCTTGCGGGAGAGGCCAGGGAGGGTCTGTTGCCCTCCGCCTCGACCGACAAGCCCTCCCCGACCCCTCCCGCCAGCGAGAGGGGAGAGAAGAAGAGAATGAACGAAGCTCTTACTCCCAAAGCCATCGTCGCCGCATTGGACGAGCATATCGTCGGCCAGGCCGACGCCAAACGCGCCGTCGCCGTGGCGCTGCGCAATCGCTGGCGCCGCCTGCGCCTGCCGGAAGAGCTGCGCGACGAAGTCACGCCCAAGAACATCCTGATGATCGGCCCCACCGGCTGCGGCAAGACCGAGATCAGCCGGCGGCTGGCGAAGCTCGCCGAGGCGCCGTTCGTCAAGGTCGAGGCGACCAAGTTCACCGAGGTCGGCTATGTCGGCCGCGACGTCGAGCAGATCGCCCGCGACCTGGTCGAGGAAGCCATCCGCCTGGAGAAGGACCGCCGCCGCGAGGCGGTGCGCGAGGCGGCGAGCAAGGCGGCGATGGACCGGCTCCTGAAGGCGCTCGTCGGCGAGCACGCCAGCGAAGCGACCCGCGAGAGCTTTCGCCAGCGCATCGTCGAGAACGCGATGAACGACGTCGAGGTCGAGATCGAGGTCGAGGACAGCCCGTCGGTGCCGATGGAGATCCCCGGCATGGGCGGCGGCGTGGGGATGATCAACCTCACCGAGATGATGGGCAAGGCGTTCGGCCGGCAGAACATGAAGCGCCGCAAGCTCAAGGTGCCGGAGGCGTGGGACAAGCTGGTCGACGAGGAAGCCGAGAAGCGGTTGGACCAGGACGATGTCGCCCGCACCGCGCTGGCCAACGCCGAGACCAACGGCATCGTCTTCCTCGACGAGATCGACAAGATCGCCGTTTCCGACGTGCGCGGCGGGTCGGTCAGCCGCGAGGGCGTGCAGCGCGACCTGCTGCCGCTGATCGAAGGCACCACGGTCGCCACCAAGTACGGCCCGATGAAGACCGACCACGTGCTGTTCATCGCCAGCGGCGCGTTCCACCTCTCCAAGCCGAGCGACATGCTGCCCGAGCTGCAGGGCCGCCTGCCGATCCGCGTCGAGCTCGCCAGCCTGACCGAGGCGGATTTCGTCCGCATCCTCAGCGAGACCAAGGCCAACCTGGTCGAGCAGTACCGCGCGCTGCTCGGCACCGAGGAAGTGACGCTCGACATCACCGAGGACGCGGTGCGCGAGGTCGCTCGCATCGCCCAGCAGGTCAACGAAAGCGTCGAGAACATCGGCGCCCGGCGGTTGCAGACGGTGATGGAAAAGCTCGTCGAGGAAGTCAGCTTCGAAGCCGAGGAACGCGCCGGCGCCACCGTGACGATCGACGCCGCCTATGTGCGCGACAAGCTGGCCGAGCTTGCCGGCGACGCCGACCTCAGCAAGTACATCCTGTGAGCCGGGCGAGCTTCTCGACCCGTTCGCTCACCACGGATGGGTTCAACCGGCTCGCTGCCGGCAAGCCGCCCGAAGCCGGCCTCGAATTGCCCGCCGGCGGGCTTTCCCCGCCCGAGGTGCTCGCCATGCTTGCCGGGATTTCCGGCAGCTTGCGTGAGTCGATCGAGCCCAATGCGTGGATGGTGCTCGACCACAACCGGATCATCGCCTTGTGCTCGATCACGCGCCTGGTTGAACCGGGCGTGGTGAATATCGGCTATGGCACCGCCCCGGGCGAGGAAGGGCGCGGCGCCGCGAAGGCGGCCGTCGCCGGAGTTCTCGCCTGGTCGCGGGAGGACGACCGCATCCGCGTCGTCGTCGCCGAAACCGGGCTCGCCAACACGGCCTCTCAACGCGTCCTCCAAGCCAACGGATTCCAGGTAGTCGGCGAACGCAGCGATGCCGAGGACGGAGACCTGCTGTGCTGGCGCTGGGACAAGCCCGCGGAGCGCTCAAGCGGAGGCGCCTGAGCGAGCCTGCGGGCGGATGCCGTAGCAGTCCGGCATTCAGCCGACGCGGTAGGCGTTGACCTGATAGCCTTGCGTCCAGATGGCGATGCTCGCGGCCGGCTGTACCCCCGTCTGCGGCCGCAGCTGGACATTGTAGTCCCAGCCGCTCTCGCCATGAATCAGGCGAATGCCCGGCCCGCCGAAACCGCCGCGCACCTCGTCGGCGGTGGCTTCGCGCCACTTGCCGTTGATGACCCCTTGCGACTTGCTGTTCCAGGTGAAGGTGCCGTTCGGGCGGATGACGATCTCGCCCGCCTTCGCGGCGATTTCCTGCTTCTGGTAGATGTAGCCGTCGCCAGGCGCGGTCAGGATGGTGTGACCGATCTGCAGCGTGCTCCAGCGGCCGAACAGGGAGGTGACTTCTCCGGCGGCCGGATGGGCAGCGGTCGCGCGTCTTGCGGCGCGCGGGGTTGCAACGGCTTGCTGCGCGGGCGCGGGCGCCGCTTGGGCAGTCTGAGCCGATCCGGCCGCGCCGCCCCCGGTCGTCGCCTCGGCGAAGGGCACCGTCCAGTCATCGACCTGGTTGGTCCCCTTGAAGAGGATTTTCGATGCCTCGGCCACGTTGAGGCCGGGATTGAACTCGGCGAAATCGACCCAAATCTGGTCGCCGCTGATCCTGGTGACGCGGCCCTTGCGCGCGGGCACGTCGTCATTCGGGTTGTCGTAAACGATTGCCTCGCCGACCTGATAGTCATGACCGGCCGCGACGGCACGGTCGATTCCCCCGGCAAACAGCACGAGAAAAGCGAAGAGAACGAGGAAAGCGTGCGGCGCCCTACGCGCCGCGCTCGAAAAAATTGGCACACCCATTGGATTGCCCCCCCCGCCCTTGCGCAACGTCGGCAAGGGCCGATTTGTTTGTAATCCTATCAAACCCTTGCGGCAATGCGCTTTGGCCCCGGCGCAGGCCGCTTGCAGAGCGCAAAGTTCCTGATATGTTCTGACCTGGGGAAACAGGAGAGAACGGATGCCAACTGGCGGATGTCATTGCGGAGCGATCCGCTATTCGGTCACCGGCGAGCCGAAGCACAGCAGCGTGTGCCATTGCGAAAGCTGCCGCCGAACCACCGGCGGCCTGATGACCGCCTGGGTGGGCTACCCGCGCGAGGCGCTGACGGTCGAACAGGGCGAACCTCGCACGTACAACTCATCGACAGGCGTCGAGCGCCAGTTCTGCGGCGAATGCGGCACCAGCCTGTTTTATTTCAACGAGCCGGCGATGCCCGGCGTGGCCGACATCCTCACCGCGACCTTCGATAAGCCCAAGGACTTCCCACCGCAGCTCCACGTCCAGATGGCCGACGCGCTGCCGTGGGAAGCGGGGCTCGACACGCTGCCCAAGTACAGGCGCTTTCCCGGCCAGGACTGAGCATCGGCCTCAGCTCGTCGGATCGTTGCCGCCGCTCTTGCGGATCTTTTCGATATAGGCCTTCTGGTCCGGGTACCAGAACTCGAGGTGGCAATTCTCGCACACCCCGTCGAGCTGGTCGATCAGCGGGGTCAGCTTCCTGGCGTCGTGCGCCTTGGCCCCGGCGACGACGTCGGCCATGTCCGCCTGGAGAACGCCGGCGAACTGGCGGAAGTCGTCGGGGTTGTGGTTCAGGTGATCCTGCACTTCGTCGGGCTGGTTGCCGAAGGTGCCTTGATCGGCGATTGTCTCGCCCGGGTTGATCAGCTTCAACGTCTTCAGGTGGGCCAGCTCGCCGGCCGCGTCGGCCACGGCTTGCGCCCTCTGGGCCATCTTCGTCCACGTCGCGTCGTCGATCTTCGCCGGGTCGAGGCTGGCGTCGTTGTTCAACGCGGGATTGGTCAGGTCCCACAAGGCATCGGCGTTGGCATCGACCTTGTTTTTCATGATGTCGTGGACGGTCGGCTCCGCCGACGCTTGCGGCTGCTGCTTGGCGCAGCCCGCGACCAGCGCCAGCGCCGGGATGATCAAAACCAGGTATCGCGGCCTCATTCGGCGGCCTCCTCCAGCAAATCCTTCTCGTGCGCCTGCCGCGCCCACATTTCGGCGTAGAGCCCGTCGAGCCGCAGCAACTCGGTATGTGTGCCGTGTTCGGCGAGGCGCCCTTCGTGCATCACGTAGATCAGGTCGGAATCGGCGATGGTCGACAGCCGATGGGCGATCGACAGGCTGGTGCGGTGGGCCGAGACTCGCCGCAGCGTGGCGAGGATGTCCTGCTCGGTGCGCGTGTCGAGCGCGCTGGTGGCCTCGTCGAGCAGCAGGATCGGCGGGTTCTTGACCAGCGTGCGAGCGATCGCCACGCGCTGCTTCTCGCCACCCGACAGCTTCAGGCCCCGCTCGCCCACTTCGGTATCGAAGCCGAACGGCAGCTTCTCGATGAACGGCAGGATCGCCGCGCCGCGCGCCGCGGCGACCACGTCGTCCTGGCTGGCGTCGTCACGGCCGTAGGCGATGTTGTAGCCGATGGTATCGTTGAACAGCACCGAATCCTGCGGGACAATGCCGATCTGGCGGCGGAGCGATTCCTGGGTGACCTGTCTGATGTCCTGCCCGTCGATCAGGATGCGGCCCGACCACGGGTCGTAAAAGCGGAACAGCAGCCGGCCGATGGTCGACTTGCCGGCGCCCGAAGGACCGACGATGGCGACGCGCGCGCCGGCCGGGACTTCGAAGCTGAGGCCATGGAGTATCTTGCGGTCCCGGTCGTAGCCGAACACCACCTCGTCGAAGACTACGGTCGGATGCCGCACCACCAGCGCCGGCGCGCCGGGCGCATCCTCGACCTCGACCGGCGTGTCGATCAGGCGGAACATCAGCGCCATGTCGATCAAGCCCTGGCGGATCGTGCGATAGACGGTGCCGAGGAAGTTGAGCGGCGTGAAGAGCTGCGTCAGGTACATCTGGATCGTGGCCAGGTCGCCGACCGAAAACCGGCCTTTGCTCCAGCCCCATACCGTAAACGCGAGCGCGCCGGCCATCATCAGGTTCATGATCGCCGCCTGCGCGACGTTGAGCAGGCCGAGCGAGTTCTCGCTTTTCAGGGCGGCCTCGGCATAGGCGCGAGTGGCGGCGCCGAAACGCTGCCGCTCCCGGTGCTCGGCGCCGAAGTACTTCACCGTCTCGTAATTGAGCAGTGAATCGACCGCTCTGGCGAGGGCCAGGCCGTCCTGCTCGTTCATCCTGTGCCGCAAGTGGGTGCGCCATTCGGTGATGAGCCGGGTGATCCAGATGTAGCTGAATACCGTGACCGCGGTGGCCACGACCACCTGCCAGCCGAACTTGAAATAGAAGATCACCGCGACGGCGATCATCTCGACCGCCGTCGGAGCGATGTTGAACAGCAGGAAGTAGATCATCGTGTTGATGCTCTTCGACCCGCGATCGACGGTCTTGGTGACCTCGCCGGTGCGGCGCGACAGATGGAACCGCAAGGAAAGCTCGTGCAGGCGGCCGAATACGTCTTCGGTGAGCTGCCGTACCGCTTCTTGGCCGACGCGTTCGAAGATGATGTTGCGAATGTTGTCGAACAGGACCGTGGCGAAGCGCCCGGCGGCATAAGCAAGCACCAGGGCCAGCGCCAGCCATACCGCGGGGTTGCCCTTCGCGGCCATCGTATTGATCGCCCGGCCATAGGCCAGCGGCAACGTCAGCACGACGACCTTGGCCAGCACCACGAAGACGGCCGCGCCGACAATGCGCCCGCGCAAATCGCGCCGCCCGGCGGGCCACAGATACGGCAGGAAGCGGCGAACGGTCGCCCAGTCCGCCGGATCGGGCTTCTTCTCCAGCTGCTCCGGCGCCTCGCTCATCGAACGAGAAGTGGGCGCTGCCGTGCGCGATGGCAATCCCGTCCGCTCAGTAGTGCGTGTGAAGCAGTGACGCGTTGTCCAATGCCGAAGCCGGAAGATCAAACAGAATGCGGCGCTGCTGGAAATCGATCGCCACGCGGTTGAATGCCCTGAGCTCGTGCATGCCGAGGATGAGCGCTGGCTCGTTCGTTAGGCCCAGCGTGTGAAATGTCGGTGCGTCGGCAAAAGTGATCGAGAGATTGTTGATCGAGGCGTCGCCAATCTCGAGTGATCCGCCCAGCCGCGATGGACCGCTGAGCGAAGCACCGTTGACGTCCTGCATTTGCACTTCGCCGCCGAGCTTCATCCGGCTCAGCCTTTGCTCCAGCGCCGCGTTGCCCACGCTGCTTTCCGACCCCGTGTCAACCAGCACTGCCGTACGGATGCCGTCGACAGAAGCATGGGTGATGATCAACTGGCCCAACTTCACATGGGCCGTGACGATGATTTCATAGCCGCGATTGCCACCGAGCTGCCGCGCGTCGTCTACCGCGATCCGCTGGTGCTGGAAATCGAGCAGCACCCGCTGGCCCTGTAGGCTGTCGATGCCGAGGATGCCGTCGGCCCCGCCGATATTTGCGGCTGCGACCAGGGGCGCCACGCGGATCGGAAAGGTGCGGCTGCCAAGGGCGAAATCGGGCACGAAGGTCGTTTCGACAGTCCGGCTGCTAGCCATGCCAACGAGCACCGCCGACTTGCGGTCAGTCAGCATCAGCCGGTCGGCGAGGGCCGTCGACAGAACGGTCGCCTGGGCGCCGGTGTCGAGCACGAAGTGGAACGGGCCCATCCCGGAGATCGTCACCGGCACGGTGAGGCGATCGTGGGCTTCCGGCTGCATTTTCAGGACTTCGCCCGAGCCCACGTTGGGGATAGGCCCGATATCGACGGTGGCCGAGGTCGAGCCGATCGAAGCGAGCGCCGCCAAAGCGAACGACCAGTGCATAGCGCGTCTCCCCAGCGCGGCACCGGGGCCGGATCAGTCCCGGCGCACGCAGCCGATCATACCACGGACATTGATACGCGGGCAAACGCTATCAGGCGGCCGCTTCGGCGCGAGTCGTAGCACGGCGCCGCGTGATCAAGGCGGCCACTTCCATCACGGTGCTGCGCGAAAAGACCGACAGCAAGCCGACGTAAGCCGCGCCGCCACCGGCGACCTCGAGCAACAGGCGCTGCCAGGGCGCGACGCCGCCCAGCTGGCGCCCCAGCAGCCAGACGATCGCGGCCATCGCCAGGCTTGCCAGCAGGCCGGGCGCGACCGCGGCCGCCAGTCGCCGCACGTCGATGCCAAGCTTGCCGTGCGCTTGCGCGAACGTGAGCAGAGGCAGCAGCGGAAACACCAGCAGCCAGGCGTAGGCGAGGCCCATCGCGCCCCAATGGAGGCCGACGAAGAACGCCACGGGCATGACCACGGCGCCGAACAGGGACGAGCGCATGGTGATCCGGGTGTGGCCGAGCGCGTTCACCGCCGGCGCGAACAGGATGTGCAACGTCTGCACCGGCATCGCCAGCGCCAGGACAGTCACCAATGGCGCCATCGCGCCCCACTTGGCGCCGAGAACGAGCGTGATGGCGTCGGGCGCGACCACCGACAGCCCGAGGTACAGCGGGCAGGTGACCAGCATGATCAGCCGCACCGCCTTGAGGAACGCCGCGCCGAGCTGGCGCGGATCGTCCTGCATCCGCGCGTAGGCCGGGTAGAACACCTCGTTGAGCGACGGCACGAACTTGCTCGCGATCAGGCTCGTAAGGAAGAACGCTTCGGCATAAAGGCCGAGCTGGCCGGCCGAGAGCCAGCGCGCGGCGATCGCGGTGTCGGCCTGGGTCATCACCGTCCAGCCGAAGCTGCTCGCCAGCAGCGCCAGCCCGAAACGAAACATCGGCCCGGTCCCGGCGAAGCGGAAGCTCGGCCGATAGCGCGCGCGGGTCACCGCCTGCAGCCCGACCGCGCGGGCCCAGAACAGTGAAACCGGGGCCCACACCAGGGTCCACACGCCGAGCCCGGCGAACGCGCAGGCGAGTGCCACCGTCGCCGAAACGAGCGTCGCGGCGATGTTGACGAACGCCTGCCGGCGGAAGTCCATCGCCCGCATCAGCAGCACTTCGGGGATCGCGGTGAACGGCGTCGCGAGAAAGATGAGCGCCTGCACGCTCAGCAGCTCGGCCACCTGAGGCTGGCGATAATAGGCAGCCGCGAGCGGCGCCAGGCTCAACTGGAGCAGGGCGAGCGCGCCGTTGACCAGCAGCAGGATGCCGAACGCCTGGCGGATCCTCTGCTCGGTCAGCTCGGGCTCGCGGATCAACGAGCCGGCGAAGCCGTAGCCGTTGAGGAAGTTGAGGAACACGATCACCACCTGGGTCATCGCGAACAGGCCATAATCGGCCGGATCGAGGATCCGGATGACCATCAGGGTCGAAGCCCAGGCGACGACCTGGGCGAATATCTGGCTGCCCGAGCGCCAGATCACCGCGCGCTTGACGCTGTCGCCCAAGCTCCCGCTCATTCGACAGCCTCCAGCGGGGCGACCTGGCGGGCGCCGGCGCCGCGGGCATTGCTCTGCCGGCGGCGGCGCAGCATCGGCGCGGCGAGACCGGGGAACAGGTCCCACAGCGCGAGGGCGGCGGGCCAGGCCAGACCCCCGGTATTGCCGCGCGTGCGGTGCAGGCTGGCGAGGCCGGCGGCCATGTCCCCGGCGAGCACGCGGTCGACCGCCCATTCGAATTCGAGCTCGACCCGCCGACGGTCGATCATCGCCCGCACGATGTCCGCCTCGGGGCGCTCCCCGAGCTGCGGCAGGACCTTGTCGTAGGTGTACAGCACACCGCGGATCATCTTCTCGCCGCTCGCCGAGGCCGAGGACGGACGCACGCGGTATTCGCCGAGCACCTCGTCGAGATAAAGCGCGTGCCCGCCGAGCATCAGCAGGCGAACCCAGAAGTCGAAGTCCTCGCAATGGGCCATGCTCTCGTCGAAGCCGCTGACCCGCTCCCAGTCCGAGCGCCTGAAGCTGCTGCCGATGTACACGGCGAAGCTGCGGTCGAGGACTTGACCAAGTGTGCCGCGCATCCGCCCGTGGCCGCGCTGCATGGCCGAGGCGCAGAAGCTTTCCTGCGGCACCGCTCCGAAATTGCGTGCGTCGCAAGTCACCAGGCGGGCTTCGGGCTCGGCGTCCAGCGCGGCGACCATCCGCTCGAGGTAGCGCGGCCGCAGCAGGTCGTCGCCGTCGAGCAGCGCGACGTAGGGTGCGCGGGCCCGCGCGATCGCCCGGTTGCGGGCACAGGCCACGCCGCCGTGCCCGGTTTCGAGAAAGCGGATCCGCGGATCGGACAGGTAAGGCAGCACCGCACGAGCGGTGTCGTCGGGCGCGCCGTCGTCGACCACCCAGCACTCCCACTCGCCGAAGGTCTGCGCCAGCACGGAATCGAGCGCCTCGCCGACGAGATGCGCCACGCCATAGGCGGGCACGATCACCGCGACGCGGGGAGCCGCCGTGCCGATCGAGACGGGCGCGTTCATGCGCCCGGGGATTAACCACGCGGCGATAAGATTTGGTTTACCGGCTACGCGCCGCGCAGCTTGCCGCCGGTCGGGGGGGCGCGGCAGCGGATGTTCTTGAAATCTCGGACTCTCTACCTACCTGGGTCGCCAGTCTCGGCGGCTTTCAAAGCCTTGCGAAACAAAATTGCAAAAAGGCGGTTGACCCGACTCAACCCCCTCCATATATGGCCCCTCACCGACGCGGCCCTGCCGGTTTCGACTGGCTCTGTTCGCTTCGGTCGCCAACACAGAACGGACAGTCAGTCCCCCGGCCTTAAATCGGGGTACCATCACTGTCCGCCTTTGATGTTGGTCGGCTCTTTGACATCGTTGGTTTTTGATGAAGGGACATGTGGGCGACGGCGCCCGGTCCGGGGGTCTCAAGGCTCCGGTACCGGTTAATTCAAGCCGACGACTTACATTGTCCTTCGTATCCATTACGTTTGACAGTGCAGGTAATCGGCTCCTTGCAGTTCATGCCTCACGGGTTAGCGATCTCACGATCGTGCCAGTGAAGTGTGTGACTCAAACTTGAGAGTTTGATCCTGGCTCAGAACGAACGCTGGCGGCATGCCTAACACATGCAAGTCGAACGATCCCTTCGGGGATAGTGGCGCACGGGTGCGTAACGCGTGGGAACCTGCCCTTAGGTT